>DATBET010000110.1:0-39537 GCA_036558885.1 Gaiella sp.
CGCCTGGTCGGCGCGCCGCCCGTAGTCGGGGTGGAAGCCGTCGAGGTCGATCGCGAACGTCGGCCGGGTCGGGAGCGGCGTGTCGAAGAAGTGCACCGGGAAGTTGCTCGTGATGCCGCCGTCCGAGAACCAGCACACGTCGGCCGCGAGCGGCTGCTCCGGCGCACGGCCCGCCTCGACGGCGGCGAGCGCCTCGCGCGTCCGTGGGCGCGTCAGGTCGAGCGCGTGAAGGGGGACCGCGCTGATCAGGAGCGGGAAGCTCAGGCTCAGCCGTGCGGCGAAGACCACCGGCAGGTCGTCCGGATCGGGGAGGGGACGGAGCGGTCCGAGCGCGGCGAGCGTCCGTCTGCGACGCTCGCCCTCACCCCCCTCACTCTCCGGGGGCGGGTGCGCCTCCATCCAGGCGACGATGCGCTCGGGGAAGAGCCGGCGCAGCTCGTCCGGGTGGAACAGCAGCTGGTGGTGGGACCACGGCATCCGCTGGGGTCGGCGGTGCGTCACGTTCGTCGTCATCACCTCGAGGCGGACATCCCTGGCACGCAGGTCGCCGAACGTGAGCGGCGTCCCGTCCTCCTTCCCGGCGAGGTCGTCCACGAGGTCGGCGAGCCACGGAGTGAGCGCCGGCTGCGTGCCGCCCTCGGCGGGCAGCCCGGAGCAGAGCCCGAGGTCGTTGCGGACGATCGCGCGGGGTAGCCCGACGCCCAGCCGGAGCCCGAGGGCGAGCGCGAGGCCGAGCAGGGCGAGCAGCATCCCCGCGAGCGCCGCGCACACGGCGAGGGCGCCCGACCCCGTCCACACGGAGAGGACGACGAGCGCGATCCCGGGCGCGAGGCCTGCGAGCGCCGCCAGCGGGAAGCCCGAGACCGCCGCCCATGCGATGCGCAGCCATCTCGCGGCGCCGTTCCGGCCGAGACCGGCCGTGAAGAGGCGGTAGTACGGCCGGGTGCCGGGTTGTGGCTGGAAGAGACCGAAGAGGTTGCCGTCGGCGCCGATCCAGGCCGGCAGCGCCGCGAGCTTGCGGAAGCCGTCCCGGTCGCGCCCGTGCTCGGCGGCCGCGGCGGCCGCAGCGGCGATCGCCCCGGCGGAGGTCCCGCCGACGCTCACGAAGCGGTACGTCCGCGCGAGCTCGCAGACGGCGTGCGGGTAGACGACGCCGCTCGTGATCCCGCCCTTCATCACGACGTCGCAGGTCCGCGCCGGGCTCGAGTAGTCGTACGTGCGCGGATCGCCCGGCGCGGGACCCGGCCCGCCGGCGCGTTCGGGTTCTGCCGCAGCGTCTTCGGGCCTCGCCATCGCCTCCTCCCGACGCCTGGCCGCGGAGCCTATGCGACGTCGAAGCCCGATGCCAGCGTCGTCAGGCCAGGAGCTCGAGCGCCGCCGTGGGCTGCTTGAACGGGGGGATCACGTAGATCCCCGCAGCCCGGGTGCGGGCGGCCTCCACGAGCTCGCGGGCCAGCTCGAGGCCCGCGGCGGGCGCATCCGGCCCCGCCGCCTCGAGCGCGTCGAGGACGCCGGGCGGCACGGAGATGCCGGGCACCTCGTTGTGGAGGCGGAGCGCCATGGCGTGGCTCCGAAGCGGCCAGATGCCGACCAGCACCGGCACGGGCCAGCCCCCGAGCCGCTCGCCGAAGCGGTCGAGCAGCTCGAGGTCGAAGAGGGCCTGCGTCATCGCGAAGTGCGCGCCGGCGTCGACCTTTGCGCCGAAGCGCCCGAGCTCGAGCTCGAGGTCGTCGGCGGACGGGTTGACGGCGACGCCGACGAAGAAGGACGTGGGCGCGTCCAGCCCCTTGCCGACGTAGTCCTCGCCGCGGTTCAGCGAGGTGACGAGCTGCACGAGCCCGATCGCGTCGACCTCGTACACGCCGCGCGAGCCGGGGTAGTCGCCGACGTGCGGCGGGTCGCCGGTCACCGCGAGGATGTTCCGCACTCCTTCGGCGTGGGCGCCGAGCAGCATGCCCTCGAGCCCCATCACGGTCGTGTCCCGCGGCGTCACGTGGGGGATCGTCTCGATCCCCACCTCGCGCTGGAGCGTCGCGGAGGTCATCAGCGCGTTCATCCGCGCCCGCGCCATGGGGTTGTCGTTGACGTCGACGACGTCGACCTTCCCGGACGCGTGGAGCTCGCGGGTCGCCTCCACGAGGCCGTCCAGGGAGCCGCCCTTCGGGGGGTCGAGCTCGACGCACACGACCCATTCGCGCTCGCGGAACGAGCGCGCGAGGCCGGTCTCGGCCGCGTCCGCCACCGGCCGCACGGGGAGGGAGGGCTCGTCGACGAGGAGGCTGGCAGTCGGCGTGCGGCCGGCGTCGAAGGCGCCTCGGACCGCCTCGATCTGGGCTGGTGTCGTCCCGCAGCACCCGCCGACGATCCGGGCACCGAGCGCCACGGCCTGCACGGCGAACTCGGCGAAGTAGTCCGGCGTCGAGTGCGGGTACACGACGCGCCCTCCGGCGAGGCTCGCGAGGCCGATGTTCGGCAGCGCCGCGAGGGGCAGCTCCGCGCCGCCCATCTCGCGCAGGGCGCGGAGCGCGACCGTCGGGCCTGCACCGTGGTTCGTTCCGATCGCCGCGACCTCGAGCCCGGCGAGCCGCTGCGCCGCCTGCTTCGCGCCGACGCCGCCCGTGATCTCCGCCTCGTCGTCGAAGGTGAGGAGCGCGACGATCGGCAGGGAGGAGACCGCGCGGACTGCCTCGACCGCGACGACGAGCTCGTCGAGGTCGAAGAACGTCTCGACCATGAAGAGGTCGACGCCCCGGCCCTCGAGCACACGGGCCTGCTCGGCGTAGAGGGGGCCGTGCTCTGCGGGGTCGAACACCTCGAGCTCGCCGAGCGGGCCGATCGAGCCCGCGATGAACACGTCCCGCCCCGCCACCTCTCTCGCCTCGCGCGCAAGGCGGACGCCGGCCGAGTTGAGCTCCTCGAACGCGTCGTCGAGCATCACGCGGGCGAGCTTGCGGCGGTTCGCGCCGAACGTGTTCGTCTCGATCAGGTCGGCGCCGGCGGCGATGTAGCCGGCGTGCACCGCCACGACGCTCTCGGGCGCGCGGACGTTCGCCTCCTCCGGGCACCGCAGCCCGTGCAGCGCGCCGACGACGAGCGCGCCCATTCCGCCGTCCGCGACGAGCGGCGGGCCGGTGCGCAGGCGGTCGAGGAAACGGCTGACGGGACGGCTCACGGGACGGCCACTCTAGTCGCGGTGCCGAGCCCTGGAGGAAGCGATGACCGTCGGCCGAGATCAGGCGCGGCAGGAGGTTCGGACATCCGCACTGCGTGAGTCGTGGGTACCGCCTTCCCCGGGGCAAACGGGCTCCGCGACCCTCTGAGGTGGAAGGGAAACACCAACGAAAGGACCTATGGGATGAATCGCACCCAGCAGGATCAGATGACCACTGCTCCGCAAACCCGCTCCGGGCACGGTGAGCTGCTCCATCGGCCGTCCGAGACCGGACGCGCCTTCTGGGGGCCCGGCGACCACTACACATTCCTCGTCACGGGCGAGGAGACCGGTGGCGCGTACTTCGTGATGCAGGCGCTCGTGCCACCCGGCGGCGGGCCAGCGCCGCACGTCCACACCCGCGAGGACGAGACGTTCTATCTGCTCGATGGACAGGTCGAGTTCCTGCTCGGCGAGGAGACGATCGTCGCCGGGCCCGGAGACTTCGTCAACGTGCCCCGCGGCGCCGTGCACCGGTTCCAGAACACGGGCACCGAGACGGCCCGCCTGTTGCTCACGTTCACCCCCGCCGGTATCGACCGCTGGTTCGAGGAAACGCTCGACGCCGCGCCGAACGATGTACAGACCGAGGACGTGCCCGACAACGTCGAGGAGGTTGCGGCGCGGTACGTCGCGACCGCGTCGCGGTACGGCATCGAGTTCGTCTGACTCTCACCACGCGCTGCGACGCTCGGCCGGGCGGCTGCGGTGCAGCCGCCCGGCCCTCACCCGGAGGGCCGGACCGATGGTCTGCGCGCGTCGAGACACGTCGCGCGGCCCGGCCTCTCGCGGCCCCTGGGCTCCCCCGCGCCGTGAGAAGAAGAGGGCACGCGGGGGAACCCATCGGCTCCCCCGCGCTGCTCCGCGGCCGCGAAATGATTGCCGTCAGTTCCCGACCAGGAGCTACTGCCGCCATCGGCAGGCAGCGCTGTGCGCTTGAGCGCTCCGCTCTGCGGAGGTCAGCCTCCGATCCCGATCGACGCGGGCGAGTAGCCGCCCATCGTCGCCGTCGCCTTTGCGGCCCCGGCCAGGGGCAGCGAGGCGCGTCCCGCGGCGTTCGTGGTCAGCGTCTTCCCGCCGACGTGGACCTTCGCCCCGGCGACGGGATCGCCGGCGTCCGTGACGCGGAACGCGACCGTTCCCTTCGTGCGCGCCGCGGCGAGCGCGAGCGGTGGGAGGACCTGCGTGTGCCACGTCGCGAGCGACGAGCCCGTGGTCACGGCCGCGAGCAGGTCGAGCGGGCCGACCGAGCCCTCGCCGTTCAGCTTCCAGATGGCCGTGGCGCCGCCGGGCGGACGGACGCGCAGGAGCGGGCCGAAGCGTGTCACGGCCTTGTTCGTCCTGCGGACGAAGATCGTGCGCGAGTGCTGGCCGTCGTGCCACATCACCCAGAGGCGGCCGTCGGGCCCCGGCGCGGCGTTCGGGTCTTCGACGTCCGGGCTGCCGCCGGCCGCGATCGGCTTCGCCGAGCCGACCCGCCAGAGCATCGTCTGCTTGCACGTCGGATAGCCGCTGCAGTAGGCGAGGTAGACCCCGGGGCCGCCGCGGCGGGCCACGAGCTCCGTGCGCTGGTCGCCGGCCACGAAGTTGCCGCCGCTCACGGAGCCGGGCGCCCGGACGGGCGCGCCGACGCTGGGCAGCACCTGCTGCGCCCAGATCCCCTCCCGTCCCTTCGCGAGCGAGAACCAGGCGAGCATCGTGCGTCCCCCGGCGGCGTCGGTCGCGACGTCGGGGAGGTAATCGCAACATTGGTTGTCGGGCTGGAGCTCCTCGTCGCTGGCCCCCGGGTCCAGACCGACGTGGAAGCCGAGGTGGAAGGAGTAGCTGTAGGAGAAGGCGGGCGCGCCCGCCCCGGTCACTCCTGCGCCGACGGGCCCGACGGAGCTCGTCGTCGACGAGACGCGGATCCCCTCGCGCGTCCAGCCCGCACCGGAGAGCGGCGCCGTGGCGGACACGACTCCCCCCTCGCCCGGCGAGCTGCCGAGGCCGGCGAAGAAGACCCGGA
This sequence comes from Gaiella sp., assembly GCA_036558885.1. Taxonomy (GTDB): domain Bacteria; phylum Actinomycetota; class Thermoleophilia; order Gaiellales; family Gaiellaceae; genus Gaiella. The sequence goes on from DATBET010000110.1 coordinate 5,217, forward strand.
GCCTCTGGTCGCCCGTCACGATCGCATCCGGGTTGTCGACTGCACCGAAGCCCCCGAGCACCGTTGCGGAGCCGCCGACTTTCCCCGTCGGGCCGACGGTGGTGTGCACCACGCTCTCCTTGCCGACGCCCCCGTGCCGTCTCCAGAAGACGTGGAGCACGCCGTCGGGGGTGCGGACGAGGCCGGCCTCGTCGGTGTTGCGGCCCGTCGGATCGGTGAGTCGCGTCCAGGTGCCGGGCGCTCCTGCCGATGCGGAGACAGTCGCGGCAAGCGCGACGAGCGGGACCAGGACGAGGATGGGGAGACAGCGGCGCATGTCGGACCTCCGTGGCGTGACCGTTCTCCCGCCACGCTACGACCGGGGTTTCCGCTCGCCTTAGCGTCGTCTTAGAGGCCGTCGTGGAGGACCCGGCCCTCCATGCCGCCCGCAACCGTCACGAGCTCGCCGGTGACGTGCCCCGAGAGTCGGTCGGAGGCGAGCACGACGACCTGCGCTGCGACGTCCTCCGGCGTCGCGACCTTGCGCAGCGGCATCGTGCGCGTGATGCGCCGGACGTCGTCCGGCTCGAGGAGGCCGCGGGTCATCGGCGACTCCGTCCAGCCGGGCGCGACCGCGTTCACGCGCACCGCGGGCCCGAGCCTCGCCGCCTCGTTCTTAAGGGAGAGCAGGAGGCCGCCCTGGATCGCGGCCTTCGCGGCCGCATAGTCGGCGTGGCCGGCCTCGCCGAAGCGGCCGGCGGTGGAACCGACGAGCACCAGCGACCCGCGACCCGTCGGGACGAGCTCCCTGAGAAAGCCGCGCGCGGTGAGGAAGGTCGCGGTCAGGTTCTCGCGCAGCGTCCGCTCGAAGCGCTCGAGCCCGAGCTCCCAGACCGGCACGTCCTCGGCCGGGTAGACGCCCGCGACCGCCGCGCACACGTCGATCCGGCCAACCGCCGTGCGAGCCTCGGCAAAGAGGCGGTCGACGTCCACCTCCCGCGTCAGGTCCGCCTGCGCGAGAGGCGCGCCGCCGAGCTCCGTCGCCAGGGCGTGCGCCCGCTCCTCGCCGCGGTGGTAGTGGACGACGACCCGGGCGCCCTCGGAGGCGAACGCACGCGCGCACGCCGCGCCGATCCCGCCGGATGCGCCCGTGACGACGACACCCAGCCCGGCGAGACCCGTCTCCACGGCGCGAGCCTACGTCAGTACGTCTCGAGCGAGGCACGGCGGCGGCCCTCGGCCTCGAACACGCGGAAGAGCGTGTACGCGGCAGTCGCGTAGAGAAGACCGATCAGCGCCTCGGTCGCGAGCAGCCCGGACACGTCCGCGAGCGAGGCGCCCGCCACGATCTCGCGCGCCGCCTCGATCCCATGCGTGAGCGGGAGGCAGCGCCCGATCGCTCCGAGCCAGTTGGGCAGGTCCTCGTTCGCGATGTTGACGCCGCAGACGAGGAGCATCAGGAAGTACACGAGGTTCGCGCCGAAGAAGACGTCGCGCGCCCTGAGCCCGATCGAGCCGATCACCATGCCGAGCGCCACACACGAGCAGGTCGTGATCACCACCGCGACCGCGAGCGGCGGGATGCTTCCCGGCGCGGGGCTGAAGTCGAGGAAGAGCCACGCGACGCAGAACCCGAACGTCGAGACGATGAGCCCGTTCGCGATGAACGGCAGCGCCCTGCCCGAGAACATCGCGAGCCTGTTCGCGGGCGTGGCGAGCAGCGGTTGGAGGGTGCCGTACTGCCGCTCGTTCGCGATCCCCATCGTCATGCCATAGATCCCCGCCTGGGCCGAGACCTGGATCGCGTTCCCGACGATGAAGAAGTCGTCGTCCTGCGACCCGGCGTACCGGCCCAGGTACGTGAAGAAGAAGATCTGGAAGAGCGGCGCCCCGAGCATCGTGGTCAGGTACGTGCCCGGGTTGATCCAGTTGAACAGCGCACGGTACGAGATCACGCCCCCGACGAAGAAGACGCGGGTGGTGGCGCTCACGTCAGCGAGAGCGTTGCCCGATCACGGGCGAGCCGCTCGAAGTTCCGCAGGGCGAGCGCGCCGAGGAGCACGTACACGACGCCGAGGCCCGCACAGAGCGCGATCTCCGGCCAGGCGTTCCCGCCGAACGCCGCGTCGCGGATCGCGCGCATCCCCCAGGTCGGCGAGAGGATCCAGGCGAGCGGGCCGACCCAGCCCGGCAGCAGCGAGAGCGGGACGAGCAGCCCCGTGATCAGCCAGACGGGGTACTCGAGCAGGTTCGAGAAGGCGTTCGCGTGCCGGTACAGCACGAACGTGGACGCGAGCAGCAGCCCGAGCATCCCGAGGCTCAGGATCGTCGTGGGCAGCGCGATCGCCAGCTGGAACGGGTGCGCGAAGTCGAGCGGCGCGCCGAAGAAGATGCGGCCCCAGATCAGCGTCGCGACGATCGAGTAGAGGCCGAGCGTCGCGGTCGCGACGGTCAGCGGGAGCAGCACGGCGACGAACGGCGGCGGGGCACCCACCATCAGCTCGAGGGTTCCCTGCCACCGCTGCCACTGGATCGCGCCCCCCGAGCCGAAGAGCGTGGCCGACCAGACGCCCATCAGCCCCGCCCCGAGAGCGACGTACAGCAGCGTGCCGGACTGGCTGCCGGTGTCGACCATGAAGAACGCGATCGACGCGAAGATGATCGGCTGCAGGACCGAGACGAGCACGAAGAAGAGCGAGTTCGTGAGGCCCTTCAGGTGGAACAGCCAGCCGATCCAGAAGAGCCTGAAGGACACGCTTCCACGCTACCGGCGCCGGCTGCGCGGCGGCCGGTGCGGGTCGAGCGCGAAGTTCAGTACCACCGGCCGCGGGCGAATCCGCCGAAGGCGATCAAGCCGACGAGGGCGATGACAATCCCGATCCAGACGCTCCACACGATCGCCAGCACGATGCCGACGATCACGAGGATCCCTCCGAGGCCGATGCCGAAGACGCCGCGGTCAGCCGTTCCGTTGGTCATGTCTCTCGCTCCTCCCGGTCGAATGGCATGCCCGCTGATACCCGGAACCGCAGCGGGCCAACCCCGCCCGTCGCGCGTTCCAAAGCTCCTGCGCCGGGGTACACGTGACGTGATCCCGTGAGCAGAGGAGCGACCGTGAGCGAGCCGACCGAGCCGCAGCCCGATCCCAGGCCGCCGGACGTGCCCGAGCCGGCGCCGAGCCCCGACCCGGTGCCTTCCCCGCAGCCGCCTCCCGGCGAGCCCGACCCCGGGCCGCACGGCGGGTCGCGACGCCTCGGCGCCGCGACCCGCACGTAGGAGGAGCTAGCGACCCGTCACGGCGAGCCAGCGGTCGGCTGCGCCGTTGGCGCCGGGGATCGCCACGAAGACGATCGGCGCGAAGCACGGCGAGGGCAGGTCGACCTCGCCCTTGAACTCCGCGTTGCCGGCGGTGTTCGCCGGGAACGACTCGGTTCGGACGTTCGAGACGGCCGCCGCGCCGTTCACGGTCGTCTGGCAGCTGACGACCGCGTTGAAGTTCTGGATCGGGTTCGTCCCGTTGGACGTGAGAACGAGGCCGGTGACCTCGAGCTTGAGTCGTCCGTCGGAGCGCAGATCGACCTCGGAGTCCCCGATCACCCAGGGCGCTCCCGCGCCGGGGACGCCCCTGATCGGATTGGTCGGGCCTGTATAGGGAGGCACCACGGCGCCGAGGACGCGGGCCTCCAGGACCTTGCGGCCGTCGCCGCCGCCGAGCCCGAGGCTCGGAGCCAGCAGCGTCGCCGTGGCGACGGTGGTGGCGACCACTACGAGGAGTGCTGCCTTCATTCCATCCTCCAGTCGGTGGGGGTCGTCAGGGGGTACGAAGGCGACGTCCGCACGGTTTCTGTCCCGGCCCACAAGACGTGGGGCACGCCCGGGGCCGTGATCGTCACGCTGATCTGGCTCTGGCTCGCGGGGCTCTCGCTGCTCTTCGGTGGCGAGCTCAACGCGGAGGCAGCGCCGTAGCGGAGCGCTACCGCCGCGCGGGACGGCCCTCTAGGCTCTCGGCGTGGCGAACGCCGAGGCCGAGCGACTGTACGGGCTCCCGCTCGACGAGTTCACCGCAGCCCGCGACATGCGGGCGCGCGAGCTGCGAGGGGAGGGCCGGAAGGACGAGGCCGCCGAGGTCGCGGCCCTCCGCAAGCCGGTGCTCGCCGCCTGGGTCGTCAACATGCTCGCACGCGACGAGCGCGCGGACGTGCGCGAGCTCGTCGCCTCGGCCAGGGCGATCAGGGCGGGGAAAGACGGAGCGGACGCCGCGTTTCGCGAAGCGCTCGAGCGGCTCACCGCTGCCGGCCGCCGCCTTCTCGAGGCGGAGGGGCGTTCGGTCGACGCGACGCTCCAGCAGGTCGCGAGCACATTGCGCGCGGGCGCGGCGGGCGACCCCGAGCAGCTCGCGGCGGGCACGCTCACGCAGCCGCTCGAGTCGACCGGCTTCGGCGCGATGGTCGGTGCCTCGGCTCCGCGACGCGGCTCGCCCCCGGCCAAGGCACGCGCCGCGAAGCGCGTCGATCGGAGGGCCGTGGAGCGGGCGCGGAAGGCCGTGGCCGCCGCGCGGGAGGAGGCGCGGACGCTCGAGCGCGCCGCGAACGCCGCCGAGCGGGACGCGCGGAAGGCGCGCAGGGAGGCCGACGCGGCCCGTGCGCGCGTCGAGGAGGCCGAGGCGCGCCTCGACGAGGCGCGGGGCACCTAGGTTCGCCCGCCCTCGAAACCCCGGGTTTGCGGGGTATTCACCGGGAACCCTTATGAGTGGCGGCATCGACTCCTTGCCCGCAGCCATCGCCCCGCAGGCGGGACGGTGAGCCGATTCCGCTTGCGCACCCTGTCGAGCGCGAGCTCGCCCGTGTGTTCGACGCGCTCCACATCACGTGGCGCTACGAGCCCAATACGTTCGTCCTGCGCCGGAACCCGCGCGGACGCGTGACCGAGGCGTTCACGCCCGACTTCTACCTCCCCGATCTCGACTACTACATGGAGTGCACGGTCGCCCGCCGGAGGCCGGCGTCGGATCGACGCGGCCGGGTGACGGTCAGCGAGTCGCGTGCCGTGTCGCGGTCGCGGCGGCGAGCGCCTCGCCGAGCGACTCGCAGACCACGGCGCCGCTCACGCCCGTGATCCGCAGCGTCCAGGCGGACGGCGTCTCGGGCGGAGAGACGACGAACAGCGAGCGGCGCTCCGCGGGGAGCTCGGGCGGCCGGGCGCCGAACGTGCTGATCGCCATGCTGTCGAGAAAGGCGACCTCGGAGAGGTCGAGCACCACGGTCTCCGAGCTCGTCGCCTCGACCGCCTCCCGCACGAGCCCGGCGTTCGTCAGGTCGACGTCGCCGCGGAGCGCGACGATCTCCACGCCGTCGCTCTCGCTTCTCGAGATCGCGATCGTCGCGTACGTGCTCACTGACCCCACCTCAAGGTGGTCGAGGAGTGTTCGTGCGGGCACCGGAGCACGGACGGCGGATTATCGCACGAACGCGGCAGCGGCGGGATCGAGGATCGCCACGGTTCGACCCGTACGGGAGCGGACCAGGGAGGCCGGAGTCGCGCGCGAGGGAGGCTCGACGAACGCGCGGCGCGCCGCCTCGGCCTTGTCGGCGCCGACGACGAGGAACACGACCTCGCGGGCGGTGCACCGCATCGGCACGGTCATCGTCACACGGTCGACCCATGGCTCGAGCTGCGCGGGCGCGGCGACGGCCCGCAACGCCGTCGCATCGAGCGACGGCTCGTTCGGGAAGAGCGAGGCGGTATGGCCGTCCGCGCCGACCCCCTGGAGGGCGAGCTGGAGTGCGACGCCCTCGAGCTCTGCATCGTAGAGCGAGGCGGCCCGCGCCGAGGGAAGCGTCGTGTCGACCGGGTGGAGCGTCGGAGGGCGAAGCGCGCGGTCGCAGAGCGCCTCGCGCACGAGGCGCAGGTTCGAGCGGGGATCCGCGACCGGCACGGAGCGCTCGTCTCCGAGCCACGCATCGACGCGGCCCCAGTCGCGCTGGAGCGCGGCCGCCTGCTCGTACGCCGCGCGGGGGGTCGACCCCCCGCACAGCGCGACGTGCCCGCCGCGGCGCGCCACCGCCGCGAGGAGCGCGGCGGCACGGCCGGCGGCGTCCTGCGGGTCGCGCGCGACGACGAGCTCGACCGCCATCGGCCGAGCGTAGCGACCCGCAAGTTGCAGACTGCAACTTGCACTCGCCACTCCCCGGCCGTCGCCTCCGGGTCGGAGCTGCCTACGGCTCGGAGGGGCTCGACCGCGTGACGCGCACGAACCTGTGCGCCGTCGAGTGCTCGCCCCGCGAGCCTTCGGGGAGCGGTAGCTCGATCGCGAACGTCGCCCCGGCGCCGAGCTCGCTCCGCACGAAGGTCGAGCCGCCCATCGCCTCGACGAGCTCGCGGACGATCGCGAGCCCGAGACCGGTGCCGACGCGCCGCTCGCCCTCGTAGCGGTCGTAGAGGTAGAAGCGCTCGAACGCCCGCGCGAGGTCGGCCTCCGCGACACCCGGCCCGTCGTCGACGACCTCGAGCCGGCCCGGGCGGGCGACGATCCGCACGCTGCCTCCGCGGGGCGTCGAGCGCAGCGCGTTCTCGACGAGGTTCGAGAGAGCCTGGAGGAGCCGGTCGGCGTCGCCGGTCGCGACGGCCTCGGGCTCTGCGAGCACCTGGAGCTCGACGCCGAAGGATCGTGCCGCCTGCGCGTGTCGCTCGAAGGCGGCGAGCGCGGTTTCCTCGAGGTCGACCGGCTCGCTGCGAACCGAGAACGCCCGGCGGCGGAGTCGCGCGAGGTCGAGGAGGTCGCCGACGAGGCGTTCGAGACGCCTTGCCTCGCGTTCGATCACGACTCCGGTCGGAGTGGGCTCGAGCACGCCGTCCTGGAGCGCCTCGGCGTGCCCGCGGATCGCCGTCAGCGGAGTCTTGAGCTCGTGGCTGACCGAGAGGAGGAACGACCGCTCGGCGTCCTGCGTCCTGCGGAGCTCCTCGGCGAGGTGGTTGAAAGAGGAGGCGAGCGTCGCGACCTCCGGCGGGCCGGCGACGGGCACCGGCTGCGGCGGCTCCCCGCGCGCGAGCGAGCGGCTCGCGGCCGAGACGCGCGCGACGGGCCGCGCGACTGCGCGCGACAGGAGCAGAGCGACGGCGGCTGCGAGCGCCGCGCCGACGAGGCCGGCGACGCCGAGCCCGAGGACGAAGGGCAGCCAGTCGGCCTGCTGGCGGGAGGCGGGGCGCAGGAGGACGATCGCCTCGCCGCCGCTCTCGCGCGCGGCGAAGAGGAAACGCGTGCCGCGCACCTCGAGCGAGCCGCTCGCGCCGTTCTCACGGCGCAGCCGTTCGGCCGGCCCGTCCGGCAGCAGCTGGTCGGCCTGCGCGGGGGTGAGGATCGCGAGCCGCTGCTCGTCGGTGGAGAGAAACCGGCCCAGCTCGTCGTCGACGCCCCGCCCCGGATCCTCCAGGCGCTGGGCGGCGATCAGCTCGACCTGCCGCTCGAGCGCGGCGACGGCGGTCGACTCCAGCGAGCGGCGCGTGAGCAGCGCCCCGGCGACGACCGTCACCACGATCGAGACGACGACCGTCCCCGCGATTCCGGCGAACAGCCTCGAGCGCAGGCTCATGCGACGACCTTGTAGCCCGCTCCCCGCACGGTCCGGATCAGCGCGGGGCGGCCGAGCTTGCGCCGGAGCTGGCCGACGTGGACGTCGACCGTCCGCGTGCCGCCCGGGAACGAGAGGCCCCACACCCGGTCGAGCAGCTGCGCCCGCGAGACGACGATGCCCGGCCGGGCGGCGAGGTGCCAGAGCAGGTCGAACTCGCGCGCGGTCAGCTCGACCTCGTTGCCGTGGATCGTCGCGGTGCGCGCCTGCCGGTCGAGCTCGACGTCCCCCGCGGTGAGCCGCTCCTCGCCCTCCTCCGGTTCGACGCGGCGCAGCACGGCGCGCACCCGCGCGGCGAGCTCACGCGGGGAGAACGGCTTCGTCACGTAGTCGTCCGCGCCGAGCTCGAGCCCCGTGACCCGGTCGACCTCCTCGCCCCGGGCGGTGAGCATCACCACGGGGAGGCTCGACGTGGAGCGGATCGCGCGGCAGACGTCGAGCCCGTCGGCGTCCGGCAGCTGCAGGTCGAGGATCGCGAGCCGGACGTCGTTCTGCTCGAGCGCGGCGAGGCCCTCCGTGCCACGCGTCGCCCAGACCACCCGGAACCCGTCGCGCTCGAGGTAGGCGCGCACGAGAGAAGCGATGTCCTCCTCGTCCTCGACGAGCAGGATCGTGCCGCCGGCCGCCATCAGCGCCCCCTTCGCAGGATCCGCACGACCTGCGCGGAGCCGTCGTCGGCGCGCACGACCTCCACACGCATGCCCACCCGCAGGCTGAGCGGCGCGACCGTCCGGCCGGCCCGGCGGACGACGGTCTGCGCGGTGAGCGGTACCCGCTGCCGGCCGGAGCCGCCGCGCAGCACGAGCCACGCGTCGCGGACGCCGACGAGCCGTCCACGCAGCGTCGTGGCGATCACGCGCCCGTACGCCCGCAGCCGTACGGCGGGTCGCGTCCCGAAGTGCACGGCCTCGGCGACGAAGCCGGGACGGACGTCTGCGAGCGTCGCAGGGACGCCGTTCACCCGGATGCGTGTCCGCGCCCCGACCGGCACCTCGATCTCGACGCCGTCGAGGGCCCGGAGCACGACGGCCGAGGGCGTGACGGACTGGACGATCCCACGCTCGACGACCCGGTCGGCGGCGAGCGCCTGCGGCGCGGCGGCGAGCCACGCGATCGAGACGCCGACGACGAGTGCCGTCCGCATGGTCGGATCGTCCCAGGGCCGCGTTAGTGAACTCGTCCGCGCAGGTAAGCGCTCTGTAAGCGCCGCTCAGACGGCGGCGGGCTCGCCAGGCTCGGTGACGAGCGCGACGTAGGCGTCCTCGAGCGTCGGCTCGCGGGTCGAGACCCGGCCGACGGAGACGCCGTCCAGCCGCGCGAGGATCTGCTGCGTCGGCTCCTGGCCGGCGCCCGCCTGCACCACGACGAGCTGCGCCTGCTCCTGGTCCTCGACGGCGACCGAGGTGACGCCCTCGATCCGCCGGAGCGACTCGACCGCCGCCTCCCCGATCCCGTACACCTCGATCTCGACGACGACGCCGTCGGTGACGATCTGCTTGAGGTCGCGCGGAGTCCCCTCGGCGACGATCTTCCCGCGCGCCACCACCGCGATGCGGTCGCACAGCGCGTCGGCCTCGAACATGTAGTGGGTCGTCAGCAGCACGGTCTTGCCCGCCGCCTTGAGGCTCGCGATCATCGAGCGGAGCTCCCGGGCGCCGACGGGGTCGACGCCGATCGTCGGCTCGTCGAGGAACACCACCGACGGGTCGTGGAGAAGCCCCCGGGCGATGTGCAGGCGCTGGCGCATCCCGCGGGAGTAGCCCTCGACCCGCTCCTTCTCGCGCCCCTCGAGCCCCACGAGCTCGAGCAGCTCCTCGATCCTCGCGCGCTGTGTGCGCGGCTCGACGCCGTACAGCTCCGCGAAGTAGCGCAGGTTGTCGAGCGCGGAGAGCCGCTCGTAGAGGCCGCGGTCTCCGCCGAAGACGTAGCCGATCCGCTTGCGCACCCAGTGCGCGTCGTCGACGACGTCGTGGCCGAGGACGCGTGCCTGGCCCGAGGTGGGGAGGAGCAGCGTGATGAGCATCTTGATCGTCGTCGTCTTGCCCGCCCCGTTCGGCCCGAGCAGCCCGAAGAGCTCGCCCTCGCCGATCTCGAAGCTGACGCCCCGCACCGCCTCGACGTCGAGCGACCGCCGTCGGAAGGTGCCCGTGGTGGTGCGGTAGGTGCGGTGGAGGTCGATCGCCTCGACGACAGCGGTCACGGCGCCACGCTAGCGGGGCGGTCCGCGCCGCGTGGGACGGTAACCCGCACCTGTCGGACACGTTGACATGTCAGGTCGTTCCTTGCAAAAGTGGCCGCTCTGGGGCGGAACTGCGGCGCAACATCCGCCGGCAACGGACGTCTCACAGTGGGATACCCACCAAGGAGGAGCGAGGGAATGAGAAGACGAGGACTGGCGGCGCTGGCGCTCGCTGCGGTCGGGGCCGCGGCATTCGCCGCGACTGCGGGCGCGGGGTCGTCGGCCGTGGCGCGCTCGCAGGCTGTCGTGAGCTGCAAGAGCCCGGTCAAGATCGCGATCGTCACGCCCCTCACGGGCGGCGGCGGCTTCATCGGCCAGGAGCAGCTGACGTGGGCGAAGTACGGGGTCAAGAACCTGTCGTCGAAGTACGGGCTCAAGGTGACGCTCGTCCAGGGGGACACCCCGGTCGAGAAGGGCGGCGAGGCGCTCGTCGTCTCCCAGAAGCTCATCTCGGATCCCAAGGTGCTGGCCGTGATCGGCCCGGCGACGTCCGGCGGGGTGGCATCCGCCAGCAACGCGCTCACCGCGGCGGGGATCGCGCAGATCTCGCCGTCGGCCACGCGGACCTCGCTGACGAAGGGCGACAACCGGGAGGCAACGTCGGCGTTCTTCCGGGTCGTGCCCGGCGACTACATCCAGGGCCCGACCGACGCGAACTACATGGTCGACAAGCTCAAGGCGAAGAAGGTCGTCATCATCGACTTCCAGGAGCCGTACTCGGTCGGCCTCGCGGATGCGGCAGAGAACGTGCTGAAGAAGCGCGGCGTGAGCGTCACCCGGCAGTCGACGTCCGTGAGCACGACCGACTTCTCGTCGCTCGTCACGCGCGTGCCGAGCGACGCCGACATCGTCTTCTTCCCGACGCAGCAGCCCGGGGACGCGCAGACCTTTGCGCAGCAGCTCCTCGAGCAGGGCAAGAAGGCGAAGGTCTTCGGCGGTGACGGATCGAACAGCCCGGATCAGTTCAAGGTGACGGGCTCGTACGTCTCCAACTTCGCCCCGGACATCAGCGGCATCGCCTCGAGCAAGGCGCTGATCGACGGCTGGAGGAAGGACAACCCGAAGGCGACGCTCGGCTCGTTCGGGCCCCCCACCTACCTGGCCGTCGAGGTCGCGCTCAACGCGATCAAGAAGGCCTGCGATGCGGGCAAGGGCCAGATCAAGAACCGCAGGGACATCATCAAGCAGGTCAAGAAGATCAACCTCAAGACGTCGATCCTCGGCGGTCCGTTCCGCTTCTCGACGAAGTCGAACGATCCCTTGAACGCGAAGTTCTACATCTTCCAGATCCAGTCGAACGGCACGTACAAGCTGGTCGGCTGAGCAACTCCGTGAGGGACGTGTCCCGGCCTGGCCGGGACACGTCCCTCACCTCAGCCCCTTAGACTCGCGGCCCGCGTGGACACGTTCACCCAGCTGACCCTGAACGGGCTCACGCTCGGAAGCGTCTACGCGTTGATCGCACTCGGCTACTCGCTCGTCTACGGGATCCTCAAGCTCCTCAACTTCGCCCACGGCGACGTGTTCATGGTCGGGTCGTTCATCGGGTTCGGCATGCTCCAGGTCCTCGGAGGCTCGACGGATCCGGTCGTCCCGATCTGGCTCCTCCTCGTGGTGATCACCGGCACTGCGATGGCCGGCTGCGCCGTCCTCGGCGTCGCGATCGAGCGGTTCGCATATCGGCCGCTGCGCGATGCGCCGCGGATCGCCCCGCTGATCAGCGCGCTCGGCGTCTCGTTCTTCCTCGCCTACTCGATGCAGCTCCTGTTCGGCGCGGACCAGCGCGACTACGACGCGTTCTCGCTCGGCGACGGCGTGCTGTTCCTGAAGGGGTTCGACATCGGCAACGTGCGCGTGCCGCTCCTGCGCATCGTGATCATCGTCTCCGCGTTCGTGCTGATGGCGGTGCTCTGGCTGCTGGTCACCCGCACGAGGACGGGGAAGGCGATGCAGGCGACCTCCTACGACCGCGAAGCCGCGGCGATGATGGGGATCGACATCGACCGCGTGATCGTCTTCGCCTTCGTCCTCGGCTCGGCGCTCGCGGGCGCAGCCGGAGTGCTGTTCGCGCTGCGCGCGCCGACGTTTCCCTCGATCGGCTTCCTCGCGGGCCTCAAGGGGTTCACGGCCGCCGTGATCGGCGGCATCGGCTCGATCCCCGGTGCGATGGCGGGCGGGTTGATCCTCGGCTTCGCCGAGGCGTACACGCAGGGCTACATCTCGACGAAGTGGTCCGACCTGCTCGTGTTCGTGATCCTCATCCTGTTCATGCTGTTCCGGCCGCAGGGCCTGTTCGGCAAGGCCGACATCACGAAGGTGTAGAGGTGGCCGGGCCGAGCGACTGGGACGACTCCCTGACGACACCGCTCGAGGGCGCCGCCGAGGCCAGCGCGGCCGAAGGCCCGTCGAGCCCCGCGGTCGGCCGCGACGAGTGGGTCGCGCGACACGGGGAGCGACGCGCACGTCGCGGCGGATGGGTCGGGACGGTCGAGGAGCGGCTCGCCGTCGTTCCGTGGTGGGCGTGGATGTCGCTGCTCGTCGCGGCGATCTGCCTGGTCCCGGCCGTCTCCGACAGTGGGTACGTCCGGCGTGTCGCGTTCGACACCGTCGTGTTCATGCTGCTCGCACTCGCGCTGAACATCGTGGTCGGCTGGGGCGGGCTCCTCGACCTCGGCTTCGTCGCGTTTTACGGCATCGGGGCGTACACGTACGCGCTGCTCAGCTCGAACCAGTTCGACATCCACCTGCCGACGCTGCTGGTCGTCGCGATCACTGCGATCGTCGGCGCGATCGTCGGCTGGCTGGTCGGCCTCCCGTCGCGCCGGCTGACCGGCGACTATCTCGCGATCGTGACGCTCTTCTTCTTCCAGGTCTTCCTCACGTTCACGAACAACGGCGACAGCGTCTTCGGCCACAGCCTCACCAACGGCCCGAACGGGATCCTCAACGTCGACGAGTTCAGGATCCTCGGCTGGGACATCTCCCGCGTGACCTCGGAGGGCCTGTTCGGCGTCGAGTACCTCTACGTCGCGCTCGGCCTGTTCGCCGTGGTCTACGTGCTGCTCCACCTCCTCAACGACTCGCGGACAGGCCGGGCCTGGCGGTCGCTGCGCGAGGACCCGCTTGCCGCCGAGCTGATGGGCATGCCCGTCAACCGGCTCAAGCTGATGGCCTTCGCCTTCGGCGCCTCCGTGGCCGCGACGACGGGGACGCTCTCGACTGCACTGAACGGCAGCGTCTTTCCGCTGAACTTCGAGTTCCCGCTGCTGATCACGGTCTACACGATGGTGATTCTCGGCGGCGCGGGCAGCCAGGCGGGCGTCGTGCTCGGCGCGATCATCATCAGCGTCCTGCTCGAGGTGCTCCGCGACCCGGGAGACACGCAGCAGAGCGTCTTCTACCTCGCGATCCTGCTGGGGCTCGTGGCGGTGTTCCGGGCGTCCTGGCAACTCGCCGCCGTCCTCGGCGGCACCGTCGTCTTCGGGGTGGTCGTCCACCTGGTCGCCGGGGGCATCGACGACTCCTGGACCTCGGGCTCCGTCGAGGCGAGCGGCAGCATCGGCTCGCGGGCCTCCGACTGGGTGATCGTCCCGACACAGCTCGCCGGGTGGATCCCGCCGGTGTCGTACGTCGGGCTCGTCGCGCTCGCGCTCGTGCTCACCCTCCTCCACGGGTGGGCCCGGATCGCGCTGCTCGTGCCCACGCTGTACCTCGCCGCTTTCGTCTGGGAGAACGTGATGGTCGAGCACCCCGAGTCGACGCGTTACATCGTGCTCGGCGGCCTTCTCGTGGCGATGATGGTCGCCCGGCCACAGGGGATACTCGGCGAGAAACGCGTGGAGATCGTATGAGCGAGCCGGCGCTCCTCGAGCTCGAGAGAGTGTCGATGTCGTTCGGCGGGCTCGCCTGCGTCTCGAAGCTCGACCTGCACGTCGACGAGGGTGAGATCGTGAGCGTGATCGGCCCCAACGGCGCGGGCAAGACGACCCTCTTCAACCTGGTCACCGGCGTCTACGCGCCGACCGAGGGCGACATCCGGTTCGCGGGAGAGAGCATCACCGGGCTCGAGCCGCACAGGATCACGCGGAGGGGGATCGCGCGGACGTTCCAGACGCTGCGGCTGTTCCTCAACATGACCGTGCGGGAGAACGTCATGTCGGCCGCCTACGGGCACACGCGCGCCGGGCCGTTCCGGTCGATGCTGCGCACGCCTGGCCAGCGCAGGGAGGAGCGCGAGATCCGCGAGCTCGCGGAGGAGCGGCTCGCGTTCTTCGGCGAGCGCCTGATGGGCTACCGCTGGGACCAGCCCGCGTACTCGCTCTCCTACGCGAACCGCCGCAGGCTCGAGATCGCTCGTGCGACGGCGACGAACCCGCGGCTCCTCCTGCTCGACGAGCCCGCGGCCGGGATGAATCCGCGCGAGACGCAGGAGATCACCGAGCTGATCGCCAAGCTGCGCGCAGAGGGCGGCTACACGATCCTCGTGATCGAGTACGACATGCACGTCGTCGAGGGGATCTCCGACAGGGTCGTCGCCCTCGATCACGGCGTCAAGATCGCCGAGGGCACGTTCGGCCAGGTCGCAACCGACCCGCGTGTCGTGGAGGCCTACCTCGGCACGGGCGGGATGGCGCGGAAGTGAGCACGAACGGTGACCACGCTCCGCTGCTCGAGCTCGAGGGCGTCAACACGTACTACGGGCAGATCCACATCCTCCAGGACTCGAACCTGCGCGTCGGCGAGGGCGAGCTCGTGTGCCTCCTCGGCGGGAACGCGTCGGGCAAGTCGACGACGCTGAAGACCATCCTCGGTCTGGTCCGTCCGAGGACCGGGTCGGTCCGCCTCGCCGGCGAGGACGTCACCCGGCTCCCGACCGCGCACCGGATCCGCCGTGGGCTCGCGATCGTGCCGGAGAACCGCCGCCTGTTCGGGCCGATGACCGTCCTCCAGAACCTCGAGATGGGCGCGTACCTACGCCCCCGCGCCGACCTCAAGGAGGAGTTCGAGCGCGTCTACTCGCTCTTCCCGGTCCTGTACGACCGCCGCGGGCAGCTCGCGGGCACGCTCTCGGGCGGTGAGCAGCAGATGGTCGCGATGGGCCGCGCGCTGATGTCGAAGCCGAAGCTCCTCCTGATGGACGAGCCCTCGATGGGGCTCGCGCCGATCCTGGTCGAGCGGAGCTTCGAGATCATCCAGCAGGTCAACGAGGCAGGCGTCGCGATGCTCGTCGTCGAGCAGAATGCGAACGTGTCGCTCTCGATCGCCGACCGCGGCTACGTCCTCTCCACTGGGAGGATCGTCCTCGAGGGCCGCGCGTCGGAGCTCCTCGCGAACGACGACCTGCGGAGGGCCTACCTTGGCCGTTGAGGTGCGTGGCGTGGGCGCAGCCGTGCGGGGCGAGTTCCCGATCTTCGAGAGCGCGACGTACCTGAACTCTTGCTCGCAGGGCGCGCTCTCGCACCGCGTGCGCGAGGCGGTGGAGGGGTGGCTCGCCGGCTGGGACGCGAACGGGGCCGAGTGGGACTTCTGGGTGGAGCGGAACGAGGCCTTCCGGTCGTCCATCGCGGGCCTCCTCCACGCCCGCGCCGACGACGTCGCCGTCACGACGTCCGTGTCGCAGGGCGTCAGTGCGCTCGTCTCCGCCCTGCCGCTCGACGGGGAGCGGAACAGGATCGTGATCTCGGAGTACGAGTTCCCCACCGTGGGCCAGATCGCGCACGCGCAGGAGCTGCGCGGGGCCGAGGTCGTCCACGTGACCCCGGACGAGGACGGCTCGATCGGCGCCGAGCGGTTCGGGGAGGCGATCGACGAGCGCACGGCTCTCGTCTGCTGCACGACGCTCTCGTATCGCTCGGGGCACCGCCACGACGTGCCGGCCATCGCGGAGGCCGCGCACGCGGCCGGCGCGCTCGTGCTCGCGGACAGCTACCAGGCGTGCGGCGCCGTCGAGCTCGACGTGCGCTCGCTCGGCGCCGACGCGGTGACCGGTGGCACGGTGAAGTACCTCCTCGGGACGGCGGGCCTCGGCTTCATGTGGGTGCGGCCCGAGGTGCACGAGAGCCTGGTGCCGACGCAGACGGGCTGGTTCGCCGACGAGGACATCTTCGCGATGTCGATCGCCGACTACTCGCCGCACGCGAGCGCGCGCCGCTTCGACTCCGGCACCCCACCGGTGCCCGCCCTGTACGCGGGCGTCGCGGGAATCTCGCTCGTCGCCGAGTCGGGCGTTCCCGCCGTCGAGGCGCACGTGCACGCGCTCGGCGAACGGCTGCTCGACGGGCTCGAGGAGCTCGGCGCGACCGTCGTCACCCCGCGCGACCCGGCGCAGCGCGGGCCGCTCGTCTGCGTCCGCTCGACAGACGTCGGCGCGCTCGCCAGCGCTCTTGCGGCGGAGCGGATCGTCGTCTCCTCCCGCGAGGACAAGCTCCGCATCGCGCTTCACCTCTACAACGTCGGGGAGGACGTCGACACTCTCCTCGCCGCGCTCGCCCGGAACCGCTCGCTGCTCGCGTGAGTTGCATTCTGGAGCGCGCCGAACGGAACCGCTAGTTGCACGTTGTAACAAGCGATGTCCGCTCCCTGCTCGCCTGACCTCGCACCGCTCGCCAACCGACGCCTGCCCGTCGAGCTTGTAACAGACTGCAACTTGCGTTGTCCGCGCCGCCGCCTGCACCGTGCCTGCGTTACGGAGACCACCCGGACCAGGTGGCGAACCTCCACCTGCCGTCGCGCGAGGGCGGCCCCTGGCCGTGCGTGGTGCTCGTCCACGGCGGGTTCTGGCGGAGCGGCTGGGACCGGACGCTGATGACGCCGCTCGCGGTCGACCTCGCGCACCGGGGGCTCGCCTCGTGGAACGTCGAGTACCATCGCGTCGGGCAGGAGGGCGGCGGCTGGCCCGGCACGCTCGAGGACGTCGCCGCGGCGGTCGACCACCTCGCCGAGCAGCCGGAGGTGGACTCCTCACGGGTCGCGACGTGCGGCCACTCGGCCGGGGGCCACCTCGCGCTCTGGCTCGCGGGCCGCCACCGGCTGACGGCGGGCGTCGGGGCCTCTCCGCGGGTACGGCCCGTGGCGGCCGTCTCACAGGCCGGGGTCTGCGACCTCGAACGAGCCTGGCGGGACGACCTCGGCGAAGGCGCGGTCGTGGGGCTCCTCGGCCGGCTGGCGGAGGGCTCGCCCCTCCTCGCCGCCGCGTCGCCCGCCGCGCTCGCCCCGCTCGGCGTGCCGCAGCTCCTCGTCCACGGCAGCGAGGACGACGTCGTGCCGCCCTCGCAGAGCCGGGACCACGCTGCGCGCGACCCGCTCGCGGAGCTCGTCGAGCTCGAGGGCTCTGACCACTCCGACGTGATCGACGTCGACCACCGCGCGTGGCGGGTCGTGGCCGAGTGGCTCTCCGCACGGCTCGGCGGCTGAGATACTCGGGGCCGTGGCCGACCGCGACTCCGCCGGCGAGCTCGAGCACATGATCGAGCGCTACAACCAGGCGTGGAACGCGCACGACCTCGACGCGATCGTCTCGCTCCACGCTCCCGGGATGGTCTTCGAGAACCACACGGCGGGAGAGCGGGCCGAGGGAGCGGAGGTGCGCGCGCACATCGCCGGGATCTTCGAGAGCTGGCCGGACCTCGCCTTCTCCGGGAGGCGGCTCTACGGGCGCGACGGGCTAGTCGTCAGCGAGTGGACGGCGACCGCCACCGCGCCCGACGGCCGTCGGCTGACGTGGGACGGCGTGGACGTGTTCCCGTGCGAGAACGGGCTGATCCTGCGCAAGGACGTGTACTCGGCGGCCCACCGGGCCCGGACGGTCGACGGCTAGCCCCGCCATCCCGGTGCCGCGACCGCGGATCCACGTCACCGCGCCCGTCCCGGCCGAGGTCGAGGATGCGCTCGCGAGGGACTTCGAGACGAGCGTGTCGCCGGAGGGGGTCGAGGGGATCGTCTCGATGCTGACCACGCGCGTCGACGGCGCGTACCTCGACCGGGCGGGCCCGCAGCTGAGGGTCGTGGCGAACTACGCGGTCGGGGTGAACAACGTCGACCTCGCGGCCGCCGCCGAGCGGAACGTCGTCGTCGCGAACACGCCGGACGTCCTCACGCGCGCCACGGCCGAGCTCGCGGTCGGGCTGATGCTCGCGCTGTTGCGCCGGATCGCCGAGGGCGACCGCTTCGTCCGCCGGCGCGACGAGTGGGCGTTCTCGCTCGAGTTCATGCTCGGCGCGAGCCTCGACGGGGCGGCGCTGCTCGTCGTGGGGCCCGGCCGGATCGGCCGCGAGACCGCACGCCTCGCGGGGGCCTTCGGCGCCCGGGTGACCTTCGCCGGTCGCGACGACGACCTGGCCCGGCTCCTGCCCGAGGCCGACGTCGTCAGCCTCCACGTGCCGCTCACACCCGAAACCAGGCACCTCGTCGACGCAGACGCGCTCGCCGCCATGCGGAGCATCGCGATCCTCGTCAACACCGCGCGCGGCCCGGTCGTCGACGAGCGCGCGCTCGTCGATGCGCTGCGGGCCGGGACGATCGCGGGAGCCGCTCTCGACGTCTTCGAGCGTGAGCCGAACGTGCAGGAGGGGCTGCTCTCGCTGGAGAACGTCGTGCTGACGCCCCACCTCGGCAGCGCCACACGCGCGACGCGCGTCGGGATGGGGATGCTCTGCGTAGAGGCGCTCCGCGCCGTCCTGCTCGAGGGGCGCAGGCCGTCGAACGCCGTCGGGTAGCGTCCCGCGCCGTGACCGGGTACGGCAGCGCGTCGATGTGGGGCGACCTGCGGCGGGTCCTCGTGCGGCGTCCTCTGCCCGCGGACGCGGCCGCCTGGGAGCACTATGGCTGGCGCGGCCCGCCGGACATCGAGGTGGCGCAGGCCGAGCACGAGGCGCTCTGCTCACTTCTCGAGGGGGCCGGCGCCGAGGTCGTCGTCTCCGAGCACGATCCGGGCAACCCCGACGCGATCTACACGTACGACCCGACGCTCGTCGGGCGCGACGGCGCGGTGCTGCTCCGGCCCGGGAAAGAGGGACGGCGCCGCGAGCCGGAGGAGACGGCAGCCTCGCTCGAACGGGCCGGCGTCCCCGTCGTCGGGCGGATCGAGGCCCCGGCGACGGTCGAGGGCGGCGACACCGTGTGGCTCGACGAGACGACGCTTCTGGTCGGCATCGGCTATCGCACCGCACCGGCCGCGCTCGAGGCGCTGCGCGCGGCCTTCCCGGGGACGGAGGTCGTCGCGTTCGACCTTCCTCACTGGAACGGCGCGGGCGAGGTCATGCACCTCATGTCCCTCGTCTCGCCGCTCGACCGCGACCTCGCGCTCGTGTACCCGCGCATCGCCCCGACCCGCCTCATGTGGCTCCTCGCCGAGCGGGGGATCGACGTCGTCTCGGTGCCCGACGAGGAGTTCGCGACGATGGGGCCGAACGTCCTCGCCCTGGGGCCGCGACGCGCGCTCGCGCTCGAGGGGAACGACGAGACGCGCCGCCGGATGGAGCGGAAGGGCGTCGAGGTGCTCACCTACCGCGGCGACGAGATCTCCCGGAAGGGCGACGGCGGGCCGACCTGCCTCACGCGCCCGCTGTTGCGGGCCTGAAGCCACGCCCCGCCCCCCTCGGGCCACGGTCCGTACGGTCAGAGCTCGTCGAACGTCAGCTGCCGCACGCTCGTCAGCCCGGAGACCCCCACGCCGACGAGACGGAGCGCGCCGGGACGGTCGTGCAGCCCGCGGTCGAGCAGGCGGCAGGCGAGGTCGCCGATCCGCTCGGGCTCGTCGATCGGCGTAGGCAGCGTCGACGAGCGCGAGCGGAGCGAGAAGTCCGCGTAGCGGAGCTTCGTCGTCACCGTGCGCGCCGAGAGGCCGTCGCGCCGCAGGTAGCCGGCCACCTCGTCGGCCATCCGCCGGAGCTCTGCGTGGATCGTCGCCCGGTCGGTGAGGTCGCGCTCGAACGTCTCCTCGGTCGAGATCGAGAGGCGCTCGGCGTCCAGGTCGAGATCGCGTGGATCGATCCCGCGCGCCCGGTCGCGGAGGAGCCGGCCCACCTGGCCGGGCAGAAGGGTGCGGAGCTGCGCGTCGGAGAGGGCAGCGAGCTCGCCGATCCGCGCGATCCCCGCGCGGGCGAGCCGTTCCTCGGCCCGCGGGCCTACGCCGGGAAGGAGCCGGGTGGGGAGCGGCGAGAGGAACCGCGCCTCGCGCCCCGGCGGCACCACCGTGATCCCGCCGGGCTTGCGCCGGTCCGACGCGACCTTGCAGACGACCTTCGACGTCGAGACGCCGAGCGAGCACGACAGCGACGTCGATCCCCGCACCGCTGCCTGGACAGCCTCTGCGAGCCCCCGCGCCTCGGAGAACCGCTCGCTCACCGAGGCGAGGTCGAGGTAGCCCTCGTCGAGACCCGTCCGCTCGACGCGCGGCACGACCTCCCGGATCGCCGACCAGACGGCCCGCGAGTACTGCCGGTAGAGAGCGTGCCGGGGCCGCAGGAATACCGCGTCCGGGCACCGGCGGAGCGCCTCGGCGGCGCTCATCGCCGAGCGGATCCCGAAGCGGCGCGCCGTGTAGTTCGCCGTCGCGACGACTCCCCGGCCCCGTGGGTCGCCTCCGACGACGAGCGGGCGCGTGCGCAGCGAGGGGTCCTCCAGCTCCTCGACCGCCGCGAAGAACGCGTCGAGGTCGAGATGCGCGAGGATCGGCACAGCCCGTCCAAGGCTACGGTTCGGCCGTGATCGACACGCCGCCGCCGGCCCCGCACCCGCCCGTCGTCGAGCGGCCGGCCGCGTACGAGGTGTCGTACGGCGTCGTGCAGGGCGTTGCCGCGCGAGGCTCGCGCCGCGTGATCGTGCGCGTTGACGGGCGGATCCTTCGCGAAGCGCCGCTGCGCGGGAGGTCATTCTCCCTCGACGTCCCCCTCCCGCTGCGCGAGGTGCGGGTCCGCGTCGAGACCGTGGACGGCAAGGGGCGCCGCGCGGGCCGCACGGTGCCGCACGTCCTCGGCCTCCCGCGCGCCGGTCGCCCCATCGAGCGGCGGCTTCGGCTCGACCGCGGGCTCGAGCGCGACGTGAGGAGCCTCGCGACCGGCTATCCGGGCACCGCCGGGATCTACGTCGAGGATCTCGCCACGGGTGCCGGCGCCGCGTGGAACGCACGCGCGGCGTTCCCCGCTGCCTCGACCCTGAAGCTCGCGATCGCGGTGACGCTCCTCACACGGATCGAGGGGCCGCCCGCGCCGGGCAGCGAGCTCGACGCCCTCCTGCGTCAGATGCTCATCCCCTCCGACAACGCTGCGGCGAACTCCTTGCTCGTACGGCTCGGCGGCTCGACCAGCGGCGGGGGCGCGCTCGTCAACGCGACGATGCGGACGATCGGGCTCGAGCGCACCGAGATGTACGGCGGCTACGTGCTCGGCACCTCGCTCGAGCCTCCCCGCGACCTTGCCGGGACGGGCGTCCCCCTGAACGTCGTCTCGCAGCCGGACTGGGGAGCCGGGAAGTCGACGACGGCGCTCGATCTCGCCCGGCTCTTCCGCGACGTCTGGCTCTCGACGGGAGGGCTCGGCCCGCTCGCACGCACTGGCTCCGGCGTGACCCCGGCAGAGTCCCGCTACCTCCTCTACGTGCTCGCCCGGGTCGGGGACCGCGAGAAGCTCGCGCGCACGGTCGGCTCCGGCCCGTCTGTGGTGGTGATGCACAAGGCCGGCTGGATCGACGCGGCGCGCCACGACGCCGGCCTGATCGCCTGGCGCGGCGGCATTCTCGTCGCGGCGGCGATGACGTACGACCCGGCGGGTGCGGGGCCCCGCGCGGACGTGCTCGCGGGCCGCGTCGCGGCGACGGCAATTCGCCGTTTCCGCGGCTGAGGGCGCTGCCGAGAGCTGAGGCGCGAGGGCGCGGCCGAGGCCGACGCCCTCGCTGCGAGCCCGGCGTGCGCCCTCGGAGTGCGCTGCCGGGCCCATCCGGCCGATCCCAGGGAGGCGGTCGGGATCGCAGGGCCTCGAGTGAAGTGCAGCCGTCGCCTGCGAAGGCTTTGTGAGCTTTCGGTTCGGGTGCGGTCAAGATCCGCCCGGCGGCCCACACGAGGCCACGCGCACCCGCGACAAGTAGCTATCCTTTCTGTACTAACTACGGAGAGAACTTCCCGAGGAGCGTGAAGCCGGTCGTGAGCAAGCTGTTGCTCGTCCCACTCGACGACATCGTCGTCTTCCCGAACATGAACGTGACGCTGACCATCGAGGTCGGCGACGAGGAGCGCGTGCTCCTCGTCCCGAAGCATGACGGTGAGTACGCGGCGGTCGGCACGGTCGCGCGCGTCACCGACCGCGTGAAGCTGCCGGGCGGCGCCATGGCGGTCGCCCTCGAGGGCCTCTTCCGCGGGGTCGCGGGGGCAGCCGAGACCGACGCGCAGGGTCGCCTGCTCGTCGAGGTCGAGGACCATCCCGACGGCGTGCGCACCGACGAGCGCACCCGGGAGCTGGAGACGGAGTACCGCGCGGTCGTCGAGGAGATCCTCGAGCTGCGCGGCGACGACGGTCGCGTCCAGGC
Source organism: Gaiella sp. (assembly GCA_036558885.1). Classification (GTDB taxonomy): domain Bacteria; phylum Actinomycetota; class Thermoleophilia; order Gaiellales; family Gaiellaceae; genus Gaiella. The sequence continues at coordinate 27,582 of DATBET010000110.1, forward strand.
GTTCGTCCGCTCGATCGCCGATGCCGGCGCCCTGGCCGACACGTCGGGCTACTCGCCCGATCTGAGCTTCGAGCAGAAGCTCCAGCTGCTCGAGACGATCGACGTCACGGAGCGCCTCGAGCTCGCGCTCGGGTTCCAGCGCGAGCGCCTCTCGACGATGCAGATCCGCCAGCGGATCCGCGAGGACGTCAACGCCGGCATGGAGAAGCAGCAGCGCGAGTTCCTGCTCCGCCGGCAGATGGACTCGATCCGCAAGGAGCTCGGCGAGGACGACGCCTCCGTCGTCGAGGAGTACCGGACCAAGATCGAGGAGGCAGGGATGCCCGAGGCCGTCCGCGAGCAGGCCGACAAGGAGCTCGCGCGCTTCGAGCGGATGGGCGAGAGCTCGCCCGAGTCGCAGATGATCCGCAGCTACCTCGACTGGCTCCTCGCCGTGCCATGGGGCGAGCGCTCCGACGAGGTGCTCGACCCCGAGCGTACGCGTGAGGTGCTCGACGCCGACCACGCCGGGCTCGAGGACGTGAAGAACCGCATCGTCGAGTACATCGCGGTCGCCAAGCTCCGCAAGGAGCGCGGCATCGAGCCGGACAAGCGTGCCGGCGCGATCCTCACCCTGATCGGGCCGCCCGGCACGGGCAAGACGTCGATCGGCGAGTCCGTGGCGAAGGCGCTCAACCGTGAGTTCGTGCGGATGTCGCTCGGCGGCGTCCGGGACGAGGCCGAGATCAGGGGCCACCGCCGGACGTACATCGGCGCCCTCCCCGGCCGCCTCGTGCGCGCCCTCCGCGACGCCAAGACGATGAACCCCGTGATCCTCCTCGACGAGGTCGACAAGGTCGGTGCCGACTGGCGCGGCGACCCGTCGGCCGCTCTCCTCGAGGTGCTCGACCCGGCGCAGAACTCGACGTTCCGCGATCACTACCTCGACGTCGAGGTCGACCTGTCACAGGTCTTCTTCATCGCCACCGCCAACATCGCCGAGACGATCCCGGGGCCGCTGCTCGACCGGATGGAGGTGATCCGCTTCGACGGGTACACCTCCGACGAGAAGGTCGCGATCGCGCGCGGCTACCTCTGGCCGCGGCAGCGCGAGCGCGCCGGGCTGCGCGAGGAGGAGGTCTCGATCTCGGACGACGTGCTCGAGACCGTCATCTCCGAGTACACGCGCGAGGCCGGCGTGCGCCAGCTCGAGCGCGAGCTCGGCTCGATCCTGCGCAAGACCGCGACGAGAATCGTCGCCGACAAGGTCGAGACGCCTGTCGAGGTCGACGTCGACGCGGTGCGCGACGCGCTCGGTCGCCAGAAGTTCTTCCGCGAGGCGGCGGAGCGGACGGCCGTGCCGGGGGTCGCGACCGGTCTCGCGGTCAACATGACGGGCGGCGACGTGCTGTTCGTCGAGGCGACCGCGGCGCCCGGGGAGGGCCTGACGCTCACCGGCCAGCTCGGGGACGTTATGAAGGAGTCCGCCCAGATCGCGCTCTCGGCGGTCCGCTCGCGGGCGGACGAGCTCGGGATCGACCAGGAGGCCTTCGAGCGGAAGTTCCACGTCCACGTCCCTGCGGGAGCGATCCCGAAGGACGGCCCGAGCGCCGGCATCACGATGGCGACCGCGCTCGCGTCGCTGCTGACCGGGCGGCCCGTGAAGCACACGGTCGGGATGACGGGCGAGCTGACCCTTCAGGGGCGCGTGCTGCCGATCGGCGGCCTCAAGCAGAAGGTGCTCGCCGCGCACGCCGCGGGCCTCACCGACGTCGTGATCCCCGAGCGAAACCGGGGCGACCTCGACGACGTGCCGGAGCACGTCCGCGAGGAGCTGACCTTCCATCCGGTGATGTCGCTCGACGAGGTGCTTGGTTTCGCGCTCGAGCCGACGCCGTCGTCACAGCACCATGTCTCGGTGTAGGAGCTGCCCTCCCGTCCCCGAGGAGGTCCGCCGTGCGGCGGGCCTCCTCGAGCGACGCTGGACGGTCTCGATCCTCTGGGCGTCGGTCGAGGGCGCGAGCAGGTTCAACGAGATCAAGCAGGCCGTGGGGGAGATCCCGCCGAGAACGCTCGCGCAGCGTCTCCTCGAGCTCGAAGGCGCCGGCCTCCTCGAGCGCCGCGTCATCGACGCACGGCCGCCACGGGTCGAATACGTGCTCACGAACGAGGGACGCCGCCTTCGCGCCGTGCTCGACGCGCTCGCCGCGTACGCGGCCCCGCCGAGCCGCGAATCACCCGCAAAATTGCCCCTCTAGCTCTTCCGGGGAAAGCCGATACACGGGGAGATGACTCTCCCGGAGGCTGTCTCCAACAAGCTGATCGGCGCGCTGTTCGTCGAACGGGGGCTCGTGTCGCAGAGCCAGCTCGTCGTCGCGCTGGAGCTGCAGCAGGAGACAGGGCAGCAGCTCGGCCAGATCCTCGTCGAGCGGTTCGGCGTCGAGCGCGCCGACCTCGCGAAGGTCGTCGCGGAGCACTGGGCGCGGATGGGCGAGGCGAAGGAGGAGGTCAGCACCCACGCAAGCGAGTCGTGGCGTCAGCTCGGCGAGATCCTCGTCTCCCGCGGCTTCGTCACGCACGAGCAGCTCGTGCAGGCACTCGACCGCCAGCGCCTGACGGGCGAGAAGCTCGGCGAGGCGCTCGTCGGACAGGGCTTGCTGAGCAAGTTCGAGCTCGCCGGGTCGCTCGCCGAGCAGGCCTCGCTCGTCGAGGTGCCGGACGAGACGAAAAGCGAGCCTGCCCCCGTTCTGCAGCTCACCCCCCGCCCCGAGTCCGAGGTGGAGCCCGCGCCGGTGGTCGAAGCCGTCTCCGGGCCGGTTCTCGTGCCCCCGCTGGCCGACGAGCCACCGCCGCCGGTCGTCGAGCCGGAACCGGCGGCGGAGCCCGAGGAGGTCGCGGACCCCGGGCCGGCGGCCACCCTGTGCGTCGCGTTCGCGTCGACGCCGCGCGGCTACCGCCTCGTGGACCTCGAGGACGTGCCGCTCCCCGGGGTCGGGGAGCACGTCGAGCTGCCCGAGCTCGGCGAGCTCGTCGTCCTCCGCCACGGCGTCTCGCCGCTGCCCGCGGACGAGCGGCTCTGCGTCTTCCTCGAACCACGCGTACCGGTCGCCGCGCACTGAACGGCGCCGCGCGCCGAGCCCGGGATCTCAGCCCGCCTGGGCCGCCTTCGTCACCGCGAGGAGGCCGAGCGGAACGAGCGCCCAGCAGGCGAGCTCCCGGAGTCGCGTTCCGACCGAGCCGGCCTCGTCGGTCGCCGCGAGCATGAGCGTCGAGCCGGACGGCCGGAGCGCCCAGCGGAGCAGCAGGCCCGCGCGCCGGGCGTGCCAGCGGGACGTCACGAGGACGACCTCCCCGGCGTCGAGTCGCCGGACGAGCGCCGCCGTGCCGATCACGTTGCCCACCGTGGTACGGGCGCGCCCGTCGAGCAGGATTCGCTGGGCCGCGCCCTCCCAGGCACGCGCCATGTGCTCGGCCTCGGACGCGGCCTCGCCGTTCCGCGCCCACCCGGAGAGGAGCACGACGTCGTCGGGGCGGGCCTCGCGCTCCGCTCGCCGCAGCCGGGCGGCGCAGACGTCGTGGAGGCAGGCGGCCTCCCGGTCCGAGTAGCCGAGCACGGCGATCAGCCGAGGGCCGCTCACCTGCGGCCTCCGCGGACACGCCGCCAGACTCCGTAGAGGGCGAGAGTCCCTGCGACCGTCAGCACGAGCTCGACGGCGCGCCGTCCGCGCAGCTTCGACTCGCCACTCTCGCGCTCGCGCATGTGCACGGGCACCTCGGTGACCGTCAGGCCCGCCTCCTTCAGGCGCAGGAGCGACTCGACCTCGGGCGCGCCGCTCTCGTAGGGCTTCGCGAGGATCGGCATCGCTCGCGCGTTGACCGCGTACATGCCACTCGTCGCGTCGAGGAACGGTCGTCCGAGCACCGTGCCCACCGCACGGCGCAGGACCGCGGTACCGAACCGCCGGCTCGCGCTGGGCGTGTACCGGTACGCCGGGTATCCGTCACCGGACGCGAAGCGCGAGCCGACTGCGACGTCCGCCTGCCCGTCGCGCACGATCGTCAGCAGGCGGACGAGCTCGTCGACCGGATGCTGGCCGTCGGCGTCGACCCGGCCGGCGTACGCGTAGCCCTGCTCGAGCGCGTAGGCATAGCCGGCTGCGATCCCGGCCCGCAGGCCGCGGTTCTCGCCGAACGCGAGGACCTCGGCCCCGCCGGCGCGGGCGAGGTCCGCGGTCCGGTCCGTCGAGCCGTCGTCGACCACGAGCACGTCGGCGAAGCCGGCGCCGCCGCGAAGCTCCTCCAGCACCGCGGGCAGGGTCGCCTCCTCGTTCCAGGCGGGGACGAAGACGATCGTGTCCGACACGGGCTCCCATGGTAGGGGCGGCTACGGCTTCGTGTCCTCGCCTCGCGGGCGGGGGCTCTCGCCCCGGATCGGGAGCCAGTAGTAGGCGTTGAAGGCCGCGACCACCGCGACGCCCAGGAGCGGCAGCACCGCACCGAGGAGGGCGCCGGTCGAGAGCCAGATCAGCGCGAGCTGGAAGCGCCTCCCGATGGCGGTCGCGCCCGCACTGCCCAGAGCTCGTCCGATGAGCCCGTGACGACCGGCGTACTGCCAGACCGCGTTGAACGTCAGCGCCGTCAGCACGAACACGACGCCGTAGAAGACGACGGCGGTACGCTCGTCGTTTCCGCTGCGCAACGCCCCCGCGAGAACCGACGTGGCGAACGGTAGGAAGGCCACGACCATCAGCAGCAGCGTGTTCAGGAGCAGGACGACCCGGTCGGCCGCACGGATGTGGTCGAACATCACGTGGTGATTGGCCCACACCTGGCCGATGAACAGGAACGTGACGGCGTAGGCGAGATAGGACGGCCAGAGCGCGACGAGGCCGTGCAACAGGTGCTCGTCGTCGGTCGGCGGCTCGATCTCCAGGACGAGCAGGGTGACGGTGATGGCGAACACGGCGTCGCTGAACGCCACCAACCGCATGGTGTCGCGGTGCACCGACGACACGCCGCCGGGCGCCGGCGGGAGCCAACGGATCCAGCGGATCACCGGGGAGACCCACTGCCGCGCCGTGGTGTGCTGGGGTGGGGGCTCGCTCGTACCCGCCACGCTACGCCCTGGCGGAGGGAGGCGACGGCTAGTCGACGTAGTGGCCCGGGTGGCGATCCCGCCACGGCATCGCTTGCTCCAGCTGCGCCGCCAGGTTCAGGAGAGTCGCCTCGCCCCGTGGCGGGCCGACGAGCTGGACTCCGATCGGCAAGCCCGCGGAGCTGAGACCCAGCGGGAGCGAGATGCTCGGCTGCCCCGTGCACCCGAAGGGGTACGCGAAGCTGAGCCAGTCCGAATACTCGTCGAAGGCGGTCGAGGGGTCGGCGCCGAGCTCGCCGTTGCGCGGCGCCGGTCTGGTGAGAGTGGGGGTGACGAGGACGTCTACGTCGTCCCAGAAGGCCACGACCCCGCGACTGAGTCCTCGGATGCGGTTCACCGCCTGTACGTAGTCGGCCGCGCTCAGCTCCCTGGCGCCCGCCACGATGTACTGGTTCAACGGCTCGAGGAGCGAGGCATCCCCGAACGGCAATGCGGCCGTGTTCGCCATGATGACAACGAGCAGCGGCGCCTTGAACTCGGATGTGTCGGGCGCTCCCTCGTCCACCGCGTGCCCGAGCTCCTCGAGCACTGCAACGGTTCGTCGAACGCACGCTTCCACGTCCTCGTCGAGCTCGGCCGCCGACGACGTCGTGAAGCTCACGCGCAACGGCAGCCTGGGCGGCGCGATCGAGTCGAGGTACCTGCCTTCGGGCTCCCACCAGAAGGGGTCGCCCGGGAGGTGACCGGCCATCGCATCCAGTCCGGCTGCGACGTCCGCAACGGTGCGGCCGAGGGCGCAATGGGTGATCATCCCGGACCAGATATCGGCGAGAAACGGCCCGTTCGAGATCCTCCCCCGGGACGGCCTCAAACCGACGACGCCGCAACAGGCCGCGGGAACACGCGTCGAACCGCCGCCGTCGCTGCCCTGGCTGAGCGCACAGAGCCCTGCTGCGACCGCCGCGGCCGCGCCGCCGCTCGAGCCCCCGGCATTGTGTTCCAGGTTCCACGGGTTCCTGGCGATGCCATGGAAGCCGCGCTCGGTGGACGACCGCACACCGAACTCGGAGGTCGTCGTCTTCCCGACGATCGGACAGCCCGCGGCCTTGAGGCGGGCGACGGGGAAGTAGTCGAAGTCGAGAACCTGGCCCGCGAAGGCACGCGAGCCGAGCGTGGTGGGATATCCGGCGAGTGAATGCAGATCCTTGATCGAGACCGGGACCCCGCAGAGCGGTCCGTTCGAGGAGCTGTCCGAGGCAAGCGCGCGCTCGGCGGCCGCCGCCTGCTCGAACGCGAGCTCGGGCGTCAGGAGGCAGAAGGCGTTGAGATCGGCGTTGTAGCGCTCGATGCGGTCCAGGTAGAGCGTGACCAATTCACGCGGGCTCACCTCGCGGCGACGGATCCAGCCCGCCTGGTCGAGCGCTGAAGCAAAAGCATCCATCGCTGAACCTGGGTGGTCGTGACACCGGACGACGAGACTCTCGTCCGGCCGAGTTTCCGACGGCGACGATCGACATCCTATCCGACTCGAGGCAACGCGCCGGATCCCGGGCCCGCACGGTATTGCGAACGTGGAGCTTCTCCGCTCCTGATCCGCGCTTTCAGGCCGTTTCCGCGTATCAATTGGGCCTGGCGGATGGGCCGGGCAGGGATCGAACCTGCGACCTTGGGATTAAAAGTCCCCTGCTCTACCAACTGAGCTACCGGCCCCGGACGTGAGTGTAGGTTCGCGGCCGGGAGATGCTCGTGACACCGTGTTGCAAGGTCGGGTGCGTCCGTGTCGTCGGGCCGCGGTGGCAGGGCTCATGAGTGCGAGAATGGGGTCATGGCGAAACGGGTCGAGCTGACCGACGCGGAGTGGCGCGCGCGTTTGACGCCGGAGCAGTACGCGGTGCTCCGCGAGCAGGCGACGGAGCGCCCGTTCACCGGCGCCTACACCGACACCGAGGATGCGGGCGTCTACCGCTGTGCGGGCTGCGGCGCCGAGCTCTTCCGCTCGGAGGCGAAGTTCCACTCGGGCTCGGGTTGGCCGAGCTTCGTCGAGCCGGCCGAGCTCGACTCGGTGGAGACGCGGGTCGACGCGAGCCACGGGATGATCCGCACCGAGGTCGTGTGCGCGACGTGCGGCGGTCACCTCGGTCACGTGTTCGACGACGGGCCGGGGCCGACCGGCCAGCGGTTCTGCATCAACTCGTGCGCGCTGGCGCTCGAGCCGACTTCGCCCGATGGGTGAGCTCCCGGCCTCGACGCGGCTCGGCGCGATCCGCCTGAGGGCGGCCGACCTCGGCCTTCTGCAGGACTTCTACGAGCGGGCGATCGGCCTGCGCGCCATCCCGGTCGACGAGGACGTCGCCGCGCTGGGCGCCGGCGACGGGCGGCTCGTCGAGCTCGTCGCCCACCCGGACGCGCCGCCTCGGCCGCCGCGGACCACGGGGCTGTTCCATCTCGCGCTCCTCGTCCCGACGCGCGCCGAGCTCGCCCGCGCGCTCCGGCGAGTCCTGCGGAGCGGCTGGCACCTGAGCGGCGCGTCCGATCACCTCGTCAGCGAGGCCCTCTACCTCTCGGATCCCGAAGGTAACGGGATCGAGCTCTACCGCGACCGTCCGCGCGACGAGTGGTCGCGAGACGGCGGCGAGCTCCAGATGGCGACGTTGCCGCTCGACCTGGAGGGGCTGCGGGCCGAGCCGGGGGGAGACGACGAAACGCCGTCGCTGGCGGAGGGCACCACGCTCGGCCACGTCCACCTCCAGGTCTCGGAGCTCGACCCGGCGGAGGCCTTCTGGGTGGACGGGCTCGGCCTCGACGTGATGGTGCGCCGCTATCCCGGAGCGCTGTTCGTCTCGGCAGGCGGCTACCACCACCACGTGGGCCTGAACACGTGGGCGGGCGTGGGCGCCCCCCGACCGCCGACGGCCGCGCGCGGGCTCGATCGCTTCGACATCGTCCTGCCGGACGCCGAGTCCGCCACGGCGGCGCGCACCCGCGTCGCGGCGCTCACCGACGTAACAGACGCCGACGGCGGTTTTCTCGCGAAGGACCCATCCGGGAACGCCGTCCTCGTCCGCCCCGAGCCGCGGTAGCCGCGAACTGCCTGGCGCTTACCGGCGACCGACCGCCCGGGCGAGCTCGGCCTTGGTCATCCTCGAGCGACCCTTGACGTTCTTGTCCTTCGCCTCCTCGTAGAGCTGGTCGCGCGTGCGGCCGCGCGGGCCTTTCCGGTGCGACCGGAGCCCGCCCCGGCGACCCGACGAGATGTCCTCGCGGGAGAGCCTGGACGAAGTCTCGGCCTCGCCGTGACGCGCCCGCTCCTTGTTGACGGTGCGCGCGGCGATCTCCTCGGCATTGTCCTCGGAGCTGCCCTGCTCGAGGAGCGAGTCCTTGATGTGCTCGTACTGGCGGGCGCGCTTGCTGCCCTTCTCGACGCCACGTGGCGGCATCGTCGCCTCCTTAGTCTCGTCGACTCTCTTCCACGGACCGGTACCCCGACGGCCGGCCGCGGAAACGGTCTAGCGCCGCGCGGGAACCGCCTCTCTCGCTGCCGCGAGCAGGTCTCGCACGAGGGCCAGGTCCTCGACGAGCTCCGCCCGGCGCTCGTCGCGCCGCTCACCCGCGCGGAGCACCGCGGAGGGGTGAAGGGTCACGACGACCGGCATCTCGACCTCGGGCGTCTCGAGCACCGACCCTCGCAGCCGTGTCACCTTGGCGCTCCTGCCGAGAACCGCCTGCGCCGCGGTGCTGCCGAGCAGCACTAGCACCTCGGGACGCACCGTGGCGAGCTCCAGGCGGAGCCAGACGTCGCAGGCGCGCACCTCGTTCCAGTCGGGCGTGTCGTGGATCCGCCGCGTGCCCTTCGGGCGCCACTTGAAGTGCTTGACCGCGTTCGTCAGATAGAGGTCCCGCTCGCGCAGCCCGACCTCCCCCAGGACCTTGCGCAAGAGCACGCCCGCGGGCCCGACGAATGGCCGGCCCTGCTCGTCCTCGACGTCCCCCGGCTGCTCGCCGACGAGCATCGCGCGGGCCCGGATCGTTCCCTCGCCGAACACCACCTGGGTCGCGTTCCGCCAGAGGTCGCAACGGCGGCAGCCCACTGCTTCCTGCCGCCCGACCTCGAGCTCGTACGTTCGGCTCACGGCACGGGAGGCTCGTGGCGGGCCGGCGCGTCTCGCATGGATCAGTGGTTTCCGTCGGCCGAGCGGGGCAAACACGCCGATCGGCAGTCGTTTGCCGCACGCGGAGGACGGGAAGGTTGTCCCGGGTGAGTGCGTCCACTCCCCCCGACTTCGTCTCGCTCGAGGAGCACCGGGACGACAGGCACCCCGTCGAGCGCGCGGCACGGTGGCTCTTCGTCCTCGCCCTGGCGGGGCTCGCCGTTGCGGGCCTCCTCGACGTCTTCGGGCAGCGGCCCTCCACGGACTCGGCGGACGCACCCACGGCGACGCTTCGTGTGAACGCGCCCACGGCGCTCCGCGGCGGGCTCGCGTTCCAGGCGCAGTTCGACGTCGTTGCGCGGCGCTTGATCCGCAGGCCGGTCCTCGTCCTCGGCCCGGGGTGGTGGGAGAGCATGTCGTTCAACACGATCGAGCCCGAGCCGACCCGCACCACGAGCGAGAACGGTGGCGTCGCGCTCGAGTACCCGCCGCTTCGGCCCGGCCGGTCGCTGACCGTGTACATCCCGTTCCAGGTGAACCCGACGACCGTCGGGCGGCGCAGGCAGGCGCTCGAGCTGCGAGACGGCGACCGCCGGATCGCCGGTATCGAACGGACCCTGACGGTCTTCCCGTGAGGTGAGGGATGGACATCGTGCTCCGCGCCGCGACGGCGTTCGTGTTCGTGTTCCTCCTTCTGCGCCTGATGGGGAGGCGTGAGCTCTCGACGCTCGAGCCGTTCGACGTGATCCTCCTCGTCGTGATCGGCGACCTCGTTCAGCAGGGCGTCACGCAGAGCGACATGTCCCTCACCGGGACGATCCTCGCGGTGGGGACGTTCGGCCTGCTCGTGATCGTCACCTCGTACCTGAGCTTCCGCTTCAAGGCCGCGCGGAAGGTGCTGGAGTCGACCCCGATCGTGATCCTCCAGCACGGCAACGCGATCGAGCGGAACCTGAGGTCGGAGCGTCTCACCCTGGACGAGGTCGCGTCGGCGGCCCGCGTCCAGCAGATTGCCTCGCTCGCGGAGGTGGAGTGGGCGATCGTCGAGCCGTCGGGGCAGATCAGCTTCATCCCGAAGGCGTCAGGCGGTTAGCCGACCCTAGAGCCGGACGAGCGCGAAGTCCGAGTCGATCACGTGCCGGGCCACGTTGTAGACGGGGACCGATCCGATCGAGCCGAGCGGCCGGCCGTGATGCGCGTGGCCGTGGAAGACCGCCTCGGGGCGGTGCGCGCCGATCGGCGCCGCGAGGCGGCCCGACCCGAGGAACGCCCAGATCCCCTCCGGCTCGCCGACGAGCGTGTTCGAGACCGGGGCGTAGTGGAGGAGCACGAGGCGGCGCTCGCAGCCTGCGATCGCCTCGAGGCCCTGCTCCAGGGCTTCGACCTGGCGGCTGGTCTCCGCGTACACCTCCCGCAGGAGCCGTTCCCCGAAATCCGCGATCTCGGCGCCCGGGAACCCGCCGACGAACCCCTTCGTCCCGACGATCCCCACCTGCGCGCCCGCCGCCTCGAGCACCACGTGCCCGCCGTCGAGCACGGTCACGCCCGCGTCCTCGAGCGCGCCGGCCACCTCGTCCGCGCGCGCGCTGTGGTGGTCGTGGTTCCCGAGGACGGCCAGCACCGGCTGCGGGCTGAGGCGGCATGCGTCGGCGAGCGCGGCGGCCTCGTCGACGAGCCCGTGGGTAGTGAGGTCGCCGGCGAGCAGAACGAGGTCGGCGTCCGCGTCCTCCAGCGCCCGGAAGGCGCGCTCGAGGTGTTCGCGCCGCTCCTCCGAGGCATGGACGTCCCCGACGGCGGCGACGCAGAGCCCGGCCATGAGCCGTCTGTACCCGTTCCCGGTTCGCCTCACCCCCTGGAGGGGTAACCAGCGTTCATGGGCTCCCAACCCGACGACGCTTTTCTCGATCTCGTCGAGACGATGAAGCGGAGCGCCGCCGTGCTCCGCGACGCGGGCGTGCCCTTCCTGCTCGGAGGCGGCCTCGCGTTGTGGGCGCGCGGCGGGCCGCCGACCGAGCACGACGTGGACCTCCTCCTCCGCGAACGGGACGTCGAGCACGCGCAGGAGGCGCTCGCCGCGGCCGGCCTCCGCCTCGAGCGGCCGCCGGAGGGCTGGCTGGTCAAGGCATGGGACGGAGAGATCCTCGTCGATCTGATCTTTCGTCCGGCAGGCGGTGCGATCGGTGACGAGCACTTCGAGCGCGCGACCGTCGTCGAGGTCGCCGCCCAGTCCGTCCCCGTCGCGTCGATCGAGGACGTCCTCGCCGCGAAGCTGCTGGCCCTGACCGAGCAGGAGCCGGACTTCGGGCCGGTGCTCGAGATCGCCCGGTCGCTGCGCGAGCAGATCGACTGGGACGTCGTCCGCTCGCAGGTCGAGCACTCGGCGTTCGGCGCCGCGTTCTTCACGCTCGTCGAGCGGCTCGGGATCGTCGGCGAGCCCGTGGGGTCCGCTTCGTAGGCCGCCGACGCGACGAGATCCTCGCGCGGATGGGGTCCGGCGGCTCCGCACGTGGCGAGTGACGCGCGGCCGCTTCACACGGGTCGCCTACGATGCCGGGTCGTGTCCTTCGAACGCGACCTGCGTGGATGCCTCGAGCTGATCCTGAGGGACGAGGTACCCGAGCCGGAGTACGAGGCTCTCGTCTTCTTCAAGCAGTGGCTCGCGGAGCGCAACCTGGGCCTGGTGCCGATCGCGGGCGCGAACGAGTTCGACTGGCCGGGCCACTGGATCGCCCGC
>DATBET010000111.1:0-21854 GCA_036558885.1 Gaiella sp.
CCCCGCGGCAGGACGACGTCGGCGCCGAAGGTCCGCACAAGGGTCTCATCGTCCTGAGACGCGTCCGCGAGCACCCGGAGACCGCGCCGCCTTGCGATTCCGATGACGTAGGACGCGAGCAGGCCGGCGCCGCCGGTGACCGCCAGCGTCTGGCCCGCGCCGAGCCCCAGGAGGTCGAGGCCGTGGAGCGCCGTCAGCCCGTTCATCGGCAGCGTCGCCGCCTGGTCGGCCGCCATGCCGTCCGGAACCGGGACGACGGACGCGGCCGGGACGACGACGAGCTCCGCCTGGGCCCCGCCGTCCGGGCGGCGCGGAGCGATCGCCGCCATCGCCTCGTCACCGACGGCGAGGCGCTCGACGCCGCCTCCGACCGACTCGACGACGCCGGCGGCGTCCATCCCGGGGACCCAGGGCGGCGAGAGACCTTCGGCACCGCGCTCCCGGAGCCCGATGTCCGTCGGGTTCACGGCCGCCGCCCTCACCGCGAGCCGAACCTCCCCGGGGCCGGGGTCTCGCACCTCGCGCTCGACCACGCGGACGACCTCCGGTCCTCCGGGCCGTGTGATCCCGACCGCGCGCGCCGTCGTCACAGCCGGTCCAGCATGTCGGCGACGGTCTCGAGCGTGAGGTGGGGCCGGCGCCGCTCCGGCAGGCGGCGCACGTCGAGCGCGCCGCTGATCCCGCTTCGCACGAGCACGGTCAGGGAGCCGCCGAGGCGGCCGAGCGGGACGTCGAGCGACACGTCGTCGCCGATCACGGCGGTCTCCTCCGAGGGAATGCCGAGGCGCGTCCGCAGCTCGAGCACGGCCGCGTGCGAGGGCTTGCCCACGACGACGGGTCGCGCGCCGGTTGCCTTCGCCAGCGCGGCGGTGAGCATGGCCCCCCGGCTGAAGATCGGGCCGTCCGCCCCGGCGTACGCCGGGACGTAGCTCCCGGTCAGGAGCCTGGCGCCTGCGACGACGACGCGGGCGGCGCGCTCGAGCTCGTCGAAGTCGACCTCGCCCGGCTGCGCCACGAAGACCGCGTCGACCGGGACGTCGCCGTTCGGCCCGTCCACGAGGCGCACCCCCGCGGCCTCGAGATAGCGACGGGCGGCATCGGTGACGAAGGGCAGGACGCTCGGGCCGTGCGCGAAGCGAGCGAGGTACGTCTGCACGGACCGCAGCGGCGTGAGCATCTGCTCGTCGCCGACCGGAAGGCCCGCCTCGCGCAACTCGGCCGCGATCGACTCCGGGGCCACGTGGCTGCCGTTCGTGAACAGGACGTACGGTCGTCCGGACGCGTGGATCCGCTCGAGGACGTCGCGGGCGCCCGGGATGAGGCGCACCTCCGCGCCCGCCCGGTGGACGAGCGTCCCGTCGACGTCGAAGACGAAGCCGCCGGCCTCGTCAAGACGCACGGCGCCACACCACCAGGTCGTCGCCCTTCTCGACACGCACGTAGGAGACCTCCCTCCGTCGCTCGAGCTCGCGGAGCAGACGGACGAGCGGGGCGCCCCCCGCGTGCCGGTCGGGCGCGGGCTGCTCCGTGATCGGCGGCGCGGCCCGCATCGCGTCGACCTGCTCCTGCGGCATCGTCAGCCGCAGCAGGAGCTCCTCGTCGGAGATCCCGCGGCCGAAGCGCGCGCGTGCGCCCTCGAGGCTGACGGGCTGGGCGTCGCGCAGGGCGTCGACCTTCGGCAGCGAGAGCACACGGTCGCTCACCTCGGGGTCGGGCGGCGCCGCGAACGCCCCGTAGTGGCCGAGGAAGTAGCGAACGGTCTCGTCGGACACGTTGACCCAGCGCTCGGGGTCGATCACGTTGCGGGTCGCCTGGAACGCGACGAGCTGCGAGACGGGGGTGACGAGGATCGGGTACCCCATCTCGGCGCGCACGCGCACGACCTCGTCGAGCACCGCGTCGAACAGCTCCGGCCGGCGGATCTCCGCGAGCATCCGCCGCGTCGTCGTCACCATGCCGCCGGGGAGCTGGTGGTGGTAGTACGCGGCGTCGTACTCGCGCGGCGTACCGGCCGGGAGGCCCTTGTCGGCGACGAGCGCCTCGAAGTACGCGGACGCGGCGGCGAGCTGCTCCATGTCGAGGGCGTGCTCGTAGCCCTCGGCCTCCAGATTGCGCAGGGTCGACTCGGCGGTCGGCTGCGAGGTGCCGTTGCCGGCCGGCCCGAGCGCGGTGTGCAGGACGTCGAAGCCGGCGCGCAGGCCCTCCATGTACGCGAGCGGCGCGAGCGCGATCGTGCAGTGGCTGTGGAGCTCCACGGTGCGCCCGGTCGCGGCGAAGTGCGGGCCGAGCTCGCGGACGGCGTCCGTGGTGAGCAGCCCTCCAGGGTCCTTGAGGTAGAAGCGGTCGATGTCGCCGCAGTCCGTGAGCGCCGCGACCCGTTCGGCGTAGTAGGCGTGCGTGTGGACCGGGCTGATCGAGTAGGTGAGGCCGACGACGACCTCCTCGACGCCCTCCTCGCGGGCGATCCGGGCGGAGCGGCGGAGCGCGTCGGGGTCGTTCGCGGGCTCCGCGAACTGGAAGCGGCGGATGCCGTTGCGCACGACGCACCGGAACGCGAGGCGCATCACGTCCTCGTCGCACGGCTGCCATGCGATGAAGCGCATGCCCGTGGTGATGAAGTCGAGCGGCGTGGTGGGCGTCGCGGCGCGCATCAGCCGGATCAGCTCCCATGGGTCCTCGCGGTGGAACCGGACCGACACCGACATGTGCGTGCTCGACGTGAAGTCGAGCGCGTGGAACCCGACCCGCTCCAGCGTGGGCGCGACGGCGAGGATCTCGCGCGCGGTGAGGCCGGTCGCGCTCCATAGACTCTGGTTCCCGTCGCGCGTGGTGGTGTCGACGATCTCGACGGGGCGGCCCGGACCCGCGCTCATGTCGACTCGACCCGGAACAGCGGCTGACCGTACTCGACCGCCGCCGCGTTCTCGACGTGGATCTCGGCGATCGTGCCCGCGACCCCCGCAGGCACGGAGTTCATCATCTTCATCACCTCGATGACGCAGACGATGGTGTCGGGCTCGATGCGCGTGCCGACGTCGACGAACGGGGGCGCACCCGGGCTCGGAGCGCGGTAGAAGACGCCGAGCATCGGCGCGTCGATCGTCACGTCGTCCGCACCGTCGTCGGTTGCGGCCGTGGGAGCGCGTTCCTCCTCGCGCTCGGCGGGAGCCGCCCGTCCCCGCACGACGTGGAGGGACAGGCCCTCGGTCTCGATCCGGAGCTCGCCGAGCTCCGTCTCGTCGATGAGCCGGAGGATCGCGCGGACGTCGTCGTCGGTCAGGGCCATCTGTGCCCTACGCCTTCTCGTCTCCCGCCCCGAACATGCCCATCACCAGGCCGAGCGCGGTGGTGCTCTCGGGAGGCCGGCGTTCCGGCAGCCCCGTGACCGGTCGCGACTGCAGCACGAAAAGCCCCTCGGGGAGCGGCCGGTGTCGCGCGATCGCCCACTCGACGTCCTGGTGGGAGCCGAAGGCGCCTTCGACGCGGCGACCGACCTCGACGAGCGCGTCGAGCGCCGCCCGGTCGAGGCAGGCGATCGCCTGCCGCTCATCGGGCACGTCGATCCTCACCGCTCCACGACCGCGTTCGTCGGCGACGTACTCCACGTCCTTGACGTGCACCTGCTCCCGGACCACCTCTCGGGTGACCTTGCTGACGAGGAAGTCGTCCGGCGTCACCTCGCCCCCCACGACGGCGAGGCCGAGGCCCCAGCTCGCGTTGACCGCGACCATGCTCGGGTCGCCGCTGACCGGGTTGCAGGTGAAGAGCACGCCGGAGACCTCGGCGTCGACCATCAGTTGCACGGCGACGCCCATGGCGGGCTCGTGCTGCCCGACGTGGGCGCGGTAGGCGATCGCGGGCGGGCCGAAGAGGCTCGCCCAGCAGTCGCGCACCGCCGCGACGACCTGCTCGGCGCCGCGGATCCAGAGGTAGCTCTCGAGCTGACCGGCGAAGGTCGCGTCCTCGCCGTCCTCTCCGAGGGCACTGGAGCGCACCGCGACCGGCGGCTCTCCGGTTCCCGCCTCGTCGGCGAGCGCCTGATACGCAGCCACGATCTCGGCCCCGACGGCGTCGGGCACCGGCGCGGATCGCATCGCCTCGCCGATCGCCTGCGAGGCTGCGACGACCGAGTCGACGTCGCTCGGGGACACGCGCGACAGCTCGGCGGCGATCTTCCCGTCCAGGCCCGCCTCGCGGACGAAGACGTGGAACGCAGCGGTCGAGACCGCGAAGCCGGGCGCGACGGGGATCCCCGCCGCGATCAGCTCGCCGAGCGTCGAGCTCTTCCCGCCGAACGTCCGGCTGTCGCCACGGCCCAGCGCCGCGAGGGAACGCGTATGGCCCGCGTCGCTCACTCGAGCAGCGTCACGCTGCCGGCGGAGCCGTCGACGCGGATGCGCTGGCCCGTGCGGATCAGCGACGTCGCGCGGCCGGTGCCGACGACCGCCGGGAGCGCGTACTCGCGGCAGACGATCGCCGCGTGCGACATGACGCCGCCGATGTCGGTCACGGCGGCCTGGATCTTCGAGAAGATCGGCGCCCAGGCGGGCGAGGTGATGCTGCAGACGAGGATCTCGCCTTCGCGGATGTCGCCGATCTCGCTGACGTTCCTGACGACCCGCGCGAGGCCCTCGACCACACCCGGCGAGGCGGGCGTGCCGCTGAGGGACGACCCGTCCTCGTCCGCCTGCGCCCAGGCGTGGACGCGCTGCGTCGTGACTCCCCAGAGCATGATCAGCGCGGGGTCGAGGATCGCCTCGGGGACGGCGCCGACCGCCGGTGGGGGAGTCCAGTCGGCGAGCTTCTCGAGCAGCTCCTTCCGCCGCGCGACGATCGGCGGCCAGTGCATCGGCCCGCGCGGCTGGCCGCCCGTCGCCCAGGTGAGCAGCAGCTCGTCGAGCGCCGAGTAGACCTCGAGGCGCGAAAGCTGGAAGACATCCTCTCGGTCGGCGAGGAATCCGTGGTCGGCCAGCAGGCCGCCGAAGTCCCGGATCTTGTTCCACCAGGTCGTGAGGAACCAGTAGTCGCAGAGGAACTTGTGCTCCTCGACATAGGGGAAGACCGTCCGGGAGAGCGCGAGCAGGTCGTCAAAGCCCTTGCGCGTCTCGTCGTCGAGCAGGGCGCCGTACTCGTTCGCCAGACGCTCGCGCTCGTTCGCGATGTGGTCGGAGGGCCGCTCGATGTCCTCGCCCGCCTCGAGCGCTGCGATGTGCCCGGTCAGCGAGGCGTACGGAATCGTGGGGTCGTCGAGCCAGCTGCCGTAGTAGTGGTAGAGACCGTCGCCGGTCGCCATGTGGAACCACGGGTGCTTGACCGCCTCGAGCTTGGCAAGCCAGTCACGACCGCTGTCGCTCTCGGCGAGCTCCGCCTCGATCTCTGCGGGCGTCCGCCCCTCGACGAACGCCCCAGAGACGTCGGTGTCGATCGCCAGGCGCGCCAGCCGGCGGAGCTCCGCGTCCGGCCGGAACAGGAGCACGTCGAGCCCCGCGACCATCTGCGCGATGTGCTGATCGGGGATGTCCGGCAGATGCGTCTTGCACAGCTCGGTGAAGGTCACGTAGGCGCCGTAGCCGAGAAGCAGGAACTCGAAGTGGTGCTGCCACATCACGTCGGCCAGCCGGAGAGCGCGCCGGTAGGCGTCGAGGACGGCGCAGAAGCTGGTCTCCTGGTCGCCGAACGCGACGTCGTCGGGCTCGAGCTCGCCGAGCGCCGGCACCTCCAGCCCCTCGAGCGCCGCGATCAGCGCCTCCATCTTCGTGCGCCACGCGGCGTAGAGCTCGTCCCAGTGCTCGAAGTAGTAGCCGGCGCGCTGCTGGAAGTGCCCGGCGCGCTCGGCGATCTTGTCGGGGTCGGTGACGGGGTTGCCCGAGATGTAGATGTAGCCGTTGATGCAGCGATAGTCGATCCCCATCGCCGGCGGGACGGCGAAGACGCGGTTCTGCCACGTGCCGAGCGCCTGGTAGGCGGTGTCGATGCAGATCGCGTCGAACGCCGGCATCGGCAGCGGGAAGTGCATGGAGTTCCAGAACCAGAAGCGCTGCTCGTCCGCCTCGCGCCGCCCCTCGTCGAACAGCGCGTAGTACGGGTACAGCTCCTCCCAGCCCTCGCAGCCGGGCGGTGTGCCCACCTCGTAGGGGCTCGGGAAGGATCCAACTTGTGATGCCGTTTCCATCTGGCTCTCACTCCTCGACGGGGCGATTCGTGGTCAGGGATCCGGTCGGGAGCCGGCTGCTCGGCTCGGCTCGGCGCATTCATACCGCACGGCGCGAGCGTTGCAAGGGCGACCCGAGCCGTCGTGCGCGTTCGACATGTCGGAACGGCGTCTTGACAACTCGACCATGTGCCGCATAGCGTCGCACCGCGTGGCCGGCCCAGTGCCAGGACGTTCGGAGGAGGGCAAGGCTTCGCCATATCCGTGACTCGGAACTGAGGGCGCGCGTTCGCCGCCCCGTACGGACGGCGGCCGAGGAGAGGAGTGCGATGAGCACGCAGACTGCAACGGGCATCGAGACCAGGCTCTTCGTCGGCGGCGAGCACGTCGACGCGGAGGACGGCGGAACCTTCGAGAACCGGGACCCCTACACGGGCGCGGTCGTCTCGGAGGTCGCGGCCGGGGGGAGGAAGGACGCGCGGCGTGCCGTCGAGGCCGCAGCCGCGGCGTTCCCCGAGTGGTCGCAGACACCCCCTGCCGTGCGCCAGGGCGTCTTTCTCAAGGCTGCGGAGGTGCTCGAGGGCCGGAGCGACGAGGTCGTGTCGATGCTCGCCCGCGAGACCGGCTGCACGTTCGGGTTCGGCATGTTCCAGATGCATTTCGTCCCGGGCCTGTTCCGACAGGCGGCGGCGCTGGCGTACGCACCGCTCGGCGAGGTGATCCCCTCCGACACGGGCGCGTTCGCGATGGGCATCCGGCGGCCCGTCGGCGTGGTCGGCGCGATCGCTCCGTGGAACGCCGCGTTGATTCTCTCGGCACGGTCGATCGCGGCCCCTCTCGCCCTCGGCAACACGGTCGTCCTGAAGCCGTCGGAGTGGTCGCCGCAGGTGGGCGGGCTTCTGTGGGCCGAGGTGTTCGCGGAGGCCGGGCTCCCGCCGGGGGTCTTGAACGTGGTGACGCACGCGCCGGGCGAGGCCGGGCCGATCGGCGACGAGCTCGTCGAGAGCCCCGCCGTGCGGCGCATCAACTTCACGGGCTCGACCGCGACGGGGCGGAAGCTCGCCGAGGCCGCAGGCCGTCAGCTCAAGCGCGTCCTGCTGGAGCTGGGTGGGTACAACCCGCTCATCGTGCTCGGCGACGCAGATCTCCAGTACGCGGTCGACGCAGCGGCCTTCGGTGCGTTCCTCCATCAAGGTCAGATCTGCATGTCTGCGCGGCGGATCATCGTCGAGCGGACGATTGCGGACGAGTTCGTGGCACGGCTCGCGGAGAAGACGAGCGGTCTCAAGGCGGGCGACCCGAAGGAGCACGACACGATCATCGGACCACTCATCAACGAGGCGGCGCTCGAGACCGTCAAGGGGCGGGTCGACGCCGCCGTGCGCGACGGCGCGACGCTGCTCGCCGGGGGTGAGACGGTCGGGCCCTGCATGCAGGCGACCCTGCTCGCCGACGTGCCCGCCGAGTCGGAGCTCGCGACGACGGAGACCTTCGGCCCTGTCGTCGCGATCGAAGTCGTCGACTCCGCGGAGCAGGCGGTCGAGCGGGCGAACGCGACGTCGTACGGGCTCTCGTCCGGGATCATCACGCAGGACGCCGAGCGAGGCATGGCGCTCGCGCAGGCGATCGACGCCGGCATCGTCCACGTCAACGATCAGCCGGTCGGCGACGAGCCGCAAATGCCCTTCGGCGGGGTGAAGGACAGCGGGTTCGGCAGGTTCGGCGGCTCGGCGGTGGTCGACGAGTTCACGGAGACGCGCTGGATCACGGTGCAGCGTGGCTCCCATCCGTTCCCGTTCTGAGCGTGGTGGGCGACGTCCGGGACGCTGCGATGACGGTGAGTGGCATCACGGCCGCGGCGGATGCCGTCGCCCACGTCAGATCGGGCGACACGGTGATGGTGGGCGGCTTCGGGCTCGTCGGCGCGCCGCTCACGTTGATCGACGCGCTCGTCGAGCACTCCGAAGCGACCAACCTGACGATCGTCTCGAACAACATCGGCGAGCCGGGGCGCGGTCTCGGGAAGCTGCTCCGCCAGGGACGGATCCGACGCGGGATCTCCTCGTACTTCACGTCGAACCCCGAGGCGGTGGACGCGGTCAACGCGGGGGAGTTGGAGGCGACGCTGCTTCCCCAGGGGACCTTCGCCGAGGCGATCCGGGCGGGCGGCGCCGGAGTCGGTGGCTTCTTCACCCCGGTCGGCGCGGGCACGCTGCTCGCCGAGGGCAAGGAGGAGCGGATGCTCGACGGCGTGCCCCACGTGCTCGAGCTGCCGCTCCAGGCCGACGTCGCGCTCGTCTACGCGGCGCGCGCGGACCGGCTCGGCAACCTCTGGTACCGCCACACGGCCCGCAACTTCAACCCGCTGATGGCGACGGCGGCGCGGGTCACGATCGCCGAGGCGGGGGAGGTGCTCGAGGTCGGCGAGCTCGAGCCCGAGTCGATCCACACTGCGCACCTCTACGTCGACGTCCTCGTGGAGCGGAGATGAGCGACGATCCGCGCCACCGAATCGCGGCCCGCGCCGCCCAGGAGCTCCGCCCTGGCGAGGTCGTGAACCTGGGGATCGGGATCCCCAACCTCATCCCTCGGTTCCTCGGCGACGATGCGAACGTGTTCGTGCACACGGAGAACGGCCTGCTCGGCGTCGGGCCGCCGCCAGCCGACGACGAGCTGGACGAGGATCTGATCGACGCCGCCAAGCGACCGGTCACTGCTCTTCCCGGCGCGGCGTACTTCGACAGCGCGCAGAGCTTCGCAATGATCCGCGGCGGCCACGTCGACACCGCGGTGCTCGGTGCGCTGCAGGTCAGCGAGCGCGGCGACATCGCGAACTGGGCGGTGCCGGGCAAGGACGTGCTCGGGGTCGGGGGCGCGATGGACCTCGTCGTCGGCGCCCGCCGGGTGATCGTGACGATGACCGCGACCTCCTCGAGCGGCGAGCCGAAAGTCGTCGAGCGCTGCTCGTTCCCGCTGACGGCAGCCGCGGCCGTCGACACGGTCGTGACGGAGCTTTGCGTCTTTCAGCGACGCAATGGCCGCCTGTGCCTCACCGAGCTCCTCGACGGAGCGAGCGTCGACGACGTCCGGGCGGTCACGACGGCGCGGTTCGCGGTCGACGAGGCGCTCGCGGTCGGCAGCGCCTGATCGCGTGGCGGAGACGCGAACGCAGGTCGGGATCATCGGGGCGGGGCCGGCCGGGCTGACCCTCGGACACCTCCTCCACCAGGCAGGGATCGAGAACGTGATCCTCGAGACCCGCAGCCGCGAGTACGTCGAGGCGCGCGTTCGCGCAGGGGTGCTCGAGCACGACGTGGCGGCGTTGTTCGAGCGGGCCGGCGTCGGCGAGCGGATGCGCCGCGAGGGGCTCGTGCACACGGGAGTCGAGCTCCAGTCGGCGGGCGAGCGCCACCGGATCGCGTTCGACGAGCTGACCGGCCGCACGATCGTCGTGTACGGCCAGACCGAGATCGTGAAGGACCTGATCGCGGCGCGGCTCGACACGGGCGCCCCCCTGCACTTCGAGGTGGACGACGTGCAGCTCCGTGACCTCGAGAGCAAGCGTCCGCGCCTCGCGTACCGGGGGGACGGCGAGTCGCACGAGCTCGCCTGCGACCTCGTCGCGGGGTGCGACGGCTTCCACGGGGTCTCGCGGACGTCGATTCCCGCTGGCGTCGTCCGCGAGTTCACGCGCGAGTACCCGTTCGGGTGGCTCGGCATCCTCGCCTCGGTCGCCCCGTCGAGCGAGGAGCTCGTCTACGCGCACCACGAACGCGGCTTTGCGCTCCTGAGCATGCGCTCGCCCGACGTCAGCCGCCTCTACCTCCAGTGCGCGCCCGACGAGGACGCGGCCGAATGGCCCGACGAGCGGATCTGGGCCGAGCTGCAGACGCGTCTCGGCGTCGAGGGTTGGACGCTGCACGAAGGGGAGATCGTCGAGAAGGGCGTCACCCCGATGCGGAGCTTCGTCGCGGAGCCGATGCAGTGGGGCCGGCTCTACCTCGCGGGCGACGCCGCGCACATCGTCCCTCCGACCGGCGCGAAGGGGCTGAACCTGGCCGTGCGCGACGTGCACGTGCTCGCCGACGCGATCGTCGCCTGGTACGGCCGCGGCGACCGGACGCTGCTCGATTCGTACTCGGAGACCTGCTTGCGCCGCGTGTGGCGCGCGGAGCATTTCTCCTGGTGGATGACGACGATGCTGCACCGCCGCCCCGACGGCGACGAGTTCGACCTCCGGCTCCAGCTCTCGCAGCTCCGGTACCTCCGCACCTCGCGTGTCGCCGCCACCTCGCTCGCGGAGAACTACGTCGGGATCGAGCGCGTCTGACGGAGGTGACATGACAGAATCGGGTCATGCCCTGGCCCCGTGACGACGCGAAGCTCGAGCGGGTGCGCGGGCTCATGGCGGAGCAGGGAATCGACGCGGTCGTCGCGCGCGCCCCCGACAACGTCCTCTACCTGACGGGCTTCTGGGGAATGAAGGGGTGGGACGCGGTCGTGTTCCCCCGCGAGGGCGAGCCGACGCTCTTCTGCCTCGAAGCCTCGGCCGACGACGCCGCGCGAAACGCGTGGACGAGCGACGTCCGCCTCGTGGCCGGCTACCTGCCCGACGATCCTCGCCCGCCGGTCGTGCGGACGCTCGAGCTCGCGGCTGCGAAGGCCCGGGAGCACGGCACGGTCGGGCTCGAGCTGAGCCTCGGTACCCAGGCCTCCGATCGCATGGTCGGCGAGCCGACGACCTACACGAAGGCCTGGTTCGACGCATTTCCCGGCGGGGGCGACGCGACGCCGCTCCTCGCCGAGGCGCGCGCGATCAAGACGGAGCAGGAGATCGAGCGGATACGCCTCGCGAACGAGATCGCGGCGGCGGCGATGGACCACGTTCGCGGCGTGATCCGCGCCGGGATGACGGAGGCGCAGATCGCCGCGGAATGGCTCGGCTTCGTCCACGGCGAGGGCACGGGCTGGGCGGGGAAGGTCGAGCTCGCGCTGGGCTTCTCGCTCGTCTGGGCGGGGCCCGGGATCAGGACCTTCACCGCGACGAGCAACCGCCCGGTCGTCGAGGGCGAGCCGACCCTGTTCGAGATCTGGGTGTGCGCCGACGGATACTGGGCCGACCACACGAAGAACGTCGTCGTCGGCGAGCTGACCGCGCCCTACGTCGAGCTCGAGACCGGCCTGCGGGGCGTCTACGACGACGCGGTCGCCTTCTGTACGCCGGGTGCGAGCCTCTCCGAGCTCGACCGCCGGATCCGCGAGGGCCTCGAGGGGATCGGCTACCCGGGCCAGCCGTCGCATCCGATCTGCCACGGCGTCGGGGCGCGGGCGCACGAGCCGCCCTATCCCCACCAGGCCGGGGGAGGCGAGGTGCGCGCGGGGATGGTTCTTGCAATCGAGCCAGGATGCTACTGGGATGGCGGCGGGGGCCTCCGCGTCGAGGACAACTTCCTCGTGACCGACACCGGTCCCGAGAAGCTCTCACCGTTCCCCGACGGCATCGTCGAGGCGGGCGGATGACACTCGATCGCACGAAGATCTGGACCGGCGGGATCAACGAGCAGGCGCTCGACCCGCAGCCGCAGTCGCCGGTCGGCCTCTACGACACGACGCTCCGGGACGGCGAGCAGACGATCGGCGTCGTCCTGACGCCGCAGGAGAAGCTCGAGATCGCGCAGGCGCTCGACGCGGCCGGCGTCGACCGGATCGAGGCGGGCTTCCCGCGGGTCTCGGCGGACGACTTCCATGCCGTCGAGCTGATCGCCGGGGCGGGCCTCCGCGCCGAGGTGTGGGGCTTCTCACGTGCGGTCCAGGCAGACGTCGACGCGCTCGTCGAGCTGGGCGTCCGCGGCTCGGTGATCGAGAGCCCGATCTCGGACGGGAAGCTCGAAGCGCTCGGCGTGAGCCGGGAGAAGATGCTCGAGCGGATCACGAAGGCGGTCTCCTTCGCGACGGAGCACGGGATCCACGTGGCGTTCTTCGGGGTCGACTCCTCGCGCGCCTCCCTCGACTTCTTCGACCAGGCGTACGAGGCGGCGGTCGAGGCCGGCGCGGCGGAGATCGTCGTCGTCGACACCCTCGGGATCGCCACGCCCGAGGCTGCGGCGCTGCTCGTCTCTCGCGCGCTCGACCGGCTGGACGTCCCCGTCCACTGGCACGGGCACGACGACTTCGGGCTCGGCACCGCGGCGGCGATCGCGGCGGTGCAGGCAGGCGCGACCTGGGTGCAGGGAACGATCAACGGGATGGGCGAGCGGGCCGGCAACGCCGACCTCCTCGAGGTGGCGCTCGCCCTCGAGGCGCTCTACGGCATCCCGACACGGCTCGACCTGACCAAGGCACGGGAGGTCTCGCGGCTCGTGGCGGAACGGGCGGGCACGCCGCTGCCGCCGTGGAAGGCGGTGACGGGCGAGGCGCTCTTCACGCGCGAGTCGGGAGCTGTCGCGGCGCAGTTCCACGACCCGCCGGCGATCGAGCCCTACTCCTCGGAGCTGGTCGGCGCCGAACGAGGGATCGTGCTCGGCAAGAAGAGCGGGATCGATTCGATCCGGATCACGCTCGAGCGACTCGGCCTCGAGGTCGACGCCTCGGAGCAGGCCGAGCTGCTCGAGGCGGTGAAGCGCCTCGGCACCTCGAGGCAGGGCCTGGTCTCCGACGCCGACTTCCGTCGCCTCGTGCGCAGGCTGGCGAAACGTGCCGACGGGGCCGCCGCCGAGGGCTAGCGCGGGTGCCGATCGACCGTCAGGCGTTCTTCGAGGTGATGGCGTCGTTCCCGTCGGGGGTGGCGATCGTCACGACCTCGACCCCCGACGGCGTCCCGCGCGGCTTGACGACGACCGCGGTGTGCAGCATCTCGGCCGAGCCCCCGACGGTCCTGGTCTCCGTCGACCTCGAGTCGCGGACTCTCGCGGCGCTGCGGGAGCGCCGCGCATTCGCGGTGAACTTCATGGGCGCGGGACGAAGCGACGTCTGTCGTCTCTTCGCCTCGAAGGAACCGGACAAGTTCGCCGACGTCGCCTGGACGCCCAGCCCGACGGGGCTGCCGCTGCTCCACGAGGACGCGCTCGCCTGGGCCGAGTGCTCGACGCTCGAGGAGGTGACGGTCGGCGACCACGTGCTGCTGATCGCGCTCGTCGAGGACGGCGGCGTCCGCCCCGAGCTCGAGCCGCCGCTCCTCTACTACCGGCGCTCGTGGGGCGTGTGGTCGCCGGTGCACGAGAGCGACGAGGAAGAGGCCGTCTCCATCGAGGTGAGCGGTCGCGACCTCCGCTGGCAGGGGGCGGAGTTCTGAGGCGGGCCGGATTGACTGACATGACAAGCTGCGGGATACTCGACGCTTGACATGTCACAGGAGGGAGGGCGGTCGATGCGGTTCAGCCTCTACACCGAGATGCAGCTCCACGAGGGCAAGACGCCGCAGCAGCTGTACGGCGAGGTCCTCGAGCAGATCGAGAACGCCGACCGTCTCGGGTACGACTGCTACGCGTCGATCGAGCACTTCTTCTTCCCGAAGTTCTCGATCTCGGCCCACCCGACTGCGCTCTTCGCGGCAGCCGCGCAGCGGACGCGGAACATCCGTTTCCGGACGATGCTGCACGCGCTGCCGTACCACAACCCGATGGTGCTGGCCTCGGCGATCGCGGTCACGGACATCCTCACCGGCGGTCGCTACGAGTGGGGCGTCGGGCGAGGCCACGGCTGGATTCCGGAGAAGGCGGGCATCCCGCTCGACGAGCATGCGCGGCCGAAGTACGAGGAGGCCGTCGATCTGCTCTTCACCGCGCTCGGGAACGAGAGGTTCTCGCACAGCGGCACGTACTTCGACGTCCCCGACTCGCACATCGTCCCGTTCCCGGGACGCAGCTTCAGGGTCTTCCTCGGTGGAACCTCCGATCGGACGTACGAGCTCGCCGCCGAGCATGGCTGGGGCGTGGCGGTGCCTCCGCTCCTGCCGTACAAGGCGCTCGAGGAGCAGCTCGACCTCTACCGCGCGAAGTGCGAGGAGCACGGCACGACGCCGGACATCGTGTGGATCCACGCCTGCCACCTCGACGACGATCGCGAGACCGCGCTGCGCGAGGCGCGCACCTGGGTGCCCGGGTTCATCTATGGCAACAGCTCCCCGCTGCTCGAGTACGAGAAGCCGGCGGCCGACGCGCTCGGGAAGGCGGGATACGGCTTCTACGCCTCCGGGATCATGGAGCAGCTCGCGGAGGTGCCGTTCGAGCAGCTCGTCGAGGACGACTACGTCTGGGTCGGCACGCCCGACGACATCGTCGAGCGCATCGCCGAGACCCGCAAACTCTGCCCGGGTATCTCGGAGATCGGGATCACGGTCAACGCGGGGGGCGCGCCGCACTGGATGGCGATCAAGAACCAGGAGCTGTTCGCCGAGGCCGTGATGCCGCGTGTCCGTTCGGCGAGCTCGGCCGAGCTCGCGCAGGCGTAGCGTGGTCGCTCTGGGAGACCACGCGTGATCGAGCGTGTCTGCGTGATCGGGGCAGGGGTGATCGGCAGCCTCTTCGCCGGCCATCTCGCGGAGGTCACGGAGGTCTCCGTCCTCACCCGCCGGGAGGACCACGCCGACGCGTTGAACCGCGACGGCCTCCGCATCACGGGTCGCAGCGACCGCCACGCGGCGCTCTTCGCGAGCGCCGATCCCGACGAGCTACCCGCTTTCGACCTCGGCATCGTCGCGACGAAGGCCGACGGCCTCGAGGATGCCGCGGCCTCGCTCACCGGCCGGTTCCCCGACGCCACGTTGATGACGACGCTCAACGGCCTCGGCGCGGAGGAGGTCGTGCGGGCCCACGGCGACTGGCCGCTCGTCTCGGCGGTGACGTTCATGTCCGGGACGAAGCACGCGGACACCGAGGTCGAGTACATCCTCGACACCGCCACCTGGATGGGGCCCTACGAGGACACCCCCTACGAGAGGGTGGAGGAGATCGGGGACCTCGTGCGGCGCTCCGGGCTCAAGGCCGAGACGTTCCCCGACTTGCGCCCCGCCAGGTGGTCGAAGCTGATCTTCAACGCGACCGTGAACGCGGTCGCAGCCCTCACTGGCCTGCGGCACGACGCCCATTTCGCGCGCGAGGAGACGCCCGCCGACCTGGGGCACCTCGTGCACGACCTGGTCGACGAGGGGAAGGCCGTCGCGGCGGCGGCGGGCATCGAGCTCTACGAAGACCCGTGGGAGATGAACGTGCTCGCAACCC
Source organism: Gaiella sp. (assembly GCA_036558885.1). Lineage (GTDB taxonomy): Bacteria > Actinomycetota > Thermoleophilia > Gaiellales > Gaiellaceae > Gaiella. The sequence continues at coordinate 15,370 of DATBET010000111.1, forward strand.
GGCGCGGCCACGCCCACTATCCGTCGATGCTCGAGGACGTCGAAGCACACAGGGCGACGGAGATCGACCTGATCACCGGCTCGCTCGTCCGCGAGGCCGAGCGCCACGGGGTCCCGGTGCCGCTGCACACGGCGCTCTACCGCCTCGTCAAAGCAAAGGAGGAGTCCTGGCAACCCCAACCGTCCACCACCCGTCAAGCCCAGGAGGCGTGATGAGACTCAGCAAGACCGGAGCGTTCGTAGCGCTCCTTGCGACGCTCACGGCGGTTCTCGCCGTGGTTGCCGCATCCGCGTCTGCGGCCCCGTCCAGCCCGATCGTGATCGGCTGGGCGTTCGACAGCAAGGGCAACATGGCACCGTTCGACGGCCCGGCGCTCGCCGCGGCCAAGGTCCGGGTCAACCAGCTCAACGCAAAGGGCGGCGTGCTCGGTCGCAAGCTCCAGATCCGCACCTGCGACACGCAGAACAACAACCCGGCGAAGGCGAAGTCGTGTGCCGCGAGCCTGATCGGCGGCGGCGCCGACATCGTGTTCACCACGTGCGACGTCGACTACGCGACGCCCGTCGTGCAGGAGGCGATCAACAAGGGGCTCCTCGCGGTCGCGCCGTGCATCGGCACCGATCAGATGGGCCCGAAGCGCTTCGGCGCGAAGGGGAAGCTCGCCTTCAGCTTCGGCAACGTCGCGCAGGACGAGGGGTCGGCAATGGCCCAGTACGCGTGGAGCCGTGGCTGGAAGACGGCGGCGACGGCCACGAACACGCTGCTCGTGTACTTCAAGAACGTCGTCCAGGCGTTCGAGGCCCGGTTCACGCAGCTCGGCGGCAAGATCGTCGACCGCGAGAGCTATGCGACCGGGGCGAACAACGTGAACAACGCGGTCAGCCGCCTGAACAGCGTCGACGCCGACGTGGTCGTCACCTCGACGTCGTTCGGCGAGCTGCCGGCGCTCGTCGCCGGGCTCCGCACGCTCGGCAACGACGTCCCGATCCTCAACTCGTGGGCAGGCGACGGGACGTACTGGCTGCCGAAGGACCCGTCGATCTCGAACTACTACGCGGTCACCTACGCGTCGGCGTTCGGGGACGACCCGAGCAAGGCGGTCAACGCCCTCGCCAAGCAGGTCAAGGCCGGCACGGGTGGGTTCGTCACCGGCGCGGCGGCGATCGACGGCGTCGTGACCGCGATCAAGCGGGCCAAGGGCTCGACGAACGGGGCGCGGCTCGCCGCGGTCATGCAGAAGTTCAAGAAGGTGCCGACGATCTCGGGCTTCGTGAGCTTCTCGCCGCAGCTGCACAGCGTGTTCGGTCGTCAGTACCGCGTGCTGCGGATCCAGGACAGCAAGCCGAAGATCGTCGGAACGGTGACGGCAAGGGTCGTCCCGAAGATCTGAGGGTTGACGAGTCAGTCAGACGACGAGCGGTGGCCCGGAGCAGCACTCCGGGCCACCGCCGTATCTCGATCCTTCGAGGGGGTTCGAGCGCTCGACGGCGTCACCACAGAGGTGCGCCGCACCGAGGTCGTCGGCCTGATCGGGCCGAACGGCGCGGGAAAGTCGACGCTCGTGAACGTCCTCTCCGGCTTCGACGCCCCGACATCCGGGACGGTCGAGCTGGACGGGGAGAACGTGACCCGCTGGCCTGCGCATCGCCGCGGTCGCGCAGGCCTCGCGCGCACCTTCCAGCACAGCCGTTCCTTTCGCAGCCTGTCCGTCCGGGAGAACGTCGAGATCGCGGCGATCGGAACGGGCAGCGCCCCGCGTGAGGCACGACGTCGCGCAGACGAGCTCCTCGAGCTGCTCGGCCTCGACAGACGTGGTGACGCGCCGGCGTCCTCGCTGCCGCACGGTGACGAGCGGCGGCTGGGCGTCGCACGCGCGCTCGCGACCGAGCCGCGCTACGTCCTGATGGACGAGCCGGCCGCGGGCCTGACCGAGGCGGAGGTGCCCGCGTTCGCCGCGGTCGTGCGCGCGGTGCGCGACGACCATGAGGCGGGGGTCCTCCTGATCGACCACAACATGGCGCTGATCATGGGCGTCTGCGACCGCATCCAGGTGCTCGACCAGGGCCGCGTGCTCGCGGAGGGCACGCCGGCCGACATCCGCGCGAACCTCGACGTCGCGGCCGCGTATCTCGGAGAGAGCGCGGTCGCCGAGGACGAGACGTGAGCGACGTCGTCGCGCCCGCCGTGCTCGAGCTCGACAAGCTGACCGTGCGCTACGGCGGGGTCGTCGCCGTCCGCGGGCTGGAGCTCGAGGTCCGCGGGGGCGAGATCGTCGGTCTGATCGGCCCGAACGGCGCGGGCAAGTCGACGACGCTCCACGCGATCATGGGGTCGGTTTCCATCGACGGTGGCGACGTCCGGCTGTCGGGCCGCTCCGTCCGCGGCCGCTCCCCCGAGTCGATCGCGCGCTCGGGCGTGGCCCTCGTGCCCGAGGGGCGCAGGATCTTCGCCGAGCTCACCGTCGAGGAGAACCTCCGGCTCGGGCTCAGCGGCCGCCGCGGCCGCGACGGAGTCGACGAGGCGATCGCGGAGGTGTACGAGCTCTTCCCGGTCGTGCGCGAGTTCGGCCGCCGGCAGGCGGGCGCGCTGTCGGGCGGCCAGCAGCAGCAGCTCGCGATCGGCCGTGCGCTCGTCGCGGGCCCCGACCTGCTCCTGCTCGACGAGCCGTCGCTCGGTCTCGCCCCACGCGTCGTCGACGTCGTCTTCGACGCGCTCGCCGAGATCAGGCGCCGGGGGATCACGGTGCTGCTCGTCGAGCAGCGGGCACAGCGGACGGTCGCGTTCGCCGACAGGACGTACCTGATGGCCAACGGCGAGGTCCGGCTGACGCTCGGACCGGGCGACGCCGACGACACCGAGGCGATGGTGCACGCCTACCTCTCGTGAGCGGATCGCTCTTCCTCGGGGCGTTGGATGCGCAGACGGTGGTCGACGCGATCGGCCTTGGGGCGGTCTACGCCCTGATGGCGGTCGGCATCGGCCTCGTCTTCGGCGTGCTGCGGCTCGTCAACTTCGCGTACGGCCAGATCGTGATGGCGGGGGCGTACACGCTGGCCTTCACCTCGCAGGCCGACTGGCCGACCTGGGCCGGGATCGCGATGTGCGTCGTGGTCACGGTCGTCGTCTCCGGCCTCATGGACCGGCTGGTGTTCCGGCCGCTCCGCACCCAGTCACCGGCCGTGATGCTCGTGACGACGTTCGCGGTCGCGTTCCTCCTCCAGAACGTGGCGCTCCTGGTCGACGTCCGCGACGACACGATCGGCGAGCCCGCGGCGTCCGTTGCCTCGCTGAACCGCGCGATCACGGTCGGAGGGGTCGAGATCCGCAAGGTCTCGATCGTCGCGGTCGTCGTCGCGGTCGTCTCGCTCGGGCTGCTCGCGCTGCTCCTCACGCGGACGCGGATCGGCCTCCAGATGCGCGCCGCGGCGACCGACTTCGGCACCGCGCGCCTCCTCGGCGTGCGGGCGAACACGGTGATCAGCGTCGCCGTTCTGCTGTCGGCGCTGCTCGCCGCGGCCGTCGCCGTGATCCTCACCGTGCAGAACCCGCTCGTCTCCCCCGACTTCGCGCTCAAGGACACGATCATCGTCCTGGTCGGGGTGGTGGTGGGCGGAATCGACCGTCTCTGGACGGCGATGCTCGGCGGCTTCGCGATCGGATTCGTCACCGGCGTGATCAACGGCGCTCTGCCGACCGACAAGACCGTCTTCCTGCCCTCGGTCGTCTTCCTGCTCGTGATCCTCGTCCTGTTGATCCGCCCCGCGGGCCTTTTCGCGCGCGGGCGCACTGGAATGGTGGAGCGGCTGTGAGCCGGCGATTCGACGACCTCGCGCAGCTGCTCGCGCCGGTGCTGCTCGTCGTCGCGACCGCGATCGTCGGCTCGTTCACCTCGCGGGCGATCGAGATCTACTTCCTCACCGCGATCGTGTCGGTGGCGATCGTCGTCGCCATCTACGTGTTCGTCGGGAACTCCGGCGTGCTCTCGTTCGGCCAGATCAGCTTCGTCGCCGTCGGGGCTTTCGCCGCCGGGGTGATGACGATCCCGCTCGAGTCGAAGACCGGCGTGCTCCCCGACCTCTACCCGCTGCTCCGCGACCACACGATCGGCAACTTCGCCTCGCTCGCGCTCGCCGCGGTGGTGGGCGGCCTCTTCGCCTTGCTCGTGGGCATCCCGCTGATGCGCCTCTCGGGCCTCGCCGCCGGCATCGCGACGTTCGCCGTGCTCGAGATCACCCACAACCTCCTCCGCGAGTGGACGAAGATCGGCCCAGGCGCGACGACGCTCGCGCTCGTCCCGGAGACGACCGACCTCGTCCAGGCGGCGATCGGCACGGTCGTCGTGATCGCGGTCGCGTTCGCCTACCAGCGAAGCCGTCTCGGACGCTCGCTCCGCGCCACCCGGGAGGACCCCGCAGCCGCACGCGCGGTGGGGATCGACGTCCACCGGCAGCGCCTCTGGGCCTTCACGCTCTCCGGCGTGCTCGCCGGGCTCGCGGGCGGTCTGTACGTCCACATGCTCGGCTCGATCACGGCCGACCAGGTCTACCTGGAGCTCACCTTCGTGACGCTGGCGATGCTCGTGATCGGGGGCATCTCGAGCCTGTGGGGCGCGGTCATCGGCGCGCTCGCCGTCAGCGGGCTCGACTCCTTTCTGAGCGAGGCCGAGCAGGGCGTCGGCGTCGGATTCACGATCGACCTGCCGCAGGGCGCGCGGCTCGTCATCCTCGGCGCGATCATGGCCGCCGTGCTCGTCCTGCGTCCGAGCGGGATCACGGGTGGCCGCGAGTTCTCGCTGCCGCGAATGCGACGATCGGCGCCGGCCGCGGAGCCTGCGCCCGAAGGAGGGGGAAGATGAGAATCTGTGTGGTCGGCTGCGGTGCCGTGGGGTCGCTCTTCGCCGCGAACCTCGCGACGCTCGACGACGCCGAGGTGTGGGCGTTCGACCTGAACGAGGCGCACGTCGCGGCGATCGAGCGGCAGGGGCTCCGGCTCGTCGGCGCGGGGGAGGTGACCGGGCACCCCCGTGCTACGAGCGATCCGAGCGCGATTCCTCCGTGCGACTACGGGATCGTCGCGACAAAGGCGATGCACGCCGGGTCCGCAATCGCAGCGACTGCCCACGTCTTCCGGGAGGGCGGCGCGGTCGCGTCGGTGATGAACGGCGTCGGCAACGAGGAGACGCTTGCCACGCGGGCAGAGCGCGTCATCCGCGGCACCACCTTCCCGGCGGGCAAGCTGCTCGAGCCGGGCGTCGTCCAGTGGGACGTCAAGGGCGACACGACCTTCGGCCCGTTCGAGCCAAGCCCGGTCGCGCTGACCGCGATCGAGCCGCTCGCCGACGCCTGCACCCGAGCAGGGATGCCCGCGGCGGCGGTCGCGGACGCACGTCCGCCGCAGTGGCGCAAGGTGATCTTCAATGCCGCCACGAACCCGATCGGCGCGCTCACCGGGCTGACCCACGGCCGCCTCTGCGAGCGTACCGACCTCCGCGCCCTCGTCTCCGGGCTCGTGGACGAGGGAAAGGCGGTCGCGACCGCGCAGGGGATCGTGCTCGACGCCGATCCCGAGGAGCTGATCGACCACGCCGCCCGGCCGGACGTCGCGTACGGCCACAAGGCCTCGATGCTCCAGGACGTCGAGGCGCGGCGGGCAACCGAGATCGACTATCTGAACGGCGGGATCGCCCGCTTCGGCCGCGAGCTCGGCGTGCCGACCCCGCTCCACGACGCCGTCGTCGCACTGATCAAGGGAGTTGAGGCTTCATGGCAGTAGATAGCGGAGTGGGGGAGGGACTGAAGTCCGTCCCCCACGCAGACCTTGCCGAGCTCGAGCGCCGCTTCGCGAACGTCCGCACGGCGATGGCGGAGCACTCGCTCGACGGGCTCGTCGTGGCGGGGAGCGAGTACTCGGGGTTCGAGGGGGCGGTCACGTATCTCTCGGGGTTCCAGATCGTGCACCGCTACGCCTACGTGGTGGTCCCCGCCGAGGGCGACCCGTTCGTCGTCTTCCCGGCGGAGGCCAGGTACGTGGGCGAGCACGGCACGGCGCAGGTCGAGCAGCGTTTCGACCCACATCCGGGCCGCGCAATCGCCGACCACGCGAAGGACCGCGGCTGGCGGCGGATCGGGGTCTACGGGCTCGACTACGTGATGACCGTCCGCGACTACCGCGAGCTCGAGGCGCTCGAGGTGGTGCCCTTCGACGTCGAGTTCGATCTCGCCCGCGCCGTGAAGAGCGACGCGGAGCTGGAGAGCGTGAGGGACTCCGTGCGCATCAACCGGCGCGGCTTCGAGCTGTTCGCCGACGCGTACGCGCCCGGTCGCTCGGCGGCGGAGGTGATGGCGGCAGCCGAGGAGTACTTCGTGGCCGAGGGCTGCGGCCGGCTGACGATGAACATGGTGCTCACGGCGCCCGGCCGCTCCGGGCTGGCGCTGCCCGAGTTCAAGATCGCGCGCTCGGACGAGATCCTGGGCGACTTCGTGCTC
>DATBET010000112.1:0-6317 GCA_036558885.1 Gaiella sp.
CCCGACGTACCAGCTCGGCAACGTGCTCTCCGTGCAGATCTGGGAGCGGCTCCTCGAGGACGTCCCCGACGCGTACGCGCAGATCGAGCAGGGCTCGTTCGGCGAGGTCTACGAGTGGCTGCGGGAGCACCTCTACCGGCATGGCCGCAAGTTCACGCCGTCGGAGACGATCCTGCGGGTCGCGGGCGGGCCCATCGATCCCGAGCCGTACCTGCGCTACCTCGCGGACAAGAACGCCTCGCTCGCGGCGGCGTAGCCGCTCGCGGCGGGAACGCCGACGGCCCGTGGCGCGTCCGCCCCGGGCGCGAGCACACGCTCGAGCGCGTCGATGCAGCGGGCGTCGAACTGCAAGCCCGCTGCCTGCCGCAGGAGCGCGATCGCCCGCTCGTGCGGCCAGGCAGCGCGGTAGACGCGGGGCGAGATCAGCGCGTCGTAGACGTCGCAGACCGCAAGGATCTGCGCCTCGAGCGAGATCTCGCCCGCGGCGAGGCCGCGAGGGTAGCCCGAGCCGTCGAGCCGCTCGTGGTGGTCGTTGACGAGTGCGAGGACGAGCGGCTCGAAGCCGCCGAGCTCCTCGAGCAGCGCCACCCCGGCGCCCGCATGCTGCTTCACCTCCGCGAACTCCTCGTCCGTCAGCGACGCGGGCTTCCGCAGCACGTCGTCGCGGACGGAGAGCTTCCCGATGTCGTGCAGGAGACCGCCGGTCGCCAGCGCACGGAGCCGGCCCCGCGGCAGGCAGAGCTCGTCTCCCACCTCGACGGCGAGCAGCGCGACGCGGCGCGTGTGCTCCTCGGTCGAGCCGTCCTTCACCGCGAGCGCGACGAGGAGCGCGCGCACCTGCGACCCGAGGAACGCCTCCTCCGCGGAGACGAGGTCTACCGCCCGTAGGTCCCCGACGAGAGGGCGCGACTGGTGGCTCGCGCCGCGGCGCAGGTCGAGCGCGACGGGGATCCCGACGAGCGCCATCGCGAGGATCTCGAGGCCGTGGCCGAACCACCAGCCGATGTTCTGGAAGCTGTAGACGAGCGAGGCGACGAGCGCGGTGCCGAGCCAGGCGATGCCGATGACGACGGCGAGGTCGAGGAACCGGCGCGTGAGCAGGAACGTGCGGAGCGCCCGCAGGAGAAGCAGCACCGTCGCGGCGAGCCCGCCCGCGAGGACGGCGAGGGCGAGCGGGCTCCGCGGGGCTGGTACCGAGGGGACGAGCTCCGGCCAGTGCATCATCGAGATGCCGAGCGCGAGGATCGCCGCCACGCCGAGCGCGAGCGCGGCGAGGAGGGGCCGCACGACCTCGGGACGGCGGAACGTCGGCAGCGTGCCGAGCGCGAGGATCGCGCAGCCGACCGGGAGCGTCGCGCCTCCGGTGAAGGCGATGACGCCGTTCGTGCCGACGAGGACGCCGGGCGTCGCCGCGCCGTGGAGGCAGAGGAGCGCGGCCATGATCGAGAACGCGAGCCCCGCGAGCACGGCGCGGCCGTCCGACTGGAGTGCACCGAGGACGGAGAGCACGAGCGCCGCGCCCATCGCGATCGCGGCGGCGAGCCCGACGCCGACGAAGTGGATCCACCCGTCGATCTGCACGTGCTGCGCACCGCCGACGAGCAGCGCGAGACCGGGCAGCGCCGCAGCCGCCACGGAGAGGAGGAGCGCAGCCGGACGAGAGACGCCCACCGGAAGGGGTATCGGCAGCGCACGCTGCCCGGTTGAGCAGGGTTTTTCGAGCGGGGCTGTGCGGGAAGCCGAGCGCGGCGGCGCTAGGCCGCCGCGCCGAAGCGCTTCTCCGCCCGTACCCTGGCCTTCGCCGCCTCGACCTCGCGGTTGCGGGGCGGCGCGCTCGTGACGAGCTCCGCGAGCAGACGCAGCGACGTCGCAGCGACCTCGTCGACCGCCCGCTCGAAAGCCGCCTCGTTCGCCTTCGAGGGCGTGTTCGAGCCGCTGATCTTGCGGACGTACTGCAGCGCGGCTGCGCGGACCTCGTCCTCGCTGGCGGGAGGCTCGAAGTTGTGGAGCGTCTTGATGTTCCGGCACATGGCTCCGAGCCTACCTGGCTCCGGCTGCGCAGCCTGGCCGGTCGTAGAGTCAGGCTCGTGATCACGCCCGACGAGCTGCGCGAGGTGCTGCGCCGCCACCCGAGCGGCATTGCCGTCGTGACCGTCGACGCGGCGGGCCAGCGCGTCGGCCTGACCGTCGCGACGCTCGTCTCGCTCTCGTTCGAGCCGCCGCTCGTGGGCGTGGCCGTCGCGCGGCAGGCCGCTCTGCACGAGCTGCTGCGCGAGGCGGGCTCGTTCGCCGTGTCACTCCTCGCGGCCGACCAGGCGTGGCTCGCGGAGCACTTCGCCCGCGGCGTGCCGCCGATCGGGATGTGGAAAGGCGTCGCGGCACGCGGCGGCGAGCTCGGTGCGCCACTGCTCGACGGCGCGGTCGGCTGGCTCGAGTGCCGCCTGGCCGACGAGCTCGCCGCCGGCACGCACACGTTCTTCGTCGGCGTGGTGGTGCGCGCCGAGGCCGGCGACGACGCGCTCCCGCTCGTGCGCCTCGCCGGCACGTTCCAGTGAACGCGGGGCAACGCTTGCAACAGTCTGTTGCAAGGACGTCCTGCGCCTCTCCGGCCACGCGCGCGAGGGGGCTCAGCCGGTGTTGCGGAGCGCCGCGGCGATCCCCGCGATCGAGCGGAGCAGCGGGCGGAGGGCCTCGGGGTCGCCGGCGCGGTGCCGCTTCAGGAGCTCCACCTGGATCGCGTTCATGGGGTCGACGTACGGGTTGCGGAGCCGGACGGATTGCTGGAGCACGGGATGCCGGTCGAGGAGCTCCCGCGCCTCGACGATCTCGAGCAGCGCCGCCCGCGTGCGATCGTGCTCCTCGCGCAGGCGACCGAACACCCGCGCGGCGAGGGCTCCGTTCGGGACGAGCTCGAGGTAGCGCTCGGCGATCCCCATGCTCGTCTTCGCGAGCGACATCTCGAGGTTCTCGACGAGCGCGCGGAAGAACGGCCAGCCGGCATGGAGGGCGCGCAGCTCCCCGATCGGGCGGGACTCGAACCCGGTCCCCGCGCCGAGCCACGCCGGGAGGATGCAGCGCGTCTGCGTCCAGGAGAAGACCCACGGGATGGCGCGGAGCGCCGCGAGCTCCGTCGACCCCGCCGTCTCAGGCCGGATCGCCGGTCGCGAGCCGATCTCGAGCAGCGTGAGCTCGTCGAGCGGCGTGAAGCGCGAGAAGAAGGCGGGGAACGATGGGTCGTCCCAGACCGTTGCGCGGAAGCACGCGTACGCCGCCTGCGAGGCCGCCGCGATCGTGTCCCGCGCGCCCGCGGGCGGGTCGGGCAGCACGCGATTCGGAAAGGCCGTGAGCAGGGTCGCCGCGAGCGCCGCCTCCAGGTTCCGTCGGGCGAGCCCCGGGAGGCCGTACTTGAACGCGATCGTCTCGCCCTGCTCGGTCAGCTTCAGCCGCCCGGCCATCGCGTGCGGCGGCTGCGCGACGATCGCCGCGTACGTCGGCCCGCCGCCACGGCCCGCGCTGCCGCCCCGGCCGTGGAAGATCGTCAGCTCGACGCCGCGCTCGCCCGCGAGCCAGGCGAGCTCCTCCTGCGCGCGGTAGATCTCCCACTGCGCGGTGACGACGCCGCCGTCCTTGCCCGAGTCCGAGTAGCCGACCATCACCTCGAGCCGCTCGCGGGGACTCCGCTCGAGCAATCCCTTGACCAGCGCCGAGGAGCCGCGCAGGTCGCCGATGGTTTCGAGGAGCGGCACGACCGCGACCTCGAGACCGGCCTCCGCCGCGAGCCCCTCGGCGAGAAGCACGTCCTCCGCGGAGTGCGTCATCGAGACGACGAGACGGTCGATGCACTGCGGCCCGCGCTCGCGCTGCAGCGCGGCCGCCTCGGCCAGCACCGACGCGGCGCGCGCCGTGTCGTCGCGGAGCGTCGTCGCGTGGAGCCGGAGCTCGAGCGCCGTCCCGTGCAGGCCGAAGACGTCGAGCCGCCGCCTGAGCGCTGCGAGGCCGCCGTCGGCGACGCGGGCCCCGTGGTGCATACGGAGGCTCCGCTCGACGAGGTCGAGCTCCGCCTCGACCTCGGCCGCGGTGCGGTACCGGTCGGCGCCCAGCGCCTCCCAGATCGCGGTGAGGCGCCGCCGGTACGGCTCGGTCGGGTTCCGGTCCACGGGCAAGTCGACGTCCGCCACCGCGGGGTCGGCGTCGACGAGCGTCGTCGAGATGCCCCACGAGGTGGCGAGCGAGCGGACGTCGCGCCGCAGGAGGTCCCGCACGGCGGCGGCCGACCGCTCGACGGCCTGCCGGACGGTCTCGGGCCCCGCGTTGGGATTGCCGTCGAGGTCGCCGCCGATCCAGCTCCCGAACCGCAACGGCGACGACGGCCCGAGCCGCTCGCGCCATGCCTCCAGGAGCGCGGGCGCTGCATCCCAGAGGCTCTGCTCGAGAAACCAGAGCCCCTGCCGGATCTCGTCCACCACGCGGGGCCGCTGCGAGCGGACCTCGTCTGTCTGCCAGAGAAGCGTCACCTCCTCCGCCAGGCGTCGCTCGAGCTGCTCGCGCTCACGTGGCGTCAGCCGCGGGTCGTCGAGCTCGGCGACGAGCCCGGCGAGCGTGCGGTGCTTCTCGAGGATCGTCCGCGGGAGCGCTTCCGTCGGGTGCGCGGTGAGGACGAGCTCGACCGACACGCGCGCGGCCGCACTACGGAGCTCCTCCTCCCCCACGCCCTCCTCCTCGAGCTGCGCGAGCGCCTCGGCGAGCGACTCGCGAAGCGTCTCGCCCTCGTGCTCGAGCGCGTGACGCCGCCGGATGCGGTGGTGCTGCTCGGCGATGTTCGCGAGATGGAAGTACATCGTGAACGCGCGCAGCACGACCGCCTGCGTCGCGACGTCGAGGCCCGCGATCGTCTCCGCCAGCGCGCGGGAGGATCCCTCGTCGCCGCGCCGCCCGAGCCGCGCGAGCAGCCGTATCCGCTCCTCGAGCCGGAGAACAGCCTCGCCCTCCTGCTCCGTCAGGACAGTGCCGAGGATCTCGCCGAGCAGGCGGACGTTCGCGCGGAGCGGCGCGTCGGCGGAGCGGCTCGGGACGGGGGCCACCGCCCCACTCTGCCCGCTCCGGCGCACCCGGGCTCCCGGGACCACCGGCAGGCCGTGGCCAGGGCGAGCGCGTCGCACACGCGCCGCACCTGCTCGCCCGGCGAGATCGTCAGGCGCGCTAGGGTTCGGCTCGGCTCCGGCTTCGGCTTCGAGGCGAGGACATGGAAACGGTCGACACAGTGGTCGTCGGGGCCGGGCAGGCCGGGCTCGCGACGAGCTACTTCCTCACGCAGCTGGGCCGTCCCCACCTCGTGCTCGAGCGCGGCCGGGTCGGTGAACGGTGGCGGTCGGAGCGCTGGGACGGCTTCGTGCTCAACACGCCCAACTGGGCGCAGCGCCTCCCGGGCTACCACTACGAGGGCACCGAGCCCGACGCGTTCGCCCCGCGCGAGGAGGTGGTGACGTACCTGGAGAGCTACGCACGCAGCTTCGCCGCTCCCGTGCGCGAGGAGGCGGACGTCGCCGCGGTCCGCCGGACGGAGGACGGCTTCAGGGTCGAGCTCGCCGGTGACACGGTGATTGCGCGGCAGGTCGTCGTCGCCGCCGGCGCCTATCAGCGCCCGACCGCGAATCCCGTCGCGGCGTCGCTGGCGGACGACGTGCTGCAGCTCCACACGAGCGCCTACAAACGGCCGGAGCAGCTCCCGGCGGGCGGTGTGCTGATCGTCGGCAGCGGGCAATCCGGTTGCCAGATCGCGGACGAGCTCCTCGGCGCAGGACGCCGGGTCTTCCTCTCCGTCGGGCGGTGTCCGTGGCTCCCGCGCCGCGACCGGGGGCGCGAGCTCATCCGCTGGCTGGTCGACACGGGCATGGCGGACGAGACCGTCGACACGCTCCCCTCCCCGGCGGCGCGACTGACCTGCAACCCGCCGGTCTCGGGCAACGACGGCGGCCACGACTGCAACCCGCGCTGGCTGGCCGCACGCGGCGCCGTCCTGCTCGGTCGCGTGGACGGCGTCTCCGGGCACACGGTACGGATCGCCGAGGGGCTGTCGGAGAGCCTCGCGTTCGGCGACGAGTTCCTCGCGACGTTCCGCCGCCGCGTGGACGACTGCATCGCGGCGACCGGGCTCGACGTCCCCGAGCGCGAGGCGGACGAGCCACCCTTGCCCGTCCCGGCGCTCGGCGAGCTGGACCTGCGGCGGGAGGGCGTCACGACCGTGCTCTGGGCGAACGGGTTCCGCCCCGACCACGCCTGGGTCGACGGAGTCGAGGTCGACGCGCAGGGATGGCCGC
>DATBET010000113.1:0-2589 GCA_036558885.1 Gaiella sp.
CAAGTCCGACGCGACGCCGGACGACTTCGGCCGGATCGCCGCGATGACCGCGAAGCAGGTCATCCAGCAGCGGATCCGCGAGGCCGAGCGCGCGATGATGTACGAGGAGTACGTCGACCGCCAGGGCGAGGTCGTGACCGGGATCGTCCAGCAGGCCGGCGACCGCAACAACGTGCTGGTCGACCTCGGCAAGGTCGAGGCACTCCTGCCGCGGTCCGAGCAGGTCGACGGCGAGCGCTACGAGCAGGGCTCGCGCATCAAGGCGGTGATCATCGAGGTGCGCTCCGGAACGAAGGGCCCGCAGGTGATCCTCTCCCGCCGCGCGCCGCAGCTGATCGAGGCGCTCTTCGAGCTCGAGGTCCCGGAGATCGCGGACGGGCTCGTCGAGATCCGCGGCGTCGCCCGCGAGCCTGGCTACCGCTCGAAGATCGCGGTCGAGTCGCACGTGCAGGGCGTCGACCCCGTCGGCGCCTGCGTCGGCCCGCGCGGGTCGCGCGTCCGCATGGTCGTCTCGGAGCTCCGCGGCGAGAAGATCGACATCATCCCGTGGAACACGGAGCCCGCGCGGTTCGTCGCGAAGGCGCTCTCACCCGCCCGCGTGCGCGAGGTCTACATCGACGACGAGAGCCGCGACGCGACCGTCGTCGTGCCCGACGACCAGCTCGCGCTCGCGATCGGCAAGGAGGGCCTCAACGCTCGCCTGGCCGCGCGCCTGACCGGGTGGAAGGTCGACATCAAGTCCGACACCGAGTTTGCCCAGCAGGAGGCGGAGGCCGCCTTCGCGGGCGAGGACGACGGCGACGGCGACTTCTCGGGCCGCTGCGCCGCGCTCCTCTCGAACGGGAAGCGCTGCCCGAACGCCGCGCTGCCCGGCTCACGCTACTGCGGCGTGCCGGCTCACCAGGCGCTCGCGGACGACCCGACCGCGGCGGCCCGCGGTGCCGCGGTGGCACTCGGCGAGGCCGCTGCCGCGACCGCCGGCGAGACCGACGCAGAGGCCGAGCCCGCCGGCGGTGTCGCGACCGAGGTCGCCGTCGCCGAGGAGGCGCTCGCGGAGGTCGAGGACGCTCTCGCGGCCGGCGAGCTGACCGCCGAGGAGGCGGAGGCCGTGGAGGAGGTCGTCGTCGAGGCGGCCGAGGCCGAGCTCGCGCACATGCCCCAGGACGAGGTCACGGAGGAGGGGCGCGGCGACGCGTGACGACCGTCTCCCTCTCAGAACGTGCGTGGGCTGCGGCCGTCGGGCGCCGAAGCACGAGCTCGTCCGCTTCGCGGAGGTCGACGGCGTGCTGAGCCCAGGAGCCGGGACGCCCGGCCGCGGCGTCTACACCTGCGCGCGCGAGGCGTGCTTCGAGCAGGCAGCCGCCCGGGGCGCGTTCTCGCGCTCGCTCCGGCGGCCCGTCCGCGTCGAGCCGGAGCTCGCTCGTCTCTACACTGAGGTGTCGCATGGCTGACGGACCGAACAGGCCGAACCGCCCGATCCGCCCCCGCGGCGGCGGCGCGGCGGGCAGGCGCCGCCGGGTCGTGATCGAGGGCGGTGCCGCGCGCGGGCGCGACGTGCGCGCGGCGCGCGACCGTTCGCAGCAGGCCGCTCCGCGCCAGCAGGCGCCCGCACCTCCGACCGGACCGGTCACGGTCGAGTCGGGAGTCACGGTCAAGGACCTCTCGGGCGCGCTCGGCGTGCCGATGTCCCAGATCATCAAGATCCTGATGGGGCTCGGGCAGATGCGCACTGCGACCCAGTCGCTCTCGGACGACGAGGTCGAGCTGATTGCGGCCGAGGTGGGCCGCGAGGTGACGGTCAAGCACGCGGCCGACGACGAGGAGCCCGAGATCGTCGAGGACGCGGAGGCCGACCTCACCGCACGGCCGCCGGTCGTCACGATCATGGGCCACGTCGACCACGGGAAGACCACGCTGCTCGACGCAATCCGCTCGACGTCCGTCGTGGACACGGAGGCGGGCGGGATCACGCAGCACATCGGCGCGTACCAGGCGGAGGTCGACGGGCGCAAGCTGACGTTCCTCGACACGCCGGGCCACGAGGCGTTCACGGCGATGCGCGCACGCGGCGCCAAGGTGACGGACATCGCGGTGCTCGTGGTCGCCGCCGACGACGGCGTGATGCCGCAGACCAAGGAGTCGATCAGCCACGCGCGGGCCGCCGAGGTGCCGATCGTGGTCGCGATCAACAAGATCGACGTGCCCGACGCCAATGCAGACCGTGTCAAGACCGAGCTCGCCTCCGAGGGGCTCCAGCCCGAGGACTGGGGCGGGACGACGCAGTTCGCCGCCGTCTCGGCGAAGCAGCAGACGGGGATCGACGACCTCCTCGAGCGCATCCTGCTCGTCGCGGATGCCGAGCTCGATCTCCGCGCGAACGCGCGCGCCGAGGCATCCGGCCCGATCATCGAGTCGCGCCTCGACGTCGGCCGCGGCCCGGTCGCGACCATGCTCGTCCAGCGCGGCACGCTCCGCGTCGGCGACGCGATCGTCGCAGGAGACGCCGCGGGGAAGGTGCGGGCGCTCTACGACTACCGCGGCGAGAAGGTGCGGGAGGCCCGGCCCGGCGAGCCCGTCGAGCTGCTCGGC
>DATBET010000114.1:0-15758 GCA_036558885.1 Gaiella sp.
CCACGACCACGGCTTCGAGATCCTCTACGCGACGCCGTCGATCGCGCTCGCCACGATCTTCGTGACGCTCCCGTTCGTGGCCCGCGAGGTCGTGCCGACGCTCCGCGAGATCGGCACCGAGCAGGAGCAGGCGGCCCAGACACTCGGCGCGACGGGCTGGCAGACCTTCTGGCGCATCACGCTGCCGTCGATCCGGTGGGCGGTCGTCTACGGCGTCGTGCTCACCGCGGCCCGCGCGATCGGCGAGTTCGGCGCGGTCGCGATCGTCTCGGGGAACATCGTCGGCAAGACGCAGACGGCGACGCTCCGGGTCGAGGACGCGTACCAGTTCTCGTACGGGAACTACGCGCCCGCCTACGGCATCTCGTTCGTGCTCGCGGCGACCGCGATCCTCGTCCTGGTCTCGATGATCCTCCTCCAGCCGAAGGGAGCGAAGCACTGATGTCGATCTCCGTGCGCCGGGTGACGAAGCGGTTCGACGACTTCGTGGCGCTCGACGACGTGTCCGTCGAGGTCGGCTCGGGGTCCCTGACGGCGCTTCTCGGTCCGAGCGGGAGCGGCAAGTCCACTCTGCTGCGGATCGTCGCGGGGCTCGAGACGGCGGATGCGGGGAGCGTCTCGATCGACGGTGTCGACGTGACCGGACGTCCGCCGCAGAAGCGCGGCGTCGGGTTCGTGTTCCAGCACTACGCCGCCTTCAAGCACATGACGGTGCACGACAACGTCGCGTTCGGCCTGAAGATCCGCAAGCGCCCGAAGGCGGAGATCGACGAGCGCGTGAGCCGGCTCCTGCAGCTCGTCCAGCTCGAGAGGCTCGCCAAGCGGTACCCGTCGCAGCTCTCGGGCGGCCAGCGCCAGCGGATGGGGCTCGCGCGGGCGCTCGCGATCGATCCCTCCGTGCTTCTGCTCGACGAGCCGTTCGGCGCGCTGGACGCACGGGTGCGGGCCGAGCTGCGCGAGTGGCTTCGGCGTCTTCACGACGAGACGCACACGACGACGGTGATCGTCACGCACGACCAGGACGAGGCGATGGAGGTCGCCGACGAGGTGGCCGTGATGAGCCAGGGGCGGATCGAGCAGGTCGGCACGCCCCGGGAGGTCTACGAGCGGCCCCAGAACGAGTTCGTGATGACGTTCGTCGGCCAGGCTCACCGGATCGGGGACGTCTTCGTGCGCCCGCACGATCTCGAGGTCACGCTCGAGCCGAACGGCGCGACGCGGGAGGTGATGATCGACCGCGTCGTCCACTTCGGGTTTGCGGTCCGCGTCGATCTCGTCGACGGAGAGGGCGAGCGGCTCTCCGTGGAGACCACCCGCGACAACGCCGAGCTGCTGGAGCTCGAGTCCGGCCAGATCGTCTACGTCGAGGCTGCGCGCCACACGACGTTCACGTAGCGCACCGGAGTGTCAGCGGCCCGCGCTCCGAGCGACGATGTCACCGAGCGTCGTCTCCTCGAGCACGCCCCGCATCGCGGTGCGCAGATCGAGCCACACCGGGGCGAGCGCGCGCGCCGGCCCCGTGTACGCGACCGCGTCGGGCCGCTCGCCGCGGACCGTCGCGATCGGGCCCTCCACCGCGCGAATCACGTCCGCCACGCTGATCTCCCCCGCGGGCCGCGCGAGGGCGTAGCCGCCCTCGGTCCCGCGCCGACTCGTGACGAGCTCGGCGTGACGCAGGTCGAGGAGGATGTTCTCGAGGAACTTCTGGGGGATGCCCTGCGCGGCTGCAACGCGCTCGCTCTTCACGAGGCCGTCGCCCGCCGCCAGCTCCAGCATCGCCCGAAGCGCGTAGTCGACCTTGGCGGAGACACGCACGCGCGAACGGTAACCGGACGCAGGGCCACTCGACCATGGTCACCCCCGGTTCATGCTCACGCGCACACGACGGAGGAGGCCCCATGCCAGAACCCCTGATCTGCCGCCCGGGAGACGTCGCGCCGTTCCCAACCCGGTCGGCATGGAGGTGGTCGGGCCGCCGCTCGCGGTGTCGCACCCGGTCTGAGCGCCCGTCCTGCTACGAGCGACGGTCGTCGATCCGCTTCGCCTTTCCCTGCGAGCGCTCGATCGCGCCGGGCGAGACGACGTCGACGTCGATCGTCACGCCGACCGCCGCCTTGACGCGCTCGGCGAGCTCGACGCCGCGTCCCTCGACGCCTTCGCCCCAGGTGTCCGCGGCGGCCTCGACTCTCACCGTGAGCGTGTCGAGGCGGCCCGGGCGCTCGAGCACGCACACGTAGTGCGGCGTCAGGCCGGGCGTGCGCAGGATCTGCTCCTCGATCTGGCTCGGGAACACGTTCACGCCGCGGACGATCATCATGTCGTCGCTCCGGCCGGTGACCCTCTCCATCCGGCGATGCGGCGCGAGCGCCGTTCCGGGGAGCAGCCGCGTCAGGTCGCGCGTCCGGTAGCGGACGATCGGCATTGCCTCCTTCGTGAGGGAGGTGAACACGAGCTCGCCCTCCTCCCCGTCCGCGAGCGGCTCGAGCGTCTCCGGGTCGACGACCTCCGGGTAGAAGTGGTCCTCCCACACGTGGAGCCCGTCCTTCGTCTCGACGGATTCCTGCGCAACTCCCGGGCCGATCACCTCCGAAAGGCCGTAGAGGTCGACTGCATCGATGGCGCAGCGCTCCTCGATCTCGCGTCGCATCTCGTTCGTCCAGGGCTCCGCACCGAAGATCCCGATCTCGAGGGACGTCGTCGCGGGGTCGACCCCCAGCCGTTCCATCTCGTCTGCGATCGCGAGGAAGTACGACGGCGTCACCATGATGATTCGCGGCTGGAAGTCCTGAATCAGCTGCACCTGCCGGTCGGTCATGCCGCCCGACATCGGCACGACCGTGCACCCGAGGCGCTCGGCGCCGTAGTGGGCGCCGAGCCCGCCGGTGAACAGGCCGTACCCGTAGACGACGTGGACGATGTCGCCGCGCCGTCCGCCCGCGGCCTCGATCGAGCGCGCCACGAGCTCCGCCCACGTGTCGACGTCGCGCCGCGTGTACCCGACCACGGTCGGCTTGCCCGTCGTCCCCGAGGACGCATGGATGCGGACGACCTCCTCGCGCGGCACCGCGAAGAGGCCGAACGGGTAGTTCGCGCGGAGATCTTCCTTCGTCGTGAACGGGAACCTCGCCAGGTCCGCGAGCGCGTCGAGGTCCTCGGGCCGGACGCCGGCCTCGTCGAAGGCGCGGCGGTAGTGCGGGACGTGCTCGTACACGTGGTGGAGGGTCGCGCGAAGCCGCTCGAGCTGGAGCGGGCGAAGGGCCGTCAGCTCTGGGGTCGGCATCCGCGGAGTGTCACCCCGGAAGGGGGCGCGCACAAGCGGCCTCACGGCCAGGGCTCGACGACATGGGCGAGGTGCCGGGCAGGCGCCTCCCCCCATGCCTTTCATTCCTCCTCGGTTGCCTCGGTCAGCGCCTCCCACCAGCCGAAGGAGCGGTTGACGGGCTGGGTGACCACCGCCGCCGCAAGCAGCTCGGCGAGCTCGTCGATCGTGAGCACGTCTTGCCACGGCTGGTGATACGCGGCCAGGATCTCCTGCCACGGAAGGTCGTCCTTGGTGATCGCCCAGGGGAGGGGCAGCGACTCGAGCGGATGCGCCCACTGCGCGTCGCCGAAGTCGAAGATGCGCAGCCGCCCGTCGACCTCGAAGACGTTCCCGGGGTGCAGGTCGCCGTGCTGGACCGTGACCGGCAGCGGGCCCTCCGCCAGCACGCTCGCCGCGTCGCGCACCGACGGACGCGCCGCCTCGAGCTGCTCGACCACGTCCGCGACGAGGTGGGCGGGGTCGTCGTCGGCCCGCTCTCGCAGGCGCTCGAGCATCAGGTCGAACCGCGCCGCCACCGTGGCCGGCGAGCAGTCGGGCACCCCGACGGCAAGCACGTCACGAGCGTGGTCGGCCGCGAGTCGCTGCAGTCCCGCCGCCTCGCGGAGCACGTGCTGCCACTCGGAGAGCCCGGGCTCGTGGCGCTCACGTAGCGTCGCGCAGCGGTCGCGCGTCAGCATCCATCCGCGCTCTCCGTCCAACGCCAGCGGCTCGTCGACCTCGTCCGGGGCCAGCCTGGCGAGCAGCGCCTGGAGAGCGGGCTCGAAGGCCTGTGCCGGGCAGTTGGCCTTGAACCAGACCCTGCCGCCGTCGGTCGGCACGACGAGCTGGGTCGACCAGGGCCGCACGCGCCGCTGCTCGATCGCACCGGTCACGGCCAGGTTCGCGGCGGAGAGCCGTTCCGAGATCCACGACTCCGCACCGCTGCGCCACTCGAGCGTGGTCACCCTCTCGGAGAACGGCGTCACGGACCGCCAGCGTACGGGGCGAGGCTCGGCACCCGGTCGTCCCGGCACAACGCGGCAGTTGCGGCGGCAAAAGCCGATGCCTTCAGGGATCTGCCCCGCCGCAGGCGGGGATCAGGCCGCAGGAATCCGCTCTGCGGATTCCTGCTTGGCGGACAGGCTAGAGCGGGATGTTGCCGTGCTTCCGCTTCGGGCCGGGCTCGCGCTTGGAGAGCGTGGCTTCGAGCGCGCGGACGAGGTACGGCCGGGTGCGCCGTGGCTCGATCACGTCGTCGACGTAACCGCGCTCGGCGGCCGAGTAGGGGTTTGCGAACCGCTCCTTGTAGTCGGCGATCAGCTCGGCGCGTCGCGCGTCCGGGTCGTCCGAGGCCTCGAGCTCGTGGCGGAAGACGATGTTGACCGCCCCGTCGGGCCCCATGACGGCCACCTCCGCCGTGGGCCAGGCGACGTTCACGTCGGCGCGGATGTGCTTCGAGCTCATGACGTCGTAGGCGCCGCCGTAGGCCTTCCGCGTGATCACGGTCAGCTTGGGGACGGTCGCCTCCGAGTACGCATAGAGAAGCTTCGCGCCGTGGCGGATGATGCCGCCCCACTCCTGCTCGGTGCCCGGCAGGAAGCCCGGCACGTCGACGAACGTCACGAGGGGCACGTTGAACGCGTCGCACGTGCGGACGAACCGTGCGGCCTTGACCGACGCGTCGATGTCCAAGACGCCCGCAAGCGCCGCGGGCTGGTTCCCGACGACGCCGACCGAGTGGCCGCCGAGACGCGCGAAGCCGCAAACGATGTTCTCCGCGTGCAGCGGCTGGAGCTCGAGGAAGTTCCCGTCGTCGACGACCGCCTCGATCACGCGCTTGATGTCGTACGGCTTGTTCGGAGAGTCCGGGATCAGCGTGTCGAGTTCGGGCAACTCGCGGTCGACGGGGTCCGTCGGTGCGGCGTAGGGCGCCGTCTCCAGGTTGTTCTGGGGAAGGAACGTGATGAGGTAGCGCGCGTCGTCGATACACGCCTGCTCGTCCGGCGCGACGAGGTGCGCGACGCCCGACTTCGTCGCATGCGCGCTCGCGCCGCCGAGGTCCTCGAACGACACGTCCTCGCCCGTCACCGTCTTCACCACGTCGGGGCCCGTGATGAACATGTACGACGACCCCTCCGTCATCAGCACGAAATCCGTGATCGCCGGCGAATAGACCGCGCCTCCCGCGCAGGGCCCCATGATCAGCGAGATCTGAGGGACGACCCCGGACGCCTGGACGTTGCGCCAGAAGATCTCCGCGTAGCCCGCGAGCGAGACGACGCCTTCCTGGATCCGCGCACCGCCGGAGTCGTTGATCCCGACGACGGGGCAGCCGACCTTCAGGGCCATGTCCATCACCTTGCAGACCTTCTCCGCGAAGACCTCGGAGAGGGAGCCGCCGAACACCGTGAAGTCCTGGCTGAACACGCACACCGGCCGGCCGAACACCGTCCCGTAGCCGGTGACGACCGCGTCTCCCCAGGGCCGGTTGTCGCGCATCCGGAACTCGCTCTCCCGGTGACGGACGAAGCGGTCGAGCTCGACGAACGAGCCCGGGTCGAGCAGCAAATCGAGCCGCTCGCGGGCGAGGAGCTTGCCGCGCTCGTGCTGTCGAGCGACGGCTTTCTCCGTCCCGGCATGCTCCGCGGCCTCGGCCAGCTCGCGGAGCCACTCGAGCTTCTCCGCGGTCGTCTCGTGGCGCGTCGACATCGCGCGTGAGCCTAACGCGGGCCTCCCACCAGCCGCCTTCCAGATGCAACCTTGCAGCTCGACTGCCGGCGTGCGTCCCCCTGAGCGCGTCCTGGGCTTGCAACACTCTGTGCAACGTCGACCGGAGCCGCGGCACGTACGCTGGCGCCGTGCGACGCGAGCTCGGCAACGGGTACGAGCTCGACGACGACCCGGCGCGGATCGACCGGGACGCCGTCCACCGCTACCTGAGTGAGGAGTCGTACTGGGCGAAAGGCCGTCCGCGCGCGACCCAGGACGCGCTGATCGACGGCGCCGCGCGGGTCGTCGGCCTCTACCACGACGGGGGGCAGGTCGGCTTCTCGCGCACGATCTCGGACGGGCACGTGCAGTCGTACCTCGCGGACGTCTACGTGCTCGAGGAGCATCGTGGGCAGGGGCTCGGCGTCGAGCTCGTCCGGTTCAGCGTCGACGACGGGCCGCTGGCCGGCACGAAGTGGCTCCTCCACACGGCTGACGCGCACGAGCTGTACCGCAAGCTCGGGTTCGTCGAACCCGGCACCGCGATGCTCGAGCGGCCGCGACGCGACGCGTAGGCCGAATAGCATCGAGCCGTGGACGCCCCGCTCGACCGCTCCGCGACCTGGCCGTACGTCGACGGCGAGCCGGGCCGGTTCTCCTACGTGCGCGCGGATCACCCGACCGGCGTCGCCTGCGAGGAGGCGCTCGGCGCGCTCGACGGCGGCGACGCGCTGCTCTTCCCCTCCGGGATGGCTGCCGTCACCTGCGTCGTGCTGACGACGCTGCGCCCAGGCGGCACGGTCGCACTCGCCGAGGGCGCGTACTACGGCCATCGCACGCTGCTCGACCACCTCGGCCCGTGGGGCGTGCACGTGGTCGAGTTCGACCAGACCGGACCGCCACCCGCCGGCGTCGACCTGATCCTCGTCGAGGCGCCCGCGAACCCGGTGCTGACGATGCCTGATCTCGAGGCCGCCGTCGGGCATCTCGCGCCCGTCGTGTGCGACTCGACGGTCTCCTCGCCCCTCCGGCTGCGGCCGCTCGAGCACGGCTGCGATGTCGCGCTCCACTCCGCGACGAAGATCCTCTCGGGCCACGACGACGTGCTCGCCGGGGTGCTGGTCACCGCCGACGGCGAGCTCCGCGACCGGCTGCACCTGACGCGCCGGCTCGCGGGCCTGGTCGCGCCGGCCGACACGGCCTGGCTCGTGATGCGCGGCCTCGACACGCTCGCGGCCCGACTCGACCGGCAGGAGGCGACCGCCCGCACGCTCGTCGAACGGCTCAGTACGCACCCTGCCGTCGAGACGGTGCGCTACCCGGGCTTCTCCTTCCTGGTGAGCTTCGACGTGGCGGAGGGCGAGGCGGCCGGGCGCGTCGAGCGCGGCGTGCGCACGATCGTGAACGCGACGAGCCTCGGGGGCACGCGCTCGAAGCTCGAGGCACGCCACCGCTGGGAAGGCGACCGGATCCCCACGGGCCTCCTGCGCCTCTCCGTCGGCCTCGAGGAGCCGGAGGCCCTCTGGGCGGACCTCGAGCAGGCGCTCGCGCTCGTCTGACGAGCCTGCCGCGCCATCCGATCTCCGCGGCGTATGGTGCAGCTGTACAGGCGGCCTCGTGACGGAACGAAGCCAGGCCGAGCGAGAGCAGGAGCGGCTTGACCGGTGACGGGCGTTCGTTTATTCATACTGGACAGTGCGCGCCTCCAACGACCCGCGCCCCGTCGTGGGGCTGATCGGGCTCGGCAACATGGGCACCGCGATCGCTGAGCGCCTCCTCGACGGCGGGTACGCGCTCGTCGTGAGCAATCGCACACCCGGGAAGGCAGGGTCGCTCGAGGGTCGGGGAGCCGCGGTCGTCCGTACGCCCGAGGCGCTCGCGCCGCGGGTCGACGTCGTGCTCACCTCGCTCGCGGACGACGACGCCTTCGAGGCGGTCGCGACCCGCGTCGTCGACGCTGCGCGGCCCGGCACCGTGCTCGTCGACACGAGCACGGTCTCGGCTGCCGCCTCGGCGCGCGTCGCGGCGCAGGCGGTGAAGCGGTCGGTTCGCTACCTGCGCGCCCCGGTCAGCGGAAACCCGAGCGTCGTCCGCGCAGGAAACCTCAGCTTCATGGTTTCGGGCGACCCGCAGACGCTCGCCGAGGTCGAGCCCGTGCTGCTCGCGATCGGGCCGACGGTCCACCATGTCGGCGAGGGCGAGCAGGCCCGCGTGGTGAAGCTCGCGATCAACCTCATGATCGGCGTGATCGCGCAGGCGATGTCCGAGGCGCTCGTCCTCGGGGAGGCCGCCGGCGTGAGCCGCGACAAGCTCCTCGAGGTGATGGGGAGCTCGGCCGTCGGCGCGCCCTTCGTGAAGTACAAGACCGACGCGCTCCTTCGCGACGACTACTCCGCGACGTTCACGACGGCGTTGATGGAGAAGGACATCGACCTCGTGCTCGACGAGGCCGGGAAGGACGGTGTCGAGCTGCCGCTCGCGATGGAGATGAAGCAGCAGCTTCGCGGAGCGATCCAGGCAGGGTTCGGGGAGGACGACTTCATCGCGCTCTTCCAGCACCTACGGCGGCGGTCTGGCCTCGACACGGCGGACCGCGAGGCGGGCAGGGCGACCAGGCAGCTCGAACAGGAGGTGGTGCCGTGACCATGCGGAGCAGGGCGAACGGCTCCCCCGACTCGACACGTGCGGTCGACTGGGAGCAGCGCATCGACTTCCCGCGCCTGCGGCAGGAGCGCCTCGACCGCGCCAAGGCGGCGCTCGACGCCTCGGACCTCGGCGCGGTGCTGATGTTCGACCCGAACAACATCCGGTACGTGACGAGCACGCACATCGGCGAGTGGGCGCGGGACAAGAACGCTCGCTTCGCACTGCTGCCGCGTGGCGGCGAGCCGATCCTCTGGGACTTCGGCTCGGCGGCGCGGCACCACCAGCTGTTCGCTCCCTGGCTCCCCCCGGAGAACTTCCGCGCGGGCGTGGCACCGATGCGCGGCGCGATGCCCGTCGAGACGGGGATTCCCGACCGGCTCGGCGAGCGGATCGCGAACGAGCTGCGCGAGCGCGGCCTCGAGGGCGAGCCGCTCGGCATCGACATGGCGGATCTCGTCACGATCGAGGCGCTGCAGCGCGCCGGAGTGCGCGTCACCGACGGCTCGCGGGTGCTGCTCGCGGCGCGGACGATCAAGACGCCGCAGGAGATCGCGCTGCTCGACCAGTCGGCGGGCCTCGTCGACGCGGTCTACGAGGAGATCTACCGGATGCTGCGACCGGGCGTGTACGAGCACGAGATCGTCGCGCGGGCCCAGCAGCTCCTCTTCGAGATGGGCTCGGAGCAGGTCGAAGCGGTCAATGCCGTGTCGGGAGACCGCTGCAACCCGCATCCGCACGTCTTCTCCGACCGGCTCCTGCGGCCGGGCGACCAGGCGTTCTTCGACATCATCCACTCGTTCATGGGCTACCGGACGTGCTACTACCGCACGTTCAACGTGGGCGGCGTCAACCACGCGCAGCTCGACGCGTACAAGCAGTGCCGAGAATGGCTCGACGCCGCCATCGAGCTGGTCCGCCCGGGCATGACCACGGACCGGATCGCGGAGGTCTGGCCGACTGCCGAGGAGCTCGGCTTCCCCGACGAGGAGACGTGCTTCGGCCTGCAGTTCGGGCACGGGATCGGCGTCGGCCTCTACGAGTCGCCGATGATCTCGCGCGTCCACTCCCTCGAGCGCCCCGTCGAGCTCGAGGAGGGAATGGTCTTCGCCCTCGAGACCTACTGCGCCGCGACGGACGGGCGCTCGGCGGCGCGGATCGAGGAAGAGGTGGTCGTCACCGCGACCGGCTGCGAGATCCTCACACGGTTCCCGGCCGAGGAGCTCCTCGTCGCCGGCCGCATCTACGTCCGCGGCGCGGACCTCGTCCGGGACGGCGTGGACGGCGGCCGCAGCGCCGAGCCTGGCCTCGCGGAGGCCGTCGCCTCGTCCGCCGTCGTCGAGCCCTCCGGCGTCTCGTCGTGAGCGACGACACCGGCACACGGACGCTCGCGGACGGGAGGCCCGGCTATCGCCTCGTCCGCCGCGAGGACGTCGCCCTCGCCGACGCGCTGCCGGAGCGCTCGAGCGGCCTCACCCACTGCCGGCTCGTCGACGGCTCGCTCGGCTCGACGCACATGGCGCTGACGATGGTGGCGCTCGCCGACGGTCACGTCGACGAGCACGTGCACTCGTTCGAGACGAGCTTCTACGTGCTCGAGGGCGAGCCCGTCCTCTACCTGGAGGGGCGCGGTGTGACGCTCGAGCCCGGCGCCTGCGGGGCGATCCCGGTGGGCTCCCCTCATGCCTTCCGAGCCGGCGAGCCCGCGCGCTGGATCGAGATGGCGTCCCCCCGGCCGCGCACGGACGGGAGCGACACGTTCTTCCTCGGCCCACCGCCGGACACGCCCGCTGCCGAGCTCGACGCGCGGGACCCGCGCAACCACAACTTGTTCCTGCTGAACGACGGCGAGATGGACCTCGAGCGCCTGAAGCACGCGCAGGCCATGGGCGCGCCGACCGTGTCGGGGAGCATGGCCACCGCCGTTCTCGCCTACAGCGGGATCGCCGTCAAGATGCTCGTCGACCAGCGGCTCGACGCGCAGCTCCACACGATGTTCATGGTCGACTACCAGCCGGGAGCGTGCGCGAACCCACACGACCATCCGTTCGAGGAGTCCTATTACATCCTCGAGGGCGAGGTCGACGTCGTCGCGGACGGCGACCGGTACACGCTCCGGCCGGGAGACGCATTCTGGACGGGGACCGGCTGTGTCCACGCCTTCTACGAGACCCAGGGGCGACCCGTGCGCTGGCTCGAGACGTCGGCGCCGGGACCGCCGCCGCGCCACTCCTACCGGCACCAGCGCGACTGGGAGTACCTCCGGGACCGGCTCGAGTCCGACACGAGCGTCGGTGCGGCGTGAGCAACGTCAGCGACACGCGGGTGGCAGGGGTGCTCGACGACCTCGACCTCTACACGCGGATCTACCGGAAGATGCTCCTGATCCGCGGCTTCGAGGACCTCGTCCAGTCGCTCTTCCTCGCGGGTGAGGTCTACGGCACGACCCACCTCTACTCGGGGCAGGAGGCGATCGCGACCGGCGTCGCGAGCGTGCTCGAAGAGCGCGACCGCGTCGCGGCCACGTACCGCGGCCACGGCCACGCGCTCGCGCTCGGCGTCGATCCGCAGGCGCTGCTCGACGAGATGCTCGGACGGGAGTCCGGCATCAACGGCGGTCGGGCAGGCTCGATGAACGTGAACTCGCTCGGCGACCGGCTGATCGGCTCGTTCGGCATCGTCGGCGGCAGCATCGCGGCTGCGACCGGCGCGGCCCTCGGCCTCGAGCGGACGACCGGCGGCGTCGCGGTCGCGTACTTCGGCGACGGCGCGATGAACCAGGGCTACGTCTTCGAGTGCCTCAACTTCTGCAAAGTGCTCGACCTGCCGCTCGTCCTCGTCTGCGAGAACAACGGCTACGGCGAGTACACGGCGTTTCGCTCCGTGACGGCGGGTGAGATCAGAGAGCGCGCCGAGGTGATGGGCGTGCCGACCGAGACGATCGACGGGATGAGCGTGTGGACCGTCCGCGACGCCGCGCGCCGCGCCGTCGACCACGCGCGCGCGGGAAACGGCCCCGCGTTCCTCGAGGCGCTCACGTACCGGTTCGTCGGTCATTCGCGGAGCGACCCCGGCGCGTACAGGCCCGAGGGTGAGCTGGAGCGCTGGCGGGCGCGCGACCCGATCACCGTCCTCGGCGACCAGCTCCTCGCGGAAGGCGTCGACGAGACGGGCCTCGAGCAGCTGAGGCACGAGGTCGGCGAGGAGCTCGAGCGCATGCGCGCGGCCGGCCTCGCCGCCGCCTTCCCGAGCGCGCTCACTGCCCGCGAGTTCAAGGACTAGAGGTCGCCGTGGCGCGCGAGCTGACGATGCCGAAGCTGTCCGACTCGATGGCCGACGCCGTGATCACCCGCTGGCTGAAGCAGCCGGGAGAGGCTTTCGCGCGGGGCGATGCCCTGATCGAGGTGGAGACGGACAAGGCGACCGTGATCTACGACGCCGAAGCGGACGGGACGCTCTCCGCGATCCTCGTTCCCGAAGGGGCGACGGCCACCGTCGGCGAGGCGATCGCGACCCTTTCGAACGGTGAGGGACAGCCTGGCGGCGCCGAGCCGCCGGCACGTGCGCCCCGCGAGACTCGCCCCGAGCCCGCTCCGGCGGTCGCGGAGGGCGACGGAGAGCGAGCGCACGACGCCGGAGCGGAGGGGTCTCGTCCCAATGCGACCCCTGTCGCGAGGCGCGCCGCGGTGGAGCTCGGCGTGTCGCTCCACGGCGTCGTGGGGACGGGGCCGGGCGGCCGTGTGACGGTCGACGACGTGCGGGCTGCGGCCGCCGTCGAGGACGGGCCCGTGGAGACCGACGCCGCGGGCAAGGGAGAGGTCACGACGCGCGAGCTGACCGCGACGGAGGCGACGATCGCGCGGCGGATGGCCGAGTCGGCCGCGACGACACCCGTCCTCACTGCGGCGGCGGACGTCGACGTCTCGCTCGTCACGGCACTGCGTCGCGGGGCGCGGGAGGCGGGCGAGGACGTCCCGTCGCTCAACGACTTCGTCGTCAAGGCGGCGGCGAGGACGCTGCGCGAGCTACCGCGCTTCAACGCCTCGTACGTGGAAGGGCGGATCGAGACGTACTCCCGTGTGAACGTCGGCATCGCGGTGGCGACGGAGGACGCGCTGCTCGTACCGGTCGTGCTCGACGCCGACCGGAAGTCCCTCGTCCAGATCGCCGCCGAGTCGACGCGCCTGGCGGACGCCGCGCGGCGGCGGGCGCTGACGCCCGACGAGCTCCACCACGCGACGTTCACGGTCTCGAACCTCGGCATGTTCGGCATCAGGTGGTTCACCGCGATCGTCGACCCGCCGCAGGTCGCGATCCTTGCCGTCGGCGCCGCCCGGCGCGAGCCCGTGGAGGAGGGGCCCGACCGGGTCGCGTTCCGCGACGTGCTGACGGCGACGCTCACGTGCGACCACCGGGTCGTCTACGGCGCGCATGCCGCGCAGTTCCTCTCCCGACTCCGCGAGCTGCTCGAGCGGCCGCTCGCATTGACGCTGTGAGCACGTCGTTCCGCACCGCGATCCGCGACGCGCTCGACGAGGCGCTGGCCGACGACGAGCGGGTGATCCTCTTCGGCGAGGACGTCGCGGTCGCGGGCGGCGTCTTCGCGACGACGACCGGCCTCTACGAGAAATACGGCCCGAAGCGGGTCTTCGACACGCCGATCTCCGAGCTGGCGCTCGCCGGGGCGGGCTTCGGGTCGGCCGTGACGGGCCTGCGCCCGGTGATCGAGATCATGTTCGGCGACTTCCTGACGCTCGCGATGGACAGCCTCGTCAACCAGTCCACGAAGTACTGGTTCCTCACGGAGGAGCAGGTCAGCGTGCCTCTCACCATTCGTTCCGTTGTCGGCGCGGGCGGGCGCTTCGGCGCGATCCACTCCCAGATGCCGGTGTCGTGGTTCATGGGCGTGCCGGGCCTCAAGATCGTGTGCCCCTCGACGCCCGCCGATGCGAAGGCGCTGCTCAAGGCGGCGATCGGCGACGACAATCCGGTGCTGTTCTTCGAGCACAAGCGCCTCTACGGGCTCGAGGGCGACGTGGACGGGGCCACCGCCGAGCTCGGCCGGGCCGCGGTCGTCCGCGAGGGGTGCGACGTCACGCTCGTCACGGCGATGAAAGGCGTGCACGACGCCCTGGAGGCGGCGGAGGCGCTCGAGCGCGACGGGCTGTCGCTGGAGGTGGTCGACCTTCGGACCCTGCGACCCTTCGACGCCGAGACGGTGCTCGGCTCCGTGAGGAAGACGGGCCGGATCGTCGTGATCGAGGAGGGGCCGCAGACGGGCGGCTGGGCCGGCGAGGTGCTCGCGACCGTCACCGAGCACGCGCTCGGCTATCTCGACGACGCCTGGCGGATCGCGACGCCGGACACGCCGATCCCGTACAGCCCGACGCTCGAGGACGCGTTCCTGCCCGGTCCGGACCGCATCGCGACCGAGATCCGGCAGCGGCTGCGGCGCGCATGAGCGACGTCGCCGCGTCCCAGGAGCCGATCGACGGCACCTTCGAGGCGTCGAAGGTCGGAAGCCGCCTCCGCGCCGAGCGCGAGCGCCTCGGCATCGGGCTCCGCGAGCTCGCCCGCCGCGTCGGCGTCTCGCCGAGCCTCGTCTCGCAGATCGAGCTCGACCGCGTGAACCCGTCGGTCAGCACCCTCTACTCGCTCGTCACGGCCCTCGGCATCACGATGAGCGACGTCTTCGGCGAGCAGCCCGGAGAGCGCGTCGTCGAGCGGCGGGACAGCCTCGCCGAGAGCCCCGAGACGCGCCGCGTGATCAACCTCGCGTCCGGCGTTCGCTGGGAGCGGCTGACGCACGAACGCGACCGCGACGTCGAGTTCCTCTACGTCGTCTATCCCGTCGGCGCCGAGTCGTGCCCCGAGGACGCGCTGACGACGCACGGCGGAAGGGAGTACGGCTATGTCTCGAGCGGGACGCTCGGCGTGCAGGTCGGCTTCGAGCAGTACGAGCTCGGCCCCGGCGGCTCGATCGCCTTCGACTCGACCTCGCCGCACCGGCTGTGGACGATCGGCGACGAGCCCGTGCACGCGGTCTGGGTGGTCATCGGCCGCGAGGCGGACCCGCGGGTCGCCTCCGCCCGGCCCTCGACCGCCGCCGCACAGCCCTAGCCGGCCCGCGCCTCGCCCTCGCCCGCCCGGAGACGGCCCACCCCGCCCCAGCTCGTCCGCAGGCGGGAGATGAGCTCCGGGCTCTTGTAGAGCACGAGCGCGAGGAGGATCAGGACGCCGATCGTGATCTCCGAGTACTCCGTCGGCTGCTGGAAGAGCGGCAGGACGTTGTCGATGAGGGTGAGGAAGAGGGCCGCGAGGAGCGTGCCGACGTACGAGCCCCTCCCGCCCGCGAGGCTCGCCCCGCCGAGGACGGCCGCGGCGATGCTCTCGAGGCTGTAGTTGCCGATGATCGGCGAGCCGATCTGCACCTCGGCAGCGAGGTAGAAGCCGGCGAGCGACGCCATCAGGGAGCACACGACGAACGCCAGGATCACCGCACGGCCGGTTCGCATTCCGAGCCGGCGCGACGAGGTCTCGTCCAGCCCGACGGCTCGCAGGGCGAGGCCCGTGCGGGAGCGGTAGAGCCAGAGGTCGGCGAGCACGGCGAGCACGCAGACCGCGATGAACGCGATCGGGACGAAGCTCACGCTCTTCGTCAGCCAGCCGATCACATCACTGTTGACCGAGCCCTCGGGATGGTCGCGGAGCCAGAGCGACGCCCCCTGGAGGATGCTGAGCGTCCCGAGCGTGGCGATGATCGAGGGCAGCCGCAGGACCCGGATCAGCA
This sequence comes from Gaiella sp., assembly GCA_036558885.1. Classification (GTDB taxonomy): domain Bacteria; phylum Actinomycetota; class Thermoleophilia; order Gaiellales; family Gaiellaceae; genus Gaiella. Next base: position 15,444 of record DATBET010000114.1, read on the forward strand.
CCGCATTGAAGATGCCCGTCGCGAGGCCCACGGCGAGCAGCGCGAGAGCACCCGGGAACAACCCCCACCCCGACGTCGTCGGCGTCAGGGTGTAGGAGGCGAGCACCACGCAGAACGTCATCAGCGCCGCGACGGACACGTCGAAGCCGCCGACGAGGAGCGCGCTCGCCTGCCCGAGCGAGACGAGCGCGAGCGGCATCGTCGCGAGGAGGAGGTTGTTGAGGTTGTACGAGGTGAGGAACGCGTCCTCGCGAACGCTCGTGTAGGCACCCAAGGCGACGATGAGCGTCGACATCAGGAGCAGCGGCAGCCAGC
>DATBET010000115.1:0-4552 GCA_036558885.1 Gaiella sp.
CGGCGTCACCGTCGTGCGTGGTGAGGCCCGGCTCGTAGGCGAGCGGCTGGCGGATGTCGACGGGCGGCGGCTGGAGGCGCGGCGCGCGGTCGTGATCGCGACCGGGAGCGAGGCGGCGATCCCGCCGATCCCGGGCCTCGCGGACGCCAACGCGTGGACGAACCGCGAGGCGACGACGTCCGAGGAGGCGCCGGAGCGGCTGATCGTGCTCGGCGGCGGCGTCATCGGCGTCGAGCTGGGGCAGGCGTGGTTCACGCTCGGCTCGCAGGTGACGATCGTCGAGGCCGCGCCGCGGCTGATCGCCCGCGAAGAGCAGTTCGCGTCGAAGCTCGTGCACGAGTCGCTGGTCGAGCGGGGCGTCGAGGTTCGCGTCGGCTCGCCGGCGGCGTCGGTGTCCAGGAACGGCGGGGTCACGGTCACACTCGAGTCGGGCGAGGAGCTCCACGGCGACGAGCTGCTCGTCGCCGTCGGCCGGCGCGTCGCGACCGCCGACCTCGGGCTGGAGCCGTTCGGGATCACGCCCGGTAGGCCGATCGAGGTCGACGAGACGCTCCGCGTCCCGGGCCACGACTGGCTCTACGCGATCGGCGACGCGAACGGCCGCGCGCAGCTCACGCACATGGGCAAGTACCAGGGGCGCGTCGCCGCCGACGTGATCCTCGGCCGCGACGCGCGCCTCGACGACACCGCCGGCGGCCCGCTCTCGCCGCGCGTCGTCTTCACCGACCCGCAGGTCGCGGCCGTCGGGCACACGCTCGCCTCGGCGCAGGAAGCCGGGCTCCGCGTCCGCGCGGTCGAGGTCGGGACGTCGGCCAACGCGGGCGGCAGCTTCTACGGGCGGAACGCGCCAGGGACCACGCGCCTCGTGGTCGACGAGGACCGCAGCGTGATCGTCGGCGCGACGTTCACGGGCGCGGAGATCGCCGACTTCCTGCACGCGACGACGGTCGCGATCGTCGGCGAGGTGCCGCTGGACAGACTGTGGCATGCCGTCCCGTCCTTCCCGACCCGCAGCGAGGTCTGGCTGCGGCTGCTCGAGGAGTACGGCCTGTGAGGCACAGTGGTACGAGACGCGACCCGAAGGGAGAGCCGTGCCGAAGATCGAGAAGACCGACGCCGAGTGGCGCGCGGAGCTGACGCCCGAGCAGTACCACGTCCTGCGCGAGAAGGGCACCGAGCGGCCGTTCTCGGGTGAGTACGACCACACGTTCGAGGACGGCCGATACGTGTGCGCCGGCTGCGGCGCCGAGCTGTTCGTGTCCGAGACGAAGTACGACTCCGGCTGCGGGTGGCCCGCCTTCTACGCGGCCGCGAGCGACGAAGCGATCGACGAGGAGACCGACGTCAGCCACGGGATGATCCGGACCGAGGTGACGTGCTCGAGCTGCGGCGGCCACCTCGGGCACGTGTTCCCCGACGGCCCGCACCCGACCGGGACGCGCTACTGCATCAACTCGGCTGCGCTGAAGCTCGAGTCGTAGCGCGGGACACGGACGCGTCGGGAGAGGACGAGGGCGCCGTCCCGACGGGCCACGTCCCGGGGACAGTCACTTCGTCGCGAAAGGGCGACGGAAGTGAAACGGAGCCGCAACTTCTCCTGCACGCGCGGACGGGCTGACCGTTCAGGCCACGTCCTGGTGCCTGTCCCCGGGCCGTGGCCGTGTCGGACATGGCCGCGTGTGGTCGGGCTCGTCAGAACGGGCCTGCGCCGTTCGCGGCGACCGCGAGCTGCCAGACCTCGTGATGCGGGTATCGACGCCGGAGCTCGGCCGCGCACGGCTCGACACCGGCGGCCATCGCCCACACGATCACGGTCGGGCCGGAGCCGGACAGCGTCGCGCCGAGCGCGCCTTCGGGAAGGTCGCCGCGAACCTCGGCGAGCGCCGGGGCGGCCGGGGAGCGGTACGGCTCGTGGAGCCGGTCGCCGAGCGCGGCCGCGAAGAGCGTCTCGTCGCCGCCCGCGAGCGACGCGCCGAGCAGAGCGGCACGGCCGACCGTGAAGGCTGCGTCCGCATGCGCAATCGAAGCGGGAAGCGCCGAGCGCGCCTCGGAGGTGCGGACGCGATTCGGCGGCACGAGCGCGATCGGCACCGCGGGAACGGTGTCCGCGATCCGTGCGATCCGGCCCTCCCAGGTGAGGCAGACGCCCCCGACGAGCGCAGGCGCGAGGTTGTCCGGATGCCCCTCGAGCTCGAGCCCCGCGGCGAGCAGCTCCTCGGCGGAGGGCTTCGAGCCCGCGGCGAGCGCCCCGGCGACAAGCCCGAGCGCGACGACCGCGGCGCTCGAGCCGAGCCCGCGCTCGCGCGGGATCCGGTCGGTGAACGCGAACGTGCGACCGCGGGGCGAGGCGAATCGAGCAAACGCCTGGATCCCGAGGTGGCTCTCGTCGACCGAGTCGTCGCCCTGGCCGACCTCGAGCTCGTTCCAGAGCTCGAGCGCGACGCCGGCCGAGTCGAAGCCCGGGCCGAGGTTCGCGCTCGTCGCCGGTGCGCGGACGCGGATCGTCACGCAGCGGCCGCCGCGAACGCATCGGGCTCGACGGCGAGCGAGGCAGCCGCGTCGGGATCCTTGAGCCCGTGGCCCGTGAGCACACAGACGACGGTCGAACCCGGCTCGAGCGATGCGCGGACGAGCGCGGCCACCCCGGCGGCCGATGCCGGCTCGCAGAACACCCCCTCCTCCTGCACGATCACCCGCCACCACTCGCGGAGCTCGTCGTCGTCGAGCGGCACGACCCTGCCCCCGGAACGCTCGATCGCTTGCTCCGCCTCGAGCCGGTGCGCAGGCTCTGCGATGCGGATCGCGGACGCGAACGTCGCGGAGCGGTTCGACGCCGCCCCCGCCACGAGCCGTGGCAGGCCCGCGCCCCATTCGTCGAAGCCGCGCGCATAGGCCCGCGTGTTGCCGCCGCCGCCGTAGGGCAGCGCGAGGGCGGCAGGGGCCGATCCGAGCTCCTCGACAATCTCGAACGCGGCGGTCTTCTGGCCCTCGATCCGGTCAGGATTGAGCGAGTTGACGAGGACGTGCGTCCCGCGTCGCTCGAGCTCCTGCGCCCCGGCGAGCGCCTGCTCGAACGGCCCCCGCACCTGGATGAGCCGCGCACCGGAAGCCCGCGCCTGGGCGACCTTTCCCAGCGCGACGGCGCCTTCGGGGAGGAGGATCGACGCCTCCAGGCCGGCCCGCGCCGCATAGGCTGCGGCCGACGCGGCCGTGTTCCCGGTCGACGCGCAGACGACCGCCCGCGCCCCCCCTGCGGCCGCCCTCGAGATCGCCACGGTCATGCCGCGGTCCTTGAACGAGCCGGTCGGGTTGCCTCCCTCCCACTTCAACCGCACCTCGAGCCCGAGCCGCTCCGAGAGGCGCGGGGCCGGGAGGAGCGGCGTCGAGCCCTCGCCGAGCGTCACGATCGGCGTTCCCGGCTCCAGCGGAAGCCGCTTGCGGTACCGCTCGGCGAGCGGGATCACGCCGCCTCCGCGATCACCGGCATCGAGACAGGCTCGGAGAGAACTTCTCCGAGAGCGGCGATGTCGGCCAGCGCCGCTTCGAGGTCGCCGGCCCGCGCCTCGTGCGTGACGAGGTCGAGCGTGGCGTCCTCGCCGCGCGGGTGCTGGACGAGCTGCGCGACCGAGACCTCGTGCCGCGCCAGCTCGGCGGCGACGTGGCCGAGCACTCCGGGCCGGTCGGAGACCTCGAGGTGGACGTAGAAGGGGGAGCGCCACTCCCCGGCGGGCAGCTGCCCCAGCTCGCGCCAGCACGCGTCGTTCTGGAGGAAGCCGGTGCCCGTCGTCCCGATCACGCTGACGAGGTCGGCGACGACGGCGGAGGCGGTCTCGAGCCCGCCGGCGCCCGGACCTTCGAGCGTGATCTCGCGGATCGCGTCGCCCTCGAGCACGACCGCGTTGAAGGCGCCCTTTACCGCCGCCAGCGGGTGGTGCTGCATCACGAGCACCGGCCGCACGCGCACGTCGACGGCGCCGTCGGCGAGCGTCGCCGCGCCCACCAGGCGGATCACCGCTCCCAGCTCCGAGGCAGCGCGGACGTGCGCCTCGGTGACGTGCTCGATCCCGACGAACGAGACGTCCTCGAGCGCGACGCGGGAACCGAAGGCGACCGTCGCCAGGATCGCCATCTTCGCGGCGGCGTCGGCGCCGCCCACGTCCTCGCTCGGATCCGCCTCCGCGTAGCCGAGCCGCTGCGCCTCCGCGAGCGCGTCCGCGTAGGAGCCGCCCTGCTCCATCCGCGAGAGCATGAAGTTCGTCGTGCCGTTGACGATCCCGAGCACCCGGTGGACGGACGAGGCGACGAGCGATTCCCGTAGCACCTTGATCACCGGGATCGCGGCACAGACCGACGCCTCGAAGCGCAGCTGCGTCCCCGCAGTGGCGGCAGTGGCGAACAGCTCCGCGCCCCGCCGCGCGACGAGCTGCTTGTTCGCGGTCACGACCGGCTTGCCCGCGCGGAGGAGCTCCAGCACGTAGTCGCCGGTCGGCTCGAGGCCGCCCATCACCTCGGCGACGAGCGTGATCGACGGGTCGTCGCGGACGGCGTCGAA
>DATBET010000116.1:0-3193 GCA_036558885.1 Gaiella sp.
CCGCTCGCTGTCGCCCGCCCGCACCAGCCGCAGCCGCGACGCCTGCAGCTGCTCCAGCTTGGCGACGAGGTCGCGGTGGAGCCGGTCGCGCTCCATCGCGATGCGGATCATCGGGACGAACGACGCCGTGAACTCGGGCGACTCGAGGAACCGCGCGTCGTGGACGAGCATCCCGATCCGACGCGACTCGTACTCGACCGGCGTCGCCACCGCGCCCGGGCCCGGACGCGGCTCCTCGGGCGTGCCCTCGATCCCCACGTAGCAGTCGCGCTCCCAGTCCCACCAGTAGACCCGCAGGCCCGGGTCGCGGAGGATCTCCCCCAGCGAGGCCTGGACCTGCGCGGGCGTCGCGAGATCGGGGATCGCGTCGAAGATCCGCTCGATCGTGTCGAGCCAGGAGGCCGCTTCCGTCATCAGGAAGTGGTTGTACCGCGTCCCCGCACGCGCGCCAAGCCGGTACCGCGATCGGGCCGCCGGAGCGCCCCGATCGCGAGACCGTGCCCGAGCTACTTGACCGTCAGCGTCCCCTTCATGCCGGCCGCCGCGTGACCCGGAACCGTGCAGAGGTACTGCATCTTCCCGGCCTTCAGGCTGACCGTCAGCTTCGTGGACTTGCCCGGCTTGACCTTCGCCGAGGTCTTCCCGCCGATCTTGAAGTCGTGCTCGAGCTTCCCGGAATTGGTGATCGTGAACGTCACGGACCCCTTCGCGACGGACGACTTCGACAGCGTGAAGTGGAACTCCGTCGGCTTCCCCGCGGTGACCTTGACCGACGCCCCGCTCGCGCCCGCGCCCACAGCCGACGCGGTGAGCGGCGCGGCGAGGGCGACGCTCGCGACCGCGGCCGAGACCACCAACCATCTCCTGCTCATCTGATCCTCCTGGATGGAAACCCGTCTACGCGCGAGCCGCCCGCAGCCGCGGGTGCTCGGCGACGACTCACTATGCCTGCCTCCTGTCGCCTCGTGGCGGGGGAACCCGACCCACGGCGTCCGTAGGCTTGGCGCATGGCGCGCCGCCGGCATCCGCCTCCGAGCCCGCGCATCCGCGTCCGGCGGCTCCACGAACGCGGCCGCTACGATCGCGAGGCGATCGACTCCGTGCTCGATGCGGGTCTCGTCGCCCATCTCGGCTTCCTCTCCGAGGGGCAGCCGTTCGTGATCCCGACCCTGCACGCACGCGTCGGGGACGACGTATACGTGCACGGCTCCGCCGCGAGCCGCACGCTGCGGGCGCTCGCCGGCGGCATCGCGGCGTGCCTCACCGTCACGCTGCTCGACGGCATCGTGCTCGCACGGTCGGTGTTCGAGCACTCGATGAACTACCGCTCCGTCGTCGTGCTCGGCACCGCCGTGCCCGTGGCCGACCCGGACGAGAAGCGCGTCGCGCTCGAGGCCTTCACGGAGAAGCTCCTCCCGGGGCGCTGGGCGGAGGCGCGGCCGCCGACTCAGAAGGAGCTCCGCGCGACGTCACTCCTGCGCCTTCCGCTCGACGAGGCCTCGGCGAAGATCCGCGACGGGGGGCCCGAGGACGGCGACACGCCCGACGCGGAGCTCGACGTATGGGCCGGCCACGTGCCACTCGTCCTGCGGGCGCTCGCCCCGATCCCCGATCCGACGCTCCGGCCGAACATCCCGGTTCCGCCCGGCCTCTCGCCCTACCGGCGTCCGGGACTCGTCGAGTAGCGGCGCGGTTACCCTCACCGGCATGGCGCAGCCCGAGCTCGAGACGATCGTGATGAAGTTCGGCGGCTCCTCGGTCGCCGATCCGGACAAGGTCCGCCTCGTCGCGAAGCGCTTCGTCGATGCAAAGCGCCGCGGGCTCGACGTGGTCGGCACCGTCTCGGCGATGGGCAAGACGACCGACTCGCTGCTCGCGCTGGCGGGCGACGTCTCCCCTGCGCCGAACCCGCGCGAGCTCGACATGCTGCTCTCCACGGGAGAGCGGATCGCGTGCGCGCTCGTCGCGATGGCGATCCACGACCTCGGGGAGGAGGCAGTTTCCTTCACCGGGTCGCAGGCCGGGATCCTGACGGACTCCGTCCACACGCGGGCGAAGATCCGCGAGATCCGCGGCGACCGGATCAGGGCGGCCCTCGAGCAAGGGAGAATCGTGCTCGTCGCGGGGTTCCAGGGCTTCTCCCGCGACACGATGGACGTCACCACGCTCGGGCGGGGAGGCACGGACGCGACCGCGGTGGCGCTCGCCGCGGCCCTCGGCGGCTCGTGCGAGATCTACTCGGACGTGCCGGGGGTGTTCACCGCCGACCCGCGCATCGTCCCCGAGGCCCGCAAGCTCGCTGTCGTGTCCTACGACGAGATGCTCGAGATGGCCGCCTCCGGGGCGAAGGTGCTCATGCTTCGCTCGGTCGAGCTCGCCAGAAGCCACGGGGTGCGCATCCACGCGCGTTCCACGTTCTCGGAGGAGGAGGGAACCTGGGTGCAAGAGCCAGAGGGAATGGAGCAGCCGATCGTCTCGGCCGTCACCCACTCGGAGACGGACGTCGTGTTCACGCTCACCGGGATCCCCGACCGGCCGGGCGTCGCGGCGATGATCTTCGATGCGGTCGCGGGAGCGCAGGTCAACGTCGACACGATCATCCAGAACGTCGTCCACGGCCGCGCCGAGATGTCGTTCTCCGTGCCGGCCGAGGACGTCCCTGCCACGCGCAGCGCAATCGAGGCGGCGCAGGCCGAGCTCGGCACGTTCGACGTGGGCGAGAACCACGAGCTCGGCAAGGTCTCGCTGATCGGCGCCGGCATGCGCTCGCACCCGGGCGTCGCCGCGACGATGTTCCGCACGCTGGCCGACCTCGGGATCAACCTCGAGATGATCTCTACCTCGCCGATCAAGATCTCCTGCATGATCGGCCGCGACCGGATCCCAGAGGCAGTCCGCGGGCTCCACGCCGCGTTCCACCTCGAGCGCGAGCCCGAGGTGGAGCCCACGATCTGAAGTCAGCTCGCCAGGCAGGAATCCGCGGGAGCGGATTCCTGCGGCTTGATCCCCTGCTTGCTCGCCAGGCAGGAATCCGCTCGCGCGGATTCCTGCGGCTGATCCCCGCCTGCGGCGGGGCACACCTGAAGGCGCCCGCATTCGCGGTCGCAACTACCTGTTTGCTCGCCCACGGCAGGCGCCGGCTCCGCAGCCGAGACAACGCTTGTGGTGATTCACCACAAGCGTTGTCAGGCCG
>DATBET010000117.1:0-13648 GCA_036558885.1 Gaiella sp.
CGACCTCGAGGACATCGTCGACAACGTGATCGCCGAGGTCGGCGCCACGTCGATCCGCGACCTCGGCCGCGTGATGGCCGACGTGATGCCGCAGGTGTCGGGTCGCGCCGACGGCTCGACCGTGAGCCAGCTCGTCCGCGAAAAGCTCGCGTAACGCTCCGTACCAACGCCGCCCTGCCGCCTGTCGGCATAGTGGATCGTTGTGCGAACCGTACGTGCAGGAACGCGAGAAGCGGTCGGCGGGATCTGCATCGACGACCTCGCGAAGACGTTCCAGAGCCCGCAGGGCCCGGTTCGCGCGGTCGCGGGCGTCGACCTCGAGATCGCCGCCGGGGAGACGGTGGCGCTCCTCGGCCCGAACGGGGCCGGGAAGTCGACCACGATCGAGATGCTCCTCGGTCTGACGCGCCCGGACAGGGGCACGGTCTCCGTCTTCGGGCGAGCGCCCGAAAGCGCCGTCGACGCCGGCGAGGTCGGCGCCATGCTGCAGACCGGCTCGTTGATCCGCGACCTGTCGGTGCGCGAGTTGGTCACGATGATGGCGTCGCTCTACCGGGAGCCGCTCGCGGTGGACGAGGCGCTCGAGCTCGCCGGGATCGGCCCGCTGGCCGGGCGGCGCACGCAGAAGCTCTCTGGCGGCGAGACGCAGCGCGTTCGGTTCGCGGTGGCGATCGTCGCCGACCCGGACCTGCTGGTGCTCGACGAGCCGACGGTCGCGATGGACGTCGAGAGCCGCCGTGCGTTCTGGGCCGCGATGCGCGCGTTCGTGGCGCGGGAGAAGACCGTCGTGTTCGCGACGCACTACCTCGAGGAGGCCGACGCGTACGCCGACCGCGTCGTGCTCATGGCCGGGGGCCACATCGTGGCGGACGGCCCACCGACCGAGATCAAGGCGATGGTCGGCTCGCGCCGGATCCGCGCGACGCTGCCGGGCGCCGACAGGGCGGTCCTTGCGGCACTCCCCGGCGTGACCGACGTCGAGCTGCGCGGCGAGTCCGTCGTGCTCGTCTGCTCGGACAGCGACGCGGCGCTCCGCGCGCTGCTCCGGACGAGCACGGACGCGCGGGACATCGAGGTGACGGGCGCCGGGCTCGAGGAGGCGTTCGTCCAGCTCACCCACGAAGACCGCGCCGCGGAGGCGGCGTGACGTCTTGCTCCGATCTCGCCGTCAGCGCGTTCCTGGGGCGCCGGTGAGCACCACCTACCTGCGGCTCGAGTTGCTGCGGATGTTCCGGAACCGCCGCTTCTTCGTGTTCTCGCTCGGCTTCCCGATCGTCCTCTACTACCTCATCGCAGGGCCCAACAAGGACAACCACGACCTCGGCGGCTCCGGCATCTCCGCGCCCGTCTACTACATGGTCGGGCTCGTGGCCTTCGGGGCGATGACCGCGGTGCTCTCGGCCGGCGCCCGGATCTCCGCCGAGCGTTCCACCGGCTGGAACCGCCAGCTGCGGGTGACGCCGCTCACGACGCGTGACTACTTCCGCACGAAGGTGCTGACGGGCTATGCCGCGGCTTGCGCCACCATCGTCGTCATGTACGTCGCCGGTGCGACGCTGGGTGTGAGGCTGCCCGCGCGCAGCTGGATCGAGATGACGGGTCTGATCCTCGTCGGGCTCGTCCCGTTCGCCGCCGGCGCGATCGCGATGGGGCATCTCGTCCCCGTGGACTCGATCGGGCCGGCGATGGGAGGCACGACGGCGATCCTCGCGTTCCTCGGAGGCACGTGGTTCCCGATCACGGGTGACGGCGTCTTCGCGACGATTGCCAAGTGCCTGCCGTCCTACTGGCTCGTGCAGGCGAGCCACGTCGGGCTGGGGGGCGCCGCGTGGGGACGCACCGGCTGGCTCGTCGTCGCGGCCTGGACGGTCGCGCTGACCGCCCTCGCCGCACGCGCCTACCGGCGCGACACGATGCGCGTCTGAGCCGCGACGAGCGGCCGGGAGAGACGCATGCGGTTGCGCGCGACGGCGTCGTACGCGCAGGCGGCGGCGCGGGGCCAGCGCTCGAGCAGCCAAGCCGCGTAGCGTCCGCCGTGCACCCGTCGCAGCACTACGGCCAGCGCGTCCGCGCCCGAGCGGCGGGCGCCGTCGGCGGCGACGACGTGGAGCGCCGCGTCACGATACGCCGGGGCCAGGTCGGCGAGCAGCTTGTCGCTTCGCGCGGAGCGAATCGGCGCGAGCGAGACGCCCTCGAGCGACTCGAGGGGCCGCACCAGGCGCACGCAGAGCGCGCAGCGGTCGTCGTACAGCACGGTCACGTCGCGCACACCGGCACCGTATCCGGCTGTTCCTACACTTCGACGCATGCAGGACGTCCTCACCGTGCCGAACGAGGTCGCCGCCGAGCTGGCGGGTGTCGGCGACGGCGTGCTCGACACGCTGCGCGAGCGGCTCGGCTGCTCGATCTCGCTGCGCGGCAACCGCCTGACGCTCGACGGCGACGACGCGCGCGTGATCGAGGCGCGCGCGGTGGTGGACGAGCTCGTCGAGCTGGTCGAGGGCGGCCACGCGATCGGGCCGGACACGGTCGGCGCCGTGGTCGCGGCGCTCGACCAGGCCGAGGACATCCGCGACGTCTTCGAGGACGTCGTCTGGCGGCACCGTGGCAAGAAGATCGCGCCGAAGACCGTCACCCAGAAGCACTACGTCGACACGATCCGGCGTGCGACGGTGACGTTCGCGATCGGCCCGGCGGGCACCGGCAAGACGTACCTCGCGATCGCGCTCGCGGTGAAGGCACTCTCGGAGCGCGAGGTCGGGCGCATCATCCTCACGCGGCCTGCCGTGGAGGCGGGCGAGCGGCTCGGCTTCCTGCCGGGCGACATCCTCGCCAAGGTCGACCCCTACATGCGGCCGCTGTTCGACGCGCTCTACGACACGATGGACGCCGACCGTCTCAACGCGCACATCGACCGCGGCACCGTCGAGGTGGCGCCGCTCGCGTTCATGCGCGGCCGGACCCTGAACGATTCCTTCGTGATCCTCGACGAGGCGCAGAACACGACCCCGGAGCAGATGCAGATGTTCCTCACGCGGCTCGGGTTCGGCTCGAAGATGGTCGTCACCGGCGACGTCACGCAGGTCGACCTGCCCCGCGAGCAGGCGTCGGGGCTGATCCAGGTTCGCGACGTGCTCGACTCGCTCGACGGCATCGGATTCGTGGAGTTCGGGCACGCGGACGTCGTCCGCCACAAGCTCGTGCAGCGGATCGTCGAGGCGTACAAGCGCCACGCCGAGGAGACGGGCTCCGCGCGGCGGCGGTGATGGTCGAGGTCGAGGTCGCCAACTCGAGCGGCGGGCCGGTCGACGCGGACGGAGCGGCGGCGCTCGCGCGCGAGGTTCTCGCCGCGGAGGGGGTCGAGGAGGGGGAGCTCGGCATCGCATTCGTGTCCACGGACGAGATGCGCAACCTCAAGCGGCAGCACCTCGGCGTCGACGAGCCGACGGACGTCCTCTCGTTCCCGATCGACGGGCGCGACCCCCTCCCGGAGGGCGAGCCGCGGGCGCTCGGCGACGTGGTGCTCTGCCCGGAGGTGGTCGGGGACGACTGGCGCTGGCCGCTCGTGCACGGGCTCCTCCACCTGCTCGGGCACGACCACGGCGCCGAGATGGAGGCGCGCGAGCGCGCGCACCTGCCGTGATCACTCCGCGCCGTCCGCCCTCGATCATCGAGAGCTTCAACTACGCGATCGAGGGGATCATCCATGTGCTTCGCACGCAGCGGAACATGCGGATCCACTTCGGGGTCGCACTCGCCGTGCTCGTCGTGGCTCTCGTCTCGGACGTCTCGCGGCTCGAGCTGATCGCGCTGTTCACGGCGATCGCGTTCGTCCTGATCGCGGAGATGATCAACACGGCGATCGAGGCGGCGGTCGACGTGGCGTCGACGACGTTCGACCCGATGGCGAAGCTCGCGAAGGACATCGGCGCAGGCGCCGTGCTGATCGCGGCGATCAACGCGATCGCGGTCGGGTACCTCGTCTTCTCGGGTCAGGTCGCGGAGGAGAGCTCGCGGCTCCTCGACCGGCTCTCCGAGGCGCCGGCCGAGCTGACCCTGGTCGCGCTCGTGATCACGATCGCGCTCGTGATCGCGATCAAGGCGTTCGGCGGACGCGGCTCCCCGCTGCGCGGCGGCTGGCCCTCCGGGCACGCGGCGGTCGCGTTCGCGGCGTGGATGGCGGTCACGCTCGTGATCGGCGACAGCTCCCATCGCTTCCTCGTATCGTCTCTCGCGCTGATCATGGCGTTGCTCGTGGCCCAGACGCGGATCGAGGCCGGCGTCCACACGACGCTGGAGGTCGCCTCGGGCGGAGCGCTCGGCGCGCTCGTCACGCTCGCCGTCTTCCAGGGGTTCTCCGGATGACCGACGAGGAGCTCCTCGCCCGCGCGGACGCGATCGCGGCGCGCGCCTATGCGCCGTACTCGCACTTCACGGTCGGCTGCGCCGTGCTCTGCCGGGACGGCATCGTGATCGAGGGCGTCAACGTCGAGAACGGCGCCTACCCCCTCGGCATCTGTGCGGAGCGGACGGCGTTCTCCCGCGCGATGGTCGAGGGCTACCGGCCAGGCGACTTCGTCGTCGCGGCGATCAACGCGTCCCCCTGCGGCGGCTGCCGGCAGTGGTTCGCCGAGATGCGACTCGAGCGCGTCGTGTTTCGCAACGGAGGGCGCGTCGTCGAGATGACGGTCGACGAGATCCTCCCCGAGCAGTTCGAGCTGTGACGCCGCATCTCGAGCTTCCGCCCAGTGCCCGTCACGAACTCGGCACGGGCACGACACCCACGCGCACGAGTTTCGGCGTTAGGCTCATGCCGTGGGGAGGAGGTCGGCGGCCCGGGTCGGGGGGGCTGGCGGAAACGGACAGGTCTGACCGGGTCACGTTGCGTGGCAGGCTCGCGTCGTGAGGTGCGGCGTCGTCGCCGTCGCCGGGCGGCCGAACGTCGGCAAGTCCACGCTCGTCAATGCGCTCGCGGGCGGGAAGGTGGCGATCACGTCGACCGTTCCGAACACGACGCGCCGCCGGATCTTCGGCGTCGCAAACGGCCCGGAGTGGCAGCTGGTGCTCGCCGACCTGCCCGGCTTCCAGCGCCCGATGGACGCACTCACCGAGCGGATGCAGGAGACGGTGGACAGCTCCTTCGACGACGTCGATGCGGTTCTCCTCGTCCTCTCCGCCCGCGACCGGATCGGCGCGGGCGACCGCTTCGTCGCCCGGCGGGTCTTCGCGCTCGGAGTGCCCGTCGTCATCGCGCTGAACAAGATCGACCGGCTCAAGCACGGGCACGTTGCGTCGCAGATGAAGGCGGCCGCGGCGCTCGGCGACTTCCACGCGCTGCACCCGGTCAGTGCGAAGGTCCGCGACGGCGTCGACGAGCTGCGCGACGATCTCGTGCTCCTGCTGCCCGAGGGGCCGGCGCTCTTCCCGCGCGACCAGCAGACCGACCTGACGCTCGTCGAGCGCGTCGCCGAGGTGATCCGGGAGAAGGCCCTCCACCTGACGCGCGACGAGGTGCCGCACGCCTTGACCGTCGAGGTCGAGGAGCTGGACGAGCGCCGGGTGCGGGCGTTCGTCCTCGTCGAGACGGAATCGCAGAAGGGGATCCTCGTCGGCAAGCGCGGCGCGACGATCCGCGAGATCGGGACGCGCGCGCGACCCGAGGTCGAGGCGCTGGTCGGCCGCTCCGTCTTCCTCGAGCTCGTCGTCAAGGTGCGCCCGAAGTGGCGTCGCGACCGCAGGACGCTCGAGCGGCTCGGTCTCTAGGCCCGTGGGACGAGCGGTCGAGGTGGCGGACGCCGAGGTCGTCGTCCGGTTGACCGGTCTCGACGCGTTCGCGGCGCTCAAGCGGGAGCTCCGGATCCCGATCGCGGCGATCCGCGCCGTGTCGAGGGCGCGCTACGACGGTGACGGCCTGCGGGTCGGAGGCACCTCGATCCCGTTCACGGAGATCCGCGCGGGCAGGTTTCGCCGCGGCGGGAAGCGGACGCTCGTGTCCTTCGAGCACCGCGACCGGGTGCTCACGCTGACCCTCGACCGGCGCGCGGCGGGCGTCGGCTACGACGTGGTCGCGGTCGGCGTCGACGACCCGGTGTCGCTCGCCGAGCAGCTCGAGTCACGCGGCGTCGTCAGGCTCGGGTGAGGGCCTCGGCGGCCTCGTCCGCGTCGACCCGGTCCGCGAGCGCCCGCGCGACCTTCAGCCAGAGCTCCGGCAGCGAATCGAGCAGCTCGACGAAGTCGCGGCCCTCGATCGCGAGCACGCGGAGCGGGGTCGTCGCGACGACGGTTGCGGTGCGGGGCGAACGCGAGAGCAGCGCGATCTCGCCCACGAAGCTGCCCGCGCCGAGCCGTGCGACGCGTCGACCGCCGCGGCGCACCTCGATCTCGCCCTCCACCACGACGAAGAACTCCCGGCCGGGCTCCCCCTCGCGGATCAGCTCCGAGCCGGTCTCGAGCGTCCGCTCCTCCGCGAGCGCCGCGATGCGCCGGAGGTCTCGCTTCGAGCAGAGCTCGAACAGCGGCAGCCCTCCGATCAGCTCGACTCTCCTGTCCGCCCGGAGCAGCACGGCGGGCACTCTAGCGGCCTCTAGACTGGGCCCATGAGCCAGACGGTCGCACTTCCGCGCTCGTTCGAGCTTCCGGGAGGCGGGCGCCTCCCGCGGCTCGGCTCCGTCGACGCGGTCGCGCTCGAGGCGCGGGCCGGAGAGCTCGCGAAGCGGTCGATCAAGCGCGAGTCGAAGATCTTCGCGCTCGATCTCGCGATCCGGATGATCGACCTGACCACGCTCGAAGGTGCGGACACACCGGGCAAGGTGCGGGCGCTCTCGGCCAAGGCGGTGCAGCCGGACCCGGGCGACGCGGGGATCCCCTCCGTCGCGGCCGTGTGCGTCTACCCGAGCCTGGTCGCCGTCGCGCGCCGGGCGCTCACGGGCTCGACCGTGAAGGTCGCCTCGGTCGCGACGGCGTTCCCCTCCGGCCAGGCGCCGCTCGACGTCAAGCTCGCGGACGTCCGCGCGGCGGTGAAGGCGGGCGCCGACGAGATCGACATGGTGATCGATCGGGGCGCGTTCCTCTCCGGTCGCATCGGGCAGGTCTACGACGAGATCGTCGCCGTCAAGGAGGCCTGCGGCGACGCGCACCTCAAGGTGATCCTGGAGACCGGGGAGCTCGGCACGTACGACACGGTGCGACGCGCCTCGCTCGTCGCGATCGCAGGCGGCGCGGACTTCATCAAGACCTCGACGGGAAAGGTCTCGCCGGCCGCGACGCTCCCGGTCACGCTCTGCATGCTCGAGGTGATCCGCGACGTCCACGACGAGACGGGCATCGTGGTCGGCATGAAGCCCGCCGGCGGGATCCGCACCGCGAAGCAGGCGATCCAGTACCTCTGCGTCCTCCACGAGACGCTCGGCATCGACTGGCTGACCCCGGATCGCTTCCGCTTCGGAGCGTCCTCGCTCCTCAACGACCTCCTCCTCCAGCTCCGCAAGCAGCGCACCGGCATCTACCGGTCGCCGGACGAGTTCACGCTCGACTGATGGGCGCGGTCGAGAAGCCCCGCACCGACGTCGCGGCGCCCGCTTCGTGGGACTATGCACCCGCGCCCGAGGCGCGCGACATCGTCTCCTTCGAGCGCCGATACGGCCTCTACATCGGCGGGAAGCACGTCTCGCCGAAGTCGCGCTCGTGGTTCTCGACGATCTCGCCCTCGACCGAGGAGCCCCTCGCGGAGGTCGCGCAGGCGGGGCAGAAGGACGTCACGCTCGCGGTCGACGCGGCGCGCGAGGCATTCCGCACGTGGAGCCGCCGCAAGCCTGCCGAGCGCGCGAAAGTGCTCTTCCGGATCGCCCGGGTCCTGCAGGAGCGCGCGCGTGAGCTCGCCGTCGCGGAGTCGCTCGACGGCGGCAAGCCGATCAAGGAGTCGCGCGACGTCGACCTCCCGCTCGCCGCGGCCCACTTCTTCTACTACGCGGGCTGGGCGGACAAGCTGGAGTACGCGTTCCCCGGGCGGTCGCCCAAGCCGCTTGGCGTCGCGGCGCAGATCGTCCCGTGGAACTTCCCGTTGCTGATGCTCTCCTGGAAGATCGCACCTGCCCTGGCCTGTGGCAACACCGTCGTGCTCAAGCCGGCCGAGACGACGCCCTTGACCGCGCTCCTCTTCGCCGACGTCTGCCGGCAGGCCGAGGTTCCGGCGGGTGTGGTCAACATCGTCACCGGCGACGGGGAGACGGGCGCCCATCTCGTCCGTGAGAAGGGCATCGACAAGGTCGCCTTCACCGGCTCCACCGAGGTGGGCAAGGCGATCCAGCGCGAGCTCGCCGGCCGAGACGTCTCGCTCACGCTCGAGCTCGGCGGCAAGGCGGCGAACATCGTCTTCGACGACTGCGCGCTCGACCAGGCCGTCGAGGGGATCGTCAACGGGATCTACTTCAACCAGGGCCACGTCTGCTGCGCCGGCTCGCGCCTGCTCGTCCAGGAGTCGATCCACGACCAGCTCGTGCGGAAGCTCAAGCGGCGGATGGCAACGCTCCGGGTCGGCGATCCACTCGACAAGAACACCGACGTCGGCGCGATCAACTCGAGCGCGCAGCTCGAGCGGATCTCCGAGCTCGTGCAGAGCGGGGTCGACGAGGGCGCGGAGCTCTACCAGCCGCCCTGCCGGCTGCCCGAGAAGGGGTGGTGGTTCGCCCCGACCGTCTTCACGAACGTCGCGCAAAGCCATCGGATCGCGCGGGAGGAGATCTTCGGCCCGGTGCTCAGCGTCCTCACGTTCCGCACGCCCGACGAGGCCGTCGAGAAGGCGAACAACACGATGTACGGGCTTTCCGCGGGGGTCTGGACCGAAAAGGGGTCGCGGATTCTCTGGATGGCCGACCGGCTGCGCTCCGGGGTCGTCTGGGGCAACACGTTCAACCGCTTCGACCCCTCGTCCCCGTTCGGCGGCTACAAGGAGTCCGGCTTCGGACGTGAGGGCGGGCGTCACGGCCTCGAGGCGTACCTGAGGTTCGAGTGAGCGAGCGGCTCCCGGTCCGCAAGACGTACAAGCTGTTCGTCGGCGGTGCATTCCCGCGCTCCGAGTCCGGGCGAACGCTCGAGGTCGAGGGCTACAACGTCGCGCGCGCGTCGCGCAAGGACGTCCGCGATGCGGTGGTGGCGGCGCGGAAGGCAGTTCCCGGCTGGAGCGGCGCGACCGCCTACAACCGCGGCCAGGTGCTGTACCGGCTCGCGGAGACCATGGAGACGCGAACGGACGCGCTCGCCGCTGCCTCGAGCGGGCGGCGCGAGGTCGCACGTGCGACCGATCGCGTCGTCTGGTACGCGGGGTGGGCGGACAAGCTCGCGCAGGTGCTCGGCTCCTCGAACCCCGTGGCGGGGCCGTATTTCAATTTCACGCTCCCCGAGCCGACCGGCGTCGTCGCGGTGATCGCGCCGGGTGAGCCACCGCTGGAGGGGCTCGTCTCGCGGCTCCTGCCTGCGCTCGTCGGCGGCAACGCGGTGGTGGCGGTCGCCTCCGAGGCACACCCCCTCGCCGCGATCGAGCTCGCCGAGGCGATCGCGACGTCCGATGTGCCCGCGGGCGTCGTGAACGTGCTCACCGGTCTCCGCTCCGAGCTCGCGCCGGTGCTCGCCGGGCACATGGACGTGAACGCGATCGACGTCACCGGCGCCGACGGCGACCGGGCGGCGCTCGAGGCCCTCGCCGCGGAGAACGTCAAGCGGGTGGTTCGCGCGAAGGAGGCGCAGAGCCCCTGGGAGATCGCCTCCTTCATGGAGCTGAAGACGGTCTGGCACCCCATCGGGCGCTAGGTCTGTTCTTGCGAGGACGCTCGTCCGGGGCACCCCAACCCACCACCCGACGACAATTCTAACGCTTTCGTTGCCTTGTTTGGCGACGGATTCGTGCCAACTTCGTGTCGAATCTCACCGGGCTCCCACCCGAGGTCGGCCAGCGGCGCAGCACCGCCTATGTCGCGTCGAGCAGCCGCTCCACCGCCTCGGCCGTGGCCTCCACTCGTCGCTCGAGCGGGCCCTCGGCGAGAAGCCACGGCGCGCCGCTCTCCTGCGCGTGCCGCACGTAGCGTTCGTGCATCCACTGCCGCTGCGCCTCGAACTCGCGCACGCCGTCGTGGCGCCAGGGTGCGTCGAGGCCGCAGACGACGAGCAGGTCGTATGGGCGGCGGAGCAGCTCGTCGAACCCCGTCGCACGGCTGCCGAGGTAGACCTCGTGGAACACCGCGGTCGTGAACGCGTCGGTGTCCGTGAAGAGGACGCGGCGTGCGAGGCCGGCGAGGAAGTCCTCGTACCAGCACTGAAGGCGGGCGATGTGCGTGAACTCCCAGCTCGTCCAGGGTGCGTCTGCCGGTCGGCCGATCTGCGTGTAGGGCCGCCCGTACTCGGGATTCCAGAGGGTGTCGAAACGCTCCGCGAGCGCGGCGGCGAGTGTCGTCTTGCCCGTGGACTCCGCTCCGAGCAGGCACACGCGCTTCACGTCGGCCGCCACGGGGCGAGCCTACGCGGGCCGCGCGCTGCGCGTGGGGAGCGCCGCGTGGGAGCTCGCGGGTCGTTCGTCTAGCATCGGGCACCGTGACCGACCGACGGCTGAGTCAGGCGATCGCCGAAGGCGACGGCATCTCCGTGCTCGTCGAGGTGGGTAGCGGTGACGCGGCCCGGAGAGCGGAGCAGCGTGGCGCCGAGGGCGTCGTCGTGCGCGGCGCGCACTCGTCGCTCGGTCGCGAGGTCGCCCTGCCGCTGCTCGCCTACGGGCCCGCGCCGGAGGAGGCAGCCGACAGCGCGGCCGCGGCAGTGGTGCTCTCGGTGGAGGAGGAGGAAGCCGAGGCGCTCCACGGGCTTGCCGACCGCTGTCTCGAGCTCGGCCTGGAGCTGGTCGTGCGCGTCCGCGACGACGAGGAGCTCGAGCGCGTGCTCGAGCACCTCGACCCGGAGATCGTGCTCCTCACCGCCGAACGTGCCTACGCGGAGCAGCCGCCTCTCGACCGGCTCCTCGAGCTGCTGCCGGACGTCCCGGCCGGAAAGCTCGCGATCGCGGAGCTCGCGGACGCCTCGCGCGAGGACGTCGAGGAGCTGGAGCGTGCTGGGGTCGACGCGGTGCTCGTCGCCGGCGACGTCGAGGCGCTCGTCGGCGACGGCGTCCCCGACGTGTAGCCGCCTTCCGTGAGACCGCTCCGCTCGCCGGCGGTCGGCGAGGCCGCCGCGGCCGCGGCCGTTCTGGCGCTCGCCGCCGCGCTTCGCGTCGTGGGCTCCGGCTCCGGGCTTCCGCTCCCGCTGCTCAACCCCGACGAGACGAACATCGTCCCGCGCGCCTGGGCGCTCGTCCACGGCGGTGGTCTCGACCCCGGCTGGTACGACTACCCGAGCTTCCTGTTCCTCCTGCTCGCGCCGTCGCAGATCGGTCTCGACGAGCCCTCGTACGGAGCCGCCCGCGCGGTCGCGATCCTGATCGGCCTCCTCGGCGTCGCCGCGGCCTGGTGGCTGGGTCGCGTGACGTACGGGCGCGCCGCCGCGCTCGTCGGCGCCGTCGGGGTGGCCGTCGCGACGACGCACGTCGCGTACTCGCGAATGGCCGTCACGGACGTGCTCCTCACGCTCGGCCTCACGGTCTGTCTCGCCCTGCTCGTCACGGGCCGGCTCGAATGGGCGGGCGTCGCGGCGGGCCTCGCGGCCTCCGCGAAGTACCCGGGCGTGATGCTCGCCGTCCCGCTCCTCGTCGCCGGGTACGGGCGCTGGCGCCGGATGGGTGTCGCGTTCGCGCTCGCCGCCCTCGCGTTCGCGCTCACGAGCCCGTTCGTGCTCGTCCACGCAGGGGCGGCCTGGGGGGACGTCTCCCGCGTCAACCGGCTTGCCCACGAGGGATGGCTCGGCTTCGAGGACGACCCCGTCACGCCCGCCGCGTTCTCCCTGCGCCTCTGGGAGACGACAGGGCCGCTCCTGCTCGTCGCGCTCGCCGGCGTGATCCTCGCGATCCGTCGCCGCTCGAGGGCCGATCTGGTGCTCCTCTCGTTCGCCGCGGCGTGCTGCGTCTCGCTGATCCCGATCGAGGCCCACTTCGACCGGTACGTGTTGCCCCTCGTGCCGGTGCTGTGCGTGCTCGCGGGGGCGACGCGTCCGCTCGCCGCCGCGGCCCTGGTGGCGGCGGTCGTGCCGTTGTGGTGGTCGGTGGCCGACGCCCGGGCGCTCCAGGGGCGTGATCACCGGCTCGACGCTGCCGCCTGGATCGACCGGGACGTGCCGCGCAGTGACCGGATCGCCGCAGATCCCTCGACGCTGCCGCTCGCAGGCCGGCCCGTCCTGCGGCTCGAGCTGCCCGGGCCCGGGAGGCAGTCCGACCCGAGGAGGGACCTCGACGTCCTGCGTGCGCGGGGCGTCCGCTGGCTCGTCGTCGGGGGCTCGGTCACCGACCGCGTCCTCGCGGCGTCGGGCGACTACCCTCGCGAGGCGCGCTTCTACCGCTCTCTGGACGACTCGGCGCCCGCGTTCGCGGTCGGCCCGTCCGGGCGGGATCGCCCGTGGCTGCGCGTGTACCGCATCTACCCTTGAGCGATGGAGCGACGCACGACCCCGCTTGCCGGCCTGGCGCTCGGCGTCGCGGTCTTCCTCTCGGGGGCGGTGCTGCTCGGGGTGGAGATCGCCGCGAGCCGAGTGCTGGCCCCGACCTTCGGCAGCTCGCTCTACGTGTGGGGCGCGCTGATCGGCGTCGTCCTCACGGGGCTGGCGGTCGGCTACTGGATCGGAGGCGCGGTCGCCGATCGCTGGCCGTCGCCGTACCTGCTCGTCGGCGCGATCGCGGCCGGCGCGCTGCTCGTGCTTTCGATCCCGCTCGTCGACCAGTGGGTGCTCGACCGGGTCGTCCGCTGGGACCCCGGGCCGCGCCTCGACCCGCTCGTCGCAGCGATCGTGCTCTTCGGTCCGCTCAGCGTCGTTCTCGCCTCGGTGTCTCCCATCGCCGTCCGGCTCGCCGCCCGCTCGCTCGACCGGCTCGGCCGCACGGCGGGCCGCCTGTTCTCGATCTCGACCGCGGGCAGCATCGCCGGCACGTTCGCCACGGCCTTCTGGCTCGTGCCCGAGTACGGCACCGACCAGGTGCTCGCGGTCGGTGCGGTGATCCTCCTTGCCGCGGCGGCCGGGGTCGCGCTCGTCGAGCGCGTGTGGCTCCCGGCCGCGGTGCTCGTCGCGGGCGCCGCGGCGGCGGTGGTGGCCGTCGGCGCGCTCGCGCCGGACACGACGGGCCGCCGCCTCGAGGGCCTCGCCGCGAAGAACTGGTCGCCGCTCTACCGCGAGCGCGACGCCCGAACGCCCCGCAAGCTCGATCCCGCCGAGGTCGCCGACGCGGTCGGCAGCGGCTTTCTCGTGCGCGAGGCGCGCGACACGCGCTACCACCGGCTGCTCGTCGTCGACAGCGAGGACTCCCGCTACCTCCGCTTCGACAGCTCCTTCCAGAGCGGCATGTACGTCGACCAGCCGTTCCGCACGCGGTTCGCGTACACGGACTACCTCGAGCTCGGCCTCGCGTACAACCCGAACGCGACGAACGTCCTCGTGATCGGGCTCGGCGGCGCCTCCGCGCCGAAGCGCGTCTGGCGGGACTTCGGCGACGTCCGGCTGACGGTCGTCGAGCTCGACCCAGCGGTCGTCG
>DATBET010000118.1:0-4108 GCA_036558885.1 Gaiella sp.
GGGTTCCTCGGGAAGCTCTTCGTGTTCTCGGCGATCTACGAGGCGGGGTGGTGGTGGCTCGTCGTGATCGGCGTGCTCGCGACCGCGCTCTCGCTCGCCTACTACCTGAACATCGTGCGCGCGCTGTACATGCGCTCCGGCGAGGTCCCGTCGGGGACGGTCGTCGCAGCGGGAGGCTCGCCGCCGCGCGACCTGCTCCTCGACGCAGCGGTCGCCGCGGGAATCGTCGTCACGATCGGCTCGTTCTTCTTCGTGCAGCCACTCGTCGACTTCGCGCGCGACGCCGCCGCCTCGTTGCCTCTCTGAGCGTCCCGAAGGCCACCTACCCGCCCGGAGGGACAGCGCCGCCGGTGTAGGCTCGCGCCATGGCTACCACCCTCACCTGGCTCGGTCACGCGTCGTTCCGGTTCGACACGGAAGCCGGCACGCGCGTCTACGTCGATCCGTTCCTCACCGGCAACCCCAAGTGCCCGGAGAACGAGCAGTCCCCCGAGCGCTGCGACCTCGTCCTCCTCACGCACGGCCACGGCGACCACCTCGGCGACACGGTCGCGATCGCGCAGCGCTTCGAGTGCCCGGTCGTCGCCCCACTCGAGCTGCGCGACTGGCTCAGCGCCTTCCACGGCCTTCCGGAGGACGACCTGCAGTCGCCGAACAAGGGCGGCACCACGTCCTTCGCCGGCGTCCGCGTGACGCTGACCGACGCGAACCACTCGTCGAGCAACTGGCAGGACGGCAAGATCGTCTACACCGGCGAGCCGGCAGGCCTCGTCGTGCGGCAGGAGGGCGGGCCGACGGTCTACTTCTCCGGCGACACGAACGTGTTCGGCGACATGGCCCTCATCCGGAGGCTCTACTCGCCGGACGTCGCGGTGCTGCCGATCGGCGACCACTTCACGATGGGCCCCGAGGAGGCCGCGCTCGCCGCCGAGCTCATCGGCGCGCAGCGCGTCCTGCCGTGCCACTACGGCACGCTGCCGTTCCTCACGGGCACGCCCGACGCGCTGCGGCCGCTCCTGCCCTCGGGGGTGGAGCTGCTCGACATCGCGCCGGGCGAGAGCGTGACCCTCTAGCGATCAGCCGCCGAGGGCGGCGCGCGGTCCCGGCCGCCTGCGCCGGAGCACGAGCAGCCCGGTGCCGGCGAGTGCGAGCACGGCGAACGCAGCCCCTGCAACGGGAACGGTCGGGAACGACGTGCGGCCGCCGTCGCCGATCGTCACCGGCGAGTACGTGTGCGTCTGCGAGAAGCCGTCCCAGATCTCGTAGCGCCACGTCCCCGCCGACGGGAACCGGACGTCTGCGACGTAGGTGCCGGTCTCGCCTGCGGGCCTGGCGGCGAACGTCTGGATGCCGCCGTGCTCGTCGGTGATCCGGATCGCAGGCTGCAGGCCGTCGAGCGGCGTCACGCCGTGCTGGAGGATCGTCAGCGTCGGGGCCCAGGTCCCGCCCGCGTCGGTCCCCGCGGGGAGAGAGCTCAGCTGGACGGTTGCGAAGCCGCCCGCCGTCGCGGCCGCAGGGAGCAAGAGGCCGGCAAGGGCCAGCCCGAGCAGCAGTCTTCTCATGAAGCCTCCTTGGTCATCCCTCCTACACCCCCGCCGCCGGACCGGTTCCCCGACCACCGCCGCTCCAGTAGCCTCAGCGGCGTGAGGGAGCGCTGGTTCGGTGCGACGGGCCGCAAGGTGCCCGCCATCGCGCTCGAGGGAACCGTCGATCTCGACGACGCCCTCGTGGTCGAGTCGGTCGACGACGACGCTCGCTTGCGCGACGCCCACGCTGCCGGCCGGCCCATCGTCGCGCGCGCCGTGGACGCCGCCGCTGTCACCAAGGCCCTCGCCCGACCGGAGGTTTCCTGCGTGCTCGTCACCGACCCCGCGCTGCTCGAGCTCGACCTGCCGGAGCTGACCTATGGCTGACGACGCAAGTTGCAGTCTGCAACTTGCGTCGTGGCCGACTGTCGCCACGTACTCGCTCTGCGCCTGCGACCTCGCCGCGGGGCAGTGGGGTGTCGCGACGCAGTCGAAGTTCCTCGCGGTCGGCTCCGTCGTGCCCTGGGCCGAGCCGCACGTCGGGGCGGTCGCGACGCAGGCATACGCGAACCCGCGCTACGGGCCCGAGGGCCTCGCGCTGTTGCGGGAAGGCCTCGGTGCGGAGGAGGTGGTCGCACGCCTCACGTCCGCAGACGACGAGTGCGCGCAACGTCAGCTCGGAATCGTGGACGCCGAAGGTCGCGCCGCGTCCTACACGGGCGACGGGTGCCATGCCTGGGCGGGCGGCAGGACCGGTGAGGGGTACGCCGCGCAGGGGAACATCCTGGTCTCCGGCGCGACGGTCGACGCCCTCGCGGAGACGTTCGAGGCCTCGGCGGGGCGGCCGCTCGCCGAGCGGTTGCTCGACTGCCTGGACGCGGCGGAGGCGGCGGGCGGCGACAGCCGCGGCCGCCAGTCGGCCGCCCTGCTCGTCGTCGAGCGGGACGGCGGCTACGCGAGCCTGTCGGACGTCCTCGTCGACCTGCGGGTCGACGACCACCCCGACCCGCTCGTCGAGCTGCGCCGGATCTACCGGCTGCACGACGCGCTCTTCGGCACGACACCGCGCGACCAATGGGTCCCCGTGGACGAGGAGCTGCGGGCCGAGCTCGACGAGCGCCTCCGCCGTGTCGGCCACCCCGACCTCGCCTCCTGGGCGGGGGTAGAGAACCTCGAGGAGCGGGTCGACGGCGAGGACGCGATCGACCCCGTCGTCCTCGACCGACTGAGGGAGTCCACATGAGCGACCGCTACGCAGTCTCCTCGCTCGACGAGCTCGTCCCGTACGAGGCCGAAGGCCAGGCGCGCTGGCACACGATCCGGCGGCGCCTCGACATCCAGGCGTTCGGGATGAACGCGTGGACGGCCACGGCCGACGGGCAGCAGGTGATCGGCGAGCACGACGAGATGGACGGCGAGCAGCACGAGGAGGTGTACGTCGTCGTCTCCGGCCATGCGACGTTCACGCTCGACGGGGAGACGTTCGACGCGCCCGCCGGCACGATCGTCCACGTGCCCGACCCGGCGGTGAAACGCGGCGCGGTCGGCGAGCGCGAGACGACGATCCTCGCGGTCGGCGCGAAGCCGGGCATCGTCTTCAGCCCATCGCAGTGGGAGCGGACGGCCGAGGCCCTCGGCTTCTGGCAGACCGAGGAGTGGGACAAGGCGATCGCGATGCTCGAGGAGCACCTCGCGGAGACGCCCGACAGCGGCGTCACCTACTACAACCTCGCGTGCGCGCTCGCCCGCGCGGGCAGGCCCGAGGAGGCGCTCGTTCGCATCCGGGAGGCGGCCGCGATGGAGGACCGCTTCCTCGAGCTCGCGCAGACCGACGACGACCTCGCCTCGATCCGAGACCACCCGTCCTTCCCCCGACCCGCGGAGACGACAGGAGCGCAGCCGTGAGCGACACCGTGAAGTACGTGCTGGACGAGAGCCGGCTCCCGGAGGCCTGGTACAACATCGCCTCCGACCTGCCCGAGCCGCTCGCCCCGGTGCTCCACCCCGGTACGGGGGAGCCGATCGGGCCGGACGACCTCGCGCCGCTCTTCCCGCTGGAGGTGATCCTCCAGGAGGTCTCGACGGACGAGCGGATCGAGATCCCTGACGAGGTGCGCGAGGTCTACCGGCAGTGGCGGCCCACGGCGCTCTTCCGAGCGCGCCGCCTCGAGCGGGAGCTCGATACCCCGGCGCGCATCTTCTACAAGTACGAGGGCGTCTCCCCGACGGGCAGCCACAAGCCCAACACCGCCGTCGCGCAGGCGTTCTACAACGCACGCGAGGGCGTGAAACGCATCGCGACCGAGACCGGCGCCGGCCAGTGGGGCTCGTCGCTCGCGTTCGCCGGCGCGCTGTTCGGGCTCGAGGTCGACGTCTACATGGTGCGGGTCTCCTACGACCAGAAGCCGTACCGCCGTGCGCTGATGGAGGCGTTCGGCGCCCGCTGCGTGCCCAGCCCCTCCGAGGAGACCGCCTCGGGGCGCGCGATCCTCGCGGAGCACCCGGACTCGACCGGCAGCCTCGGCATCGCGATCTCCGAGGCCGTCGAGCAGGCAGCGCAGCGGGACGACACGAAGTACTCG
>DATBET010000119.1:0-3121 GCA_036558885.1 Gaiella sp.
TACTCGATCGTCCGCATGTTGTGGAGGCGGTCGGCGAGCTTGATCAGGATGACCCGCACGTCCTGGGCCATCGCGACGATCATCTTGCGGTAGTTCTCCGCCTCGGCCTGCTCGCGGCTCGAGAACTGGATCCGCGTCAGCTTCGTGACGCCTTCGACGAGCTGCGCGATCTCGGTGCCGAACTCCGCGCGGAGCTCGTCGAGCTCGGCGTCGGTGTCCTCGACGACGTCGTGGAGCAGGGCGGCAGCGATCGTCTGCTCGTCGAGATGGAGCTCCGCGCAGATGCACGCCACGCCCCACGGGTGGTGGATGAAGTCCTCGCCGGAACGGCGCACCTGCCCTCGGTGGCGCCTCTCGGCGGTGTCGAAGGCGCGGCGGATGAGATCCTGGTCGACGCCGGGGTTGTAGGACTCCACGCTCGTCAGAAGCTCCTCGACGAGGTTCTCGTGGTGCGGCTGCGTGCCGACGACCGTCATGGGCTCAGTGTACGGGCCGCCCCTCGACGTTCCCTCCTTCGGGGAGGGGGGTATTCACCCGTCGCGAACCGATATGGAAGCCATGCGGCTCATTCACGAATATCTCGAACGCCGCCGCCTCCGGCGGATGCTCGTCCTGCTCGCGGCGTCGACGCGCCGCTGACGCAGAACCGCCTCGCTGCGGCGTTTCTCGCGTGCTGGCGGTCGGGTATACCTGCACGGAGGTACCCCACCGACGACGGAAGGAAGCGAGCGCGATGGCAACCAAGACGGCGCGGATGTTCGAGACGCGGATCGACCTCGACGCAGGGAACCGCGAGAAGCTCGTCGAGCTGCTGAACGCGCGGCTCGCCGACACCTTCGACCTCTACAGCCAGCTGAAGCAGGCGCACTGGAGCGTGCGGGGAAGCGACTTCTTCCAGCTCCACGAGCTCTACGACACGGTGGCGGAGACGGTGCTCCCGTTCGTGGACGAGCTCGCGGAGCGGGCGGCCGCGCTCGGAGGCCTCCCGACCGGGACGGCGCGCATGGCGGCCGCTGCGAGCTCGCTGGACGAGTACCCCCTCGACGCGATCTCGGGCAAGGAGACGATCCAGGTCGTCGCCGACCGGCTCGCGGCGTACGGCGCCGCCGTCCGCGAGGCGATCGAGGTGACCGACTCGGAGCTCGGCGACATGGACACCTCGGATCTCCTCACGGAGATCTCGCGCGCGATCGACAAGCACCTCTGGTTCGTCGAGGCACACCTGCAGAGCTGACAAGATCGACGGGTGGCCGGCATTGCGCGCGTCAACCTGAACGACCTCGTCCCGCGCTACGACGAGACGGACCCCGACGGCTACCGCCCCGGCATGGCCCGCTTCGGGCCCGCCATCGGCGCGTCGCAGATGGGCGCGACGGTCTACGAACTGCCGTCCGGCCAGAGCATCTGCCCGTACCACTACGAGTACCCCGAGGAGGAGTGGCTCATCGTGCTCGCCGGACGCGTCGTCCTCCGGCACCCGGACGGCGAGGAGGAGCTCGGCGAGGGAGATGTCGTGTGCTTCCCGCCAGGGCCCGAGGGGGCGCACAAGGTCACGTGCCTCGGCGACGAGACCGCACGTGTGCTGATGACGTCCACGAAACAGACCCCCGCCATCGCGGTCTATCCCGACAGCGACAAGGTCTCGATCTTCCCGGGCGACGACCGCGATCGCCTCACGATGCGGCGCGACACCCTCGACTACTGGGACGGGGAGGCGTAGGCCGCTACGCGGCGATCGGCAGCTCGAGCTCGGGCCGGGCGAGCAGCGCGCGGAACGTCTGCGACTCGAGGAGCTGCCGCGACCGGCCCTCGGCGGCGAGGCCGAGCTCCGTGAAGATCGTGCGCGCCTCGGGCGTCCACGACGCAGTGCCCGAGCGCCATTCCGACGCGAGCCATTCGCGCAGCTCCTCGTACGCCTCCGGCGAGTCGAACAACCTGCGCACGACGAGCTGCGGTGCGACGGTGCCGTTCCAGCGGTTCTCCTTGAGGCGGAACGCGACGTCGAAGCGCGCGCCGGGCTGAACGCGCTCCAGCTGGGTGCCGAAGCCGAACGCGATCGCCGACCCGCCGTCGCGGCCGTGCTGCCGGACGCGGAAGCGCAGGTGTCTTCCCTCCCCCACGGTCGCAGGCGTCGTCGCCTCGGCGCTCGCGACGAGCAGCGTCGGCTCGGGGTTGCCGAGCCCGAACGGAGCCAGCCGTTCGAGCTCCTGTGCGAGCCCCAGCGTGAGCGCCCCCGCCGGGACGATCGCGTCGACGATCGTCAGCGGGCGGAGGTCGACGTGCGCGAGCTTCGCGTCCGCCTCGGCAGCGAACGCGTCGGCGAACGCGACGAGCCGGTCCTCGGCGATCGTGAGACCGGCCGCGGCACGGTGCCCGCCGAAGCCGTCGAGGTGGCCGGTGCAGGCGGCGAGGCCCGCGTGGAGGTCGAACTCGGCGATCGAGCGCCCCGAGCCCTTCCAGCCGTGCGCGCTGGGGGCGACGAGCACGACGGGTCGGTGGAATCGCTCGACGAGCCGCGAGGCGACGATCCCGATCACGCCCTCGTGCCAGTCGTCGTGCCAGAGCACGTAGCCTCGGTGCGCCCGCCTCTCGTCCGGCCACGACTCCACGAGCGCTACCGCCTCGCGCAGGATCCGCTCCTCGACTCCCTGGCGCTCGCGGTTGAGCTCCTCGAGCTGTGCGGCCAGCCGGTCCGCTTCGTCGCGGTCCTCGGTCAGGAGGAGCTCGAGCGCGAGGTCCGGCCGCCCGAGGCGGCCGGCCGCGTTGATCCGGGGAGCCAGCCGGAACGCCACCGCGGTGGAGTCGACCGCGGCCGGGTCGACCCGCGCCGTCCGCATCAGCGCACGCAGGCCCGGACGGCCCGTCCGCGCGAGCGCCCGAAGGCCCGCGGCGGCGATCGCCCGGTTCTCGTCGACGAGCGGCACGACGTCCGCGATCGTCGCGAGCGCGACGAGGTCGAGCGCGCGGGCGACCGCGGGGTGCTCGTCGCCGAGGAGCGCGCGCGCGAGCGTGTATGCGACGCCGGTGCCCGAGAGCTCCGCACAGCCGTACGCCGACGGGCGCGTGGAGACCACGGTGCAGTCCGGCAGCGTGTCGCCCGGCCGGTGGTGGTCGGTGACGA
>DATBET010000120.1:0-40133 GCA_036558885.1 Gaiella sp.
GGGGTGCACGAGCTCGAGGAGGGAGAGGTGCCGGCAGAGGTCGCGATCAACGAAGCCGTCGTGCTCGCGAAGCGCTACGCGACCGAGGACGCGGCCCGCCTCGTGAACGGCATCCTCGGCCGGATCAGGCGGGAGACGGCATGAGTGCGGCCGACGAGTCCCTCCAGCGGGCGGAGGAGCTGCTCGAGCGGCTCCGCACCCGGATCGACGCGCTCGAGGCGAGCGCCGACGACGGCGGCGACGTCGACGAGGCCGTGGACGGGCTCGCGGAGATCGCAGACCTCGCCCGGGAGATCGAGACGGAGCTCCAGCGCGCGCGCCAGGCTGCCGATGCGGGCGCCTGACGAGCTCCGCGCCCTCGTCGAGGAAGCCCTCGAGGACGTCCGGCTCGAGCCGACTCTGGGGGCGCTCGAGGAACCGATCCGCTATGCGCTCGGCGGCGGCGGGAAGCGCATCCGGCCGGTCCTCTGTCTCGCGGTCTGCGAGGCGGCGGGAGGGAGTGCGGAGGCCGCGCTGCAGCCGGCGGTCGCGCTCGAGCTCGTCCACACGTTCTCGCTCGTGCACGACGACCTCCCCGCGCTCGACGACGACGACGAGCGGCGGGGGCGCGCCAGCCTGCACGTCGCGTTCGGGGAGGCCGTCGCGCTGCTCGCCGGCGACGCGTTGCTCGCGCAGGGCCTCGCGCTGGCCGCGCGCTGCGGGAGGCCCGAGGTCGCACAGGAGCTGACGAAGGCGACGCTCGGGATGATCGGCGGCCAGTACCTCGACGTCACGGGCGCCCAGATGCAGCTCGAGGAGCTCCACCGCCTCAAGACCGGGCGGCTGTTCGCCGCGGCGGTCGGGCTCGGCCTGTGGGCCGCCGAGGTGCCGCCGGAGCACCAGGGACCCTGGCGCGCGTTCGGGGAGGAGCTGGGCGTCCTCTTCCAGGCGGTCGACGACGTGCTCGACGGCGACGGCTACACGGTCGAGCTGGGCGCGGAGGGTGCCCGGCGGCTCGCGGGCGCTGCCGCGCTGCGTGCCCATGGGAAGCTCGAGGGGCTGGAGGCCGACACGTCAGTCCTCGCCGAGCTCGTCGAGGGGCTCGCGGTCAGGACCGCTTAGCCGCCGCCCTCAGCCGCTCGCGAAGTCGCGGTCGCTCAGCTTCTGGCAGGCGTCGCTGTCCTCGATGCCGCTCTTGATGTCGTCGCCCGCCTCCCCGATCGAGCCGAGGGCGCTCTTCACCGCGTCCGCCGCGGCGCCGATCTCGACGAGCACCGAGCGGGCGACGTCGGCGAGGCCCGACCCCGACGAGGAGGCGCCCTCGACGAGGCTCCGCGCCTTGTCGGCGTGCTGCTCGACCTGGTCGCCGGCCTGCTCGAGCGCCTGCTGGGCCTGCTCGCCGGAGTCCGTGTCCGGCGGCCCGATCTCCTTGAGCCCGTCGACGAGCCGCGTCGTCGCGGCCGAGGCCTGGTTCGCGGCAGAGCTGAGGTCGTCCCGCGTGATCCCGAGGCCCTGCGACAGGACGCCGGTGATCGTGGTGGTCACGCTGTCCGCCCACGTGTTCAGCTCCGTGCAGACGTCGTCGGCCCACTGCTCGGCGTCGGACGTGTCGTCGCCTCCGCAGCCCGCAGCCGCGACGGAGAGCCCCGCGGCGAGCACGACGGCGGCGATGGCGAGCGCGCGCTGCACGGGACGCATCTTCGCACGCCGGGTCAAGCGCGACATGATCCGGGGCATGGAGAAGAAGCGTCTCGACGTCGCGCTCGTCGAGCGGGGGCTCGCGGAGAGCCGCTCGCAGGCGCAGGCGCTCGTGCTCGCGGGGCTCGTCCCCGGGTACGCGAAGCCGGGCCAGCAGGTCACGGACGACGTGGAGCTCGAGGTGCGCCGGCTGCCGGAGTTCGTCTCGCGGGGCGGCGAGAAGCTCGCCCACGCGCTCGACGCGCTCGGGGTCGATCCGCGCGGCAGGCACTGCCTCGATCTCGGCGCCTCGACGGGCGGCTTCACCGACTGCCTGCTCCAGCGCGGGGCCGCGCGTGTGATCGCGCTCGACGTGGGGCACGGCCAGCTCCACCCGCGGCTGCGCGGCGACGACCGGGTGATCGTGCTCGAGCGCGTGAACGCGCGGACGCTCGTGGCGCTGCCGTTCGCCCCCGAGCTGATCACGTGCGACGTGTCGTTCATCTCCGCGACGCGCGTCCTGCCGCCCTCCATCCGCCTCGCCGTAACGAGATGGGAAGCGCTGGTACTCGTGAAGCCGCAGTTCGAGGCGGGGCGTGGCGACGCGCCGAGAGGCGTCGTGCGCGACCCCGAGGTGCACCGGCGCGTCCTGCGCGACTTCTGCGCGGCGGCCGAGGGCTGGGCGGCACGCGTCGCGGGGATCGTAGACTCGGGCCACCCGGGGCCGAAGGGGAACCGGGAGTTCGTCGTCCACCTGATCGCGAGCGAGGAGCCCTCCGACCCCGATGAGCTCGAGCGCCGGATCGTCGCCGCCGTCGGCTGAGCGGGGGCGGGTCGCGCGGGCGGCCGTCGTGACGCATGGTCGGGCGGAGCAAGTCGGCGATGGGGTCGAGCGGCTCGTCGCGCTCGCGCGGAGGACGGGTGTCGGGCTGATCGTGACGCCCGACGAGGCGGCCCAGCACGGCCTCGCGGCAAGCGGGAGCCCGGCGGACGCGGAGCTCGTGGTCGTCCTCGGCGGCGACGGGACGATGCTGCGCGCGCTCCGCATGTACCTCGGCACGGGCGTGCCCGTGCTCGGCGTGAACTTCGGCCGCGTCGGCTTCCTGAGCTCGATGCAGCCGGACCAGCTCGAGGAAGGGCTGGCCCGCGCGTTCTCGGGCGACTTCGTGACCGTCGAGCTGCCCACGCTCGAGGTGGAGGTCGAGCCCGCCGCGGCGAACGGCGAGACCGTCGATGTCGCGGTGAACGACGTCGTCGTCACCTCCGGCGAGCTCGGCCGGATGGTGGAGCTGGAGTGGGCAGTCGGCGGAGAGGACCTCGGTCTCGTCCCCTGCGACGGGATCATCTGCTCGACGCCCTCGGGGTCGACCGCCTACAACCTCTCGAACGGCGGGCCGGTGCTGATGTGGGGGATCGACGCGCTCGCGACGACGTTCGTCGCGCCGCACTCCCTGCACGCCCGCCCGCTCGTGGTGCCGCGGGGCAAGGAGGTCGTGATCTGGAACCGCACGACCGACGTTCCCGTGGTCGTGCTCGTCGACGGGCACCGGGTGGGGGAGGCGCGGAGGGACGGACGGATCGCGATCCGCCTGGGCGATGCCCGCTCGCTCCTCGCGACGCTCCCCGAGGCGACCTTCGTCCGGCGCTACCGCGAGAGCTTCTCCACCTGAGCTTGCCTGCGAGCATCCGTTCCGCTCTCGCGTAACGGATGCCGCAAACCCCCGTGCGGCCGGCTTCGCCCGTTGCACGGGTACGTCCCTGAAGATGACTGCCGGCTGCGCCGACGTCACGATCATGCTGTGCAGACGACCGCACGGGACACCTGTCGGCCGCACCGGCGCCTGTCTACGATCACTCCGTGCTGCGGAGGCTGCGGATCGAAAACCTCGTCCTGATCCGCGAGGCCGAGCTCGAGCTCGACCCGGGCCTCGTCGCGCTGACCGGCGAGACCGGTGCGGGCAAGACGATCGTCACCCAGGCGATCGGGCTGCTGCTCGGTGCGAAAGGCGACACTGCGTCGGTCGGTGCCGCAGCGGCCGAGGCGTTCGTCGAGGCGGAGCTCGACGTGCCGGACGGCTTCTTCGACGAGGAGGGCCTCGAGGCCCTGCGGGACCTCCGGCCGGAGGACGAGCCGGGGCTCGTCGTCGCGCGCCGCGTCGGCGCGGACGGACGCTCGCGGGCCTATGCGTGGGGCCGGAGCGTCGCACGGGAAGACCTCGTCGCGGCGACCGAGCGGCTGCTCGCACTCTCGGGGCAGTTCGCGCAGCGGCGCCTGGCGCGGCCCGCGCACCAGCTCGAGCTCCTCGACGCTTTCGTCGGCCCCGAGCAGGCGGCCCGCCGCGGCGAGGCGCGCGCCGCCTGGCGGGCGCTCCAGGCTGTCTCGCGGCGGCTCGCCGAGCTCGAGCAGGGCGCCGATGCGGAGCAGTCGCGCCTCGCGGAGCTCGCGGCGCTCGTCGAGGACACCGAGGGCCTGGCCGCCGGAGACGAGGACGCGCTCCGGCGCGAGGCCGAGCGGAGCCGCCACGTCTCCGAGCTGGGAGACGGGGTGGCGGCGGCGCTCGCGGCGATCGACCCCGAGGACGGCGAGGGAGCGCGTGCGCTGGCGGCCGCCGCCGAGCAGGCCCTCGCGGGACCGGCGCGCGTCGCGCCCGAGCTCGCCGCCGCGGTGGACGAGCTGCGCGACGCCTCCCTCCGGCTCGGTGAGGTCGCGGCCGACCTCCGGCGCTTCGCGGACGCGCTCGACGCCGATCCCACGCGCGCGGCGGAAGTCGAGGAGCGCCTCGACCGGATCGCCGACCTGCGGCGCCGCTACCGCGCCGCGACCCTCGACGAGCTGCTCGAGCGCCGTGGGGCGGCGTTACCGGAGCTCGAGGCCCTCGCGGCCGGCGCCGATCCCACGCAGCGCGCGCGGGCGGAGCTCGAGGAGACGCGAACGCGATTCTCGGGCGCCGCGGACGCGCTCGCGGCGGCGCGTCGGGAGGCGGCCCACCCGTTCGCGGACGCCGTCGCGCGCGAGCTCGCCGATCTCGGCCTCGGCGACGGCGAGTTTCGTGTGGAGCTCGCCCCGCGCGAGCCGGGCCCAACCGGCGCGGACGAGGCGGTGTTCCTCGTGCGGCCGAACGCGGGCCTCCCGCTTGCGCCGGTCTCGGAGACCGCGTCGGGCGGCGAGCTGTCGCGGATCGCGCTCGCGATCGCGGCCGTCGCCGGTGGCGAGACAGTCGTGCTCGACGAGCTCGACGCCGGGGTCGGCGGGGAGACGGCGCATCGCGTCGCAGGCGTCCTGCGGCGTCTCGCGGAGCGTGCGCAGGTGCTGACGATCACGCACCTGCCGCAGATCGCGAGCGCGGCCGACCAGCACCTGCGCGTGGAGAAGGTCCCCGGCGACCCGACGCACACCCGGATCGCGGCGCTCGACGACGCCGAGCGGCGCGACGAGCTGGAGCGCATGCTGGGCGGGGAGGAGTTCGTGGCGGCGGTCACCGCAGAGGGGCAGTGAACGGCGAGGTCTCCGGGCCGGCGCGCCTCGGTCGGCGGACGAAGGACCTCGTCAAGCGCCTGCGGCCCGAGGACGTCGCGATCGTCGACCACGCAGACCTCGACCGCGTCTCCGCCGAGGAGCTCGTGGAGACCGGCGTGCGGGTCGTCGTCAACGTCGCGCCCTCGTCCAGCGGACGGTTCCCCAACGCCGGGCCGCTCGAGCTCGTCCGCGCGGGCGTGCGGCTCGTCGACGCTCCCGGCGCGCCGCTCTTCGACGATCTCTCCGACGGGGAGGTGGTGCGGGTCGCGCGCGGACAGGTCTGGCGCGACGGCACGCTCCTCGCGGCGGGCACGGAGCTCGACGCGACGACGCTGGAGACGGCCCTGGCCGAGCAGCAGGGCCGGCTCTCGGAGGCGCTCGAGGCGTTCGCCGAGAACACGCTGCTCCACCTGCGCGACGAGGCGGAGAGCCTCGCGGCGGGGTTCGTGCTGCCGACGCTCCGCACGCGCTTCCGCGACCGCCACGTCCTCGTCGTCGCGCGCGGCCCCGGCTACAAGTCCGACCTGCGGATGGTGCGCCCGTATATCCGCGACTTCCGGCCCGTCGTCGTCGCGGTCGACGGCGGCGCCGACGCGCTCCGCGAGGCGGGCCTCGAGGCGGACGTGATCGTCGGGGACTTCGACTCCGTCTCGGACGAGGCTCTGCGCAGCCCCGCGGAGCTCGTCGTCCACGCCTACGCGGGCGGTGGGGCGCCGGGGGCCGCGCGGCTGCGTCGCCTCGGCCTCGACTTCGTCACGGTGGAGGCGCCCGGGATCAGCGAGGACCTCGCGCTCCAGCTCGCGCACGAGAAGGGCGCTTCGCTGATCGTCGCCGTCGGCACGCACTTCAACCTCGTCGAGTTCCTCGAGCGCGACCGGGCGGGCATGGCGTCCACCTTCGTCACGCGGCTCAAGGTGGGTGAGTCGCTCGTCGACGCCAAGGGCGTCTCGCGGCTCGTCAGCCGTCACGTCGGGATCTGGCCGCTGGCGGTCTTCGGCGCGATCGGCGTCGCGGCGATCGTCGGCGCCGTGGTCGCGTCGCCGGCGCTCCGCAACGTGATCGAGTCGATCTCGCGTGCGATCGCGAACGGGCTCGGCTTGTAGCATGGGCCACGTGGCGACGACGCCCGAGCTGGGACGGTGGGACGACGCCGTCGCGAGCCGCGCCCTTGGGGACGTCGGCGACGGAATCGCCTCTGTCCTCGCGTTTCTCGGGAGGCCGGACGTCATCTCCTTCGCCGGAGGCTTCCCCGACCCGGAGACGTTCCCGCGAGAGCGCATCGCGGCGCTGCTCGGGGAGTTCGCCGAGTCGGGCGAGGCGAGCGCGTTCCAGTACGCCCCGACGCGCGGGCTCGCGAGCACGCTCGACGTCGTCGCAGGCAGGTTGGAGGCGCTCGAGGGGCGGCGCCCCGGCGAGGACGAGCTGTGCGTCACGAGCGGCGCGATCGAGGCGCTCGAGCTCCTCGCGAAGTCGTTCGTCGATCCCGGCGACGTCGTCGTGGTCGAAGGGCCGACGTACCTCGGCGCGCTCCAGGCGTTCCGTGGCTTCGAGGCGACGCTCGAGGCGGTTCCCCTCGACGACGACGGCCTCGACGTGGAGGAGCTCGAGCGGCGGCTCGGCGGCGGCCTGCGGCCGAAGCTCGTCTACACGATCCCCGACCACCAGAATCCCGCCGGAGTCAGCCTCTCCGCGGAGCGGCGCGGATTGCTCGTCGACCTTGCCCGACGCTACCGGCTTCTGATCGTCGAGGACGTCGCCTATCGCGAGCTCGGCTTCGCCGGCGAGCCCGTGCAGAGCCTCTGGAGCCTCGCTCCCGACGTCGTCGTGCAGATCGGCACGACGTCGAAGACCTTCTTCCCGGGCGTCCGGCACGGCTGGGCGGTCGGGCCGGCCGACGTGTCCGCCCGGCTCGTCTCGGCCAAGCAGAACACCGACCAGTGCGCGGGCGCGCTCGGCCAGCGGCTCTACGAGGAGTCCGTTCGCCGCGGCTGGGTCGACGAGCAGCTCGTGCGCTCGCGCGCGCTCTACCGGCGGAAGGGCGAGCGGATGCTCGCGGCCCTCGAGCGTGCGATGCCGCCCGGGGCGGTCTGGACATGCCCGCACGGCGGATTCTTCTCCTGGCTGACGCTGCCGCCGGGGAGTGACTCCGAGCACCTCGCGCAGCGCGCTGCCGAGGAGGGGGTCGGCATCGTGCCCGGCACGCTCTTCTTCGCCGACGGCCGGGGCTCGGACACGGTCCGGCTCTCGTTCAGCCTCGTCGACGAGGGCTCGATCGACGAGGGGATCGAGCGGCTCGGAGCGGTCCTGGCGCGCTGAGGGACGGCCCCTCGAGGGCTCTGCGAGACTGCGGCGATGTTCGACCTGCGCTACCACGTCGCGTCGCTCGCCGCGGTGTTCGTCGCGCTCGTGATCGGGATCTTCGTGGGCGTCGGCCTGTCCGGGCGCGGGTTCGTCAACGACGCCGAGCGCAAGAACTTCGAGGCGCGGATCGACGAGCTGCGGGCTGACAGCGACTCCGCGAACGCGCGCGCCGCGAGCGCCGAGCGGCGCGGAGACGCGCTCGACGACTTCGCGGAAACGACCTACGCGAGCCTCGTGCGCAAGCGCCTCGCGGGGACGGCCGTCGGCGTCGTGTTCGTCGGCTCGGTCGACCAGTCGCTCGCGGGCACGATCCGGCGGACCGTCGCCGACGCGGGCGGGCGGATCGTGCGGCTCCGGGCGATCCGGGTGCCGGTCGACCCGGCGGCCGTCGACAAGCTCCTCCGCGCAGACCCCGACACGCGCGACCTCGCCGGGGCCGAACGGCGCGGCCGCCTCGGCGGCGCGATCGCGCGCGAGCTCGTCGCAGGCGGCCAGACCCCCGTGCTCGACCGGCTTTCGTCGGTGCTCGTCGAGGAGCAGCTCGGGCTTTCGAAGACACCCCTCGACGCGGTCGTCGTGGCCCGGCCCGCCCGTCCGCAGCAAGGGGAGACGGAAGACTTCCTCACGGGGCTCTACTCCGGGCTCGCTTCGGCCTCGGTGCCGAGCGTCGGCGTCGAGGAGAGCAACGCGAGCCCGAGCGCGGTGCCGCCCTTCAGGGCGAGCGGGCTCTCCACCGTCGACGCCGTCGACACGGCGGTCGGCGACGTGGCGCTCGTGTTCCTCCTCGAGGGGGCGCGGCCGGGGAGCTACGGGCTCGGCCGGGACGCCGTCGACGGCGTCCTGCCCGTCGCACCTCTCGCGGCACCCGGCGAGTGAGCCCCCTCGTCGTGCTCGTCGCCGCACGCGACGAGGAGGAGCGAATCGCGCATGCGGTCTCGCGCCTGCGCGAGGCGTTCCCGGGCGCCGAGGTGGTCGTCGCCGACGACGGCTCGCGTGACCGGACGGCGGCGGCCGCCGAGGCGGCGGGCGCGCGCGTCGTGGCGCTCCCGCGCCGCGGGAAGGGGCAGGCGCTCACGCTCACCGAGCAGGAGTGCGCTCCCGGCCCGCTGCTGCTCTGCGACGCGGACGTCGAGGGCGACCTGCGCCCACTCGCCGAGAGCGGCGGGGAGCTCACGGTCGCCCGCTTCGCGCGCCCGCGCCCCGCCGGCGGTGGCTTCGGGCTCGCGAAGGGCGTCGCCCGAGCCCTCGTCCAGGCCCGCACGGGACGGCGGGTCGAGGAGCCGCTCTCCGGGCAGCGGTACCTGTCCGAGCGGGCGCGAGCAGCCGTCTTCCCCGTCGCCGCGGGCTTCGGCGTCGAGACGCGGATGACGATCGACGCACTCCGCGCGGGGCTCGACGTCCGGGAGGCCGAGCTCGACCTCGGTCACCGAGCGACCGGACGCGATGTCGCAGGCTTCGCGCACCGCGGGCGCCAGCTGCTCGACCTGGTGCTCGCGTGCGGCCCCAACGCCGTCAACCACCGGGGGTTGCGGCTCCCACTCGTCGGCGCGGTCGTCGCACTCGGCGCTCCCGCGGTCGCGCCGGTCGCCGCCCTGGGCCTTGCAGACGACCTCTGGAGCGGGGCGGAGCGCGGCTTCCGCGCGCATCTGCGCGCGGGCGCGACGACGGGCACGCTGAAGCTCGTCGGGATCCCGCTGTGGGCGCTCTGGCGGACGCGCTCGCTCTCCGGCGCGGTGCTCGTCGCGCTTTGCGCGAACGTCCTCAACCAGCTCGACACGCGGCCCGGTCGGGCGATCAAGGCGTTCCTGCTCGGCGCGGTCCTCCTTCGCGGCGCGCCCCGCGGGGCGCTCGCCGTGGCCGTCCTGCTCGCGCCGTACGATCATCGCGAGATGACGATGCTCGGCGACGCAGGCTCGAACGCGCTCGGCGCCGTGCTAGGTTTGCATTCCGTGAGGCGTTCGAGCGGCCCGCGGAGAATCGGCGCGATCGGCGCGCTCGTGGCCCTCACCGTCCTCGCAGACCGCCGCTCGCTCGGCGGGCTGATCGAGTCGACACCCGGGCTCAGAGAGATCGACGCACTCGGGCGGTACCCGTGACCGAAGGGCCGGCGACCAGGTACGTCTTCGTCACGGGCGGGGTCGTATCGGCGCTCGGCAAGGGGATCGTCGCCGCCTCGCTCGGCCGCCTGCTGAAGGCCCGCGGGCTCCGCGTGCGTGCGCAGAAGTTCGACCCGTACCTGAACGTCGACCCCGGGACGATGAGCCCCTTCCAGCACGGCGAGGTGTTCGTCACGGAGGACGGGGCGGAGACCGACCTCGACCTCGGCCACTACGAGCGGTTCGTCGACGAGAACCTCTCGCGCAACGCGAGCCACAGCGCGGGCGCGATCTGGGACACGGTGCTCCGCAAGGAGCGCCGGGGCGAGTTCCTGGGCGCGACGGTCCAGGTGATCCCCCACATCACGAACGAGATCAAGAGCAGGATCCGCCGGGGCGCGACCTCCGACCCGGCGGACGTCGTGATCTCCGAGATCGGCGGCACGGTGGGCGACATCGAGTCGCTCCCGTTCCTCGAGGCGATCCGCCAGTTCCGCCGGGAGGTCGGCGCCGAGAACGTGCTGTACCTCCACGTCACGCTCGTGCCGTTCATCGACGCGGCCGGCGAGCTGAAGACGAAGCCGACGCAGCACTCAGTCAACGAGCTGCGCCGCATCGGCATCCACCCCGACGCGGTCGTCTGCCGCTCGCGGGACCTCCTCTCGGAGGAGATCCGCGACAAGATCGCGCTCTTCGCGGACATCGATCCGCGGGCCGTGTTCTCCTCGCCGGACATGCCCGACGTCTACCTCGTCCCCGAGCACCTCGCGGAGGAAGGCCTCGACGCGTACGTCTGCGACCGGCTCGGCTTCACCACGCCGCCGGCCGACCTGTCGGAATGGAAGGAGCTGACCGACCGCATCGGAGAGCAGCACGAAGAGGTGCAGATCGCGCTCGTCGGGAAGTACGTGAAGCTTCACGACGCGTACCTCTCCGTGCACGAGGCGCTGAAGCACGCGGGCGTCGCGAGCGGCTCACGGGTCCGTGTGACGTGGGTGGACGCCGAGCACATGTCGTACGAGGAGGCCGCCCGCGAGCTCGAGCAGGTGGACGGCGTGCTCGTCCCCGGCGGGTTCGGCTCCCGCGGATGGGAGGGGAAGATCCTCGCGTGCCAGGTGGCGCGTGAGCGCGGGATCCCCTACCTCGGGATCTGCCTCGGCATGCACGTCGCCGTCTCGGAGTTCGCACGCAACGTCGCCGCGCTCGACGGCGCGAACTCGACGGAGATGGACCCCGAGACGCCGCACCCCGTGATCGACCTCCTCCCCGAGCAGAAGGAGATCGAGGAGCTCGGCGGGACGATGCGGCTCGGCGCGCAGGCGGTCGAGCTCGCGGAGGGGACGCGCGCGCGGGACATCTACGACGAGGCGGTGATCCACGAGCGGCACCGGCACCGCTACGAGGTGAACAACGCCTACCGCGACCAGCTCGTCGAGCACGGGCTCGTGGTCTCGGGAACCTTCCAGCAGGGCCGGCTGGTGGAGATCGTCGAGCTCGCCGACCACCCGTGGTTCGTCGCGAGCCAGTTCCACCCCGAGTTCAAGTCCCGGCCGACCCGGCCGGCGCCGCTGTTCCGCGAGTTCGTCGCGGCGGCGCTCGACCGCAGCCGCGCGCGAACCGGCGTGCGCGCCGCGGCCCACTGAGGCCGTCGCGGCGTGCAGCAGACGCCGCTGACGTCGCCGCTCGTCGACCTGTTCCTCGAGCTCTGCGCGATCCCGAGCCCGCCGGGGGAGGAGCGGCTCGTCGCCGACCGGGTCACCCGGGAGCTCGACCGGCTCGGGCTCGAATGGCACGAGGACGACGCGGCGGCCAGACTCGGGTCGAGCACCGGGAACGTCGTCTGCCGCATCCCGCCGGCGGTGGACGGGGGAGTGCCGCTCCTCTTCTGTGCGCACCTCGACACGGTCCCGCTCGAGGGGCCGCTCGAGCCCGCCCTCGACGAGGACGGCGTCGTGCGCAACGCGGGCGGCGCGATCCTGGGCGCGGACAACAAGGCCGCCGTCGTCACGATGCTCGAGGCCGCGCGGCGCGTCGTCGTCGAGGGCCGGCCGCATCCGGGCATCGAGCTCGTCTTCACGCCGAAAGAGGAGATCGGCCTGCTCGGCGCGACGGCGCTGGACGTCTCCCAGCTCCGCGCGGAGGTCGGGTTCGTCTACGACCAGGCCGCGCCGATCGGCGAGATCGTGCTCGGCGCGCCGTCCGCCCAGGAGCTCGTCCTGCGCTTCCACGGCCGCCCCTCGCATGCGGGCATGTACCCGGAGGAGGGGCGCTCCGCAATCCTCGCTGCCGCGCGCGCGATCGTCGACATGCCGCTCGGGAGGATCGACGACCTGACGAGCGCGAACGTCGGGCTCGTCCACGGAGGCTCCGCGCGGAACGTCGTCCCCGAGTGGTGCGAGCTCCAGGCGGAGGTGCGCTCGCACGACTTCGCCCGCGTCAGCGAGGTCGTCCAGCAGCTCGTCGACGCAGCGGCCTACGCCGCGGCCGTCTCGGACTGCACGCTCGAGACGGCGATCGAGCCAAAGTACCGCGGCTACCGGCTGCGGGCGGACTCTGCCCCGGTGCGGCTGGCAAGCGAGGGCCTCCGGCGGGCCGGCTTCGAGCCGCGGCTTGCGCTCTCCGGCGGCGCTGCCGACGCGAACGTCTTCAACGAGCGCGGGCTCCCCTGCGCGAACCTCGCGAACGGCATGGTCGACATCCATACCCCGGACGAGCGGATCGCGGTGGACGACCTCGAGCGGATGGTCGACGTCACGCTCGCGATCGTCGACGCGGCGCGCGAGCCCGTGGACGCCTGATGCCCCTCGGGCTCCGCTGGGGGACGGTCAGCACGATCGGGGAGCGGCTCGACGGGATCGTGCGCCTCGAGGTCGACGGGCGGCCGTGCATCGCATACCCGCGCCTGACCGGTGGAGTGGAGTTGGGGGACGTCGTGCTCGTCAATGGGCAGGCCGTCGAGCTCGGCCTCGGCTCCGGCGGCTTCGACGTCCTCTACGCGAACCTCACGCGCGGGCTCGAGCTCCCCGCCGCCGAGCGCGCCCACGTCATGACCCTCCCGTACGCACCGGGCCAGCTCGCGGGCCGGTTCGCGGAGGAGGAGCAGGGATACGATCCTGCGCGCCTCGCGGGCCTGCC
The DNA here is from genome assembly GCA_036558885.1 of Gaiella sp. Classification (GTDB taxonomy): domain Bacteria; phylum Actinomycetota; class Thermoleophilia; order Gaiellales; family Gaiellaceae; genus Gaiella. The sequence continues at coordinate 12,766 of DATBET010000120.1, forward strand.
GGTCGTCTGCAGCGGGCTGCACAGCCAGCTCGCGCCGATCTGCGCGGCGCTGGCCGGCCGTCGCGTCGTCTACGTCCAGCTGGGCGGCGGCGCCTTGCCGATCTCGCTCTCGGACACCGTGCGGACGCTCAAGGCCCGGAAGCTGCTCGAGACCACGATCGCCGTCGCCCCGTGCCTCGACGGCGACCTCCAGTGCGTCACGGTCGCCTCGGCGCTGACGCAGGCGCGGGCCCGGGGCGCCGAGGCCGTGGTCTGCGGGATCGGTCCGGGAATCGTGGGCACGGGCTCCCGCTTCGGCCACGGCGGGCTCGCCGTCGCCGACGCTGCGAACGCCACCGCTGCGCTCGGCGGGCGGGCCGTCGTCGCCGCCCGCGTCTCGTTCGCAGACGACCGCGAGCGTCACCAGGGGCTCTCGCACCACACGCGCTCGGCCCTCGAGCTCTCCCTCGGTGACGTGCGCGTTGCGTGGCCCGAGGGCCTGTCCCCGCCGGAGGGCGTCGACGTCGTCGGGGTGGACGTGACCGGCTGGGAAGAGGCGTGCGCGTCGCTGCCCCTCTCGCACATGGGCCGCGGCCCGGAGGACGACCAGTGGTTCTTCGCCGCTGCGTTCGCAGCGGGGCGGCTGGCAGCGGGCCGCGCATAGCCGCCCCGGTGCTCCCGGCGCAGGTGGTGCGCTATCGTCACGCGCGCCGTGCGGATCGGCGTCGCGAAAGAGATCAAGTCGCAGGAGCACCGGATCGCGCTGACGCCGGCCGGGGCGCTCGAGCTCGTCCGACGCGGCCACGAGGTGGTCGTCGAGCAGGGAGCGGGAATCGGCTCGGGCTTCGCCGACGCGGCGTACGCCGCGGTCGGCGCTCACCTCGCTTCGGTCGACGAGGTGTGGTCCTCGGCCGAGCTCCTCCTCAAGGTGAAGGAGCCGATCGCCTCGGAGTACGGCTACCTCCGCGAGAACCTGACGCTGTTCACCTACCTCCACATCGCCGCGGACGAGCCGCTCACGCGCGCGCTGCTCGACTCGGGGATCGCCGCGGTCGCGTACGAGACCGTCGAGACCCCCGACCGGCGTCTGCCCCTGCTCGCGCCGATGAGCAAGGTGGCCGGCCGGCTCGCGCCCCAGATGGGCGCCTGGGCGCTCGAGAAGGCACACGGCGGGCGCGGCATCCTGCTCGGCGGCGTCCCCGGCGTGCCCCCCGCGAAGGTGATCGTCCTCGGCGGCGGCGTCGTCGGCCTGAACGCCGCGATCATCGCGCTCGGCATGCAGGCGGACGTGTGGGTGCTCGACAAGTCCGTCGACCGGATGCGGGAGCTCGAGATCGCGCTCGACGGTCGCGTGACGCTCGCGATGTCGAACCGCCTCCAGATCGAGGAGGTGCTCGCGGACGCCGATCTCGTGATCGGCGCCGTGCTCGTCCCGGGCGCCCGGGCGCCCAAGCTCGTCACCCGCGACATGCTTCCCCTGATGCGGCCGCAGGCGGTGCTCGTCGACGTGGCGATCGACCAGGGCGGTTGCTTCGAGACCTCGCACGCGACGACGCACGACGACCCCGTCTTCGTGGTCGACGGGATCGTCCACTACTGCGTCGCGAACAGGCCCGGCGCGGTTCCGGTCACCTCCACGAAGGCGCTCACGAACGTGACGCTCCCGTACGTCGAGGCGATCGCGGACAAGGGGCTCTCGCAGGCGATCGCCGACGATGCGACGCTTGCGAAGGGCGTCAACACCCTCTCCGGGAAGCTCACGTACGAGGCGGTCGCCGACGCGCACGGCCTGCCGTACACGCCGCTCGCCGACGCCGAGCGGGCGCTGGTGTGAGCCCCGGCCAGCTGTTTCCGTCGGCCTGGGCCTTCTGCTCTTTCGACCGCTCGCGAAGCGGAATCCGCTCGCGCGGATTCCGCCGCTTCATCGCCGCGTGCGGCGGGGCAGCTCCCTGAAGGCGTCGGCTTCGCCGCCGCAACGACTTGCCGGCTGACTGCCCGCTGCGGGCGGCGCGGTTAGCTGTTCCCCTCGGCCTGGGCCTTTTGCTCTTTCGCGCTCTCCGAGGGGGAGATCTTGATCACAACCCAGGTCAGCGCCATCGAGAGCGCGAGCACGCCGAGGACGTAGAAGAAGAGCTCGACGAGGCCGAGGACCGTGTCCATCGCCCGACTAGGATAGCTCGACCATGGCCCGTGCCTGTGTGATCGTGCTCGATGCCGTCGGCGCCGGCGAGCTGCCTGACGCCGCCGACTACGGAGACGAGGGCTCGAACACGCTCGCGAACGTCGCGAAGGCCGTCGGCGGGCTCGATCTGCCGAACCTCGAGGCACTCGGGCTGGGCAACGTCGAGGAGCTCGAGGGCTGCCCGCCGCAGCCGTACGCCCCCGCCGTCGCCGGCCGCCTCGTCGAGCGCTCGAAGGGGAAGGACACGACCGCGGGCCACTGGGAGCTGATGGGCGTCGTCACGCCCACGCCCTTCCCGACGTATCCCTACGGCTTCCCGGACGAGGTGATCGACCCGTTCATGAACCGGACCGGCCGCGGCGTGATCGGCAACAAGCCCGCCTCGGGCACGGAGATCATCCAGGAGCTCGGGGAGGAGCACCAGCGAACCGGGAAGTGGATCGTCTACACGTCGGCCGACTCGGTCTTCCAGATCGCCGCGCACGAGCAGACGATCCCGCTCGAGGAGCTGTACGAGGGCTGCCGGGTCGCGCGCGAGATCCTCACCGGCAAGCACGCCGTGGGACGCGTGATCGCGCGGCCGTTCGTCGGCGACCCCGGCCACTACGAGCGCACCCCGAACCGCCACGACTTCTCCCTCGAGCCGAGGCGGCCGAACTACCTGACGGCCGTGCGCGACGCGGGGCAGACGACGTACGGCGTGGGGAAGATCTCGGACATCTTCGCGGGCTGCGACATCGACGAGTCCTTCCCGACGAAGTCGAACGTCGAGGGCATTACCCGCACGATCGAGCTGCTCGAGAACGTCGACTCGGGACTCGTCTTCGTGAACCTCGTCGAGACCGACCAGCTCTGGGGACACCGCAACGACCCGGTGAACTTCCACCGCTGCCTGCAGGACTTCGACCGGCGGCTGCCCGACATCCTCGACGCGCTCCGCGACAGCGACCTGCTCGTCCTCACCTCGGACCACGGCTGCGATCCGACCACGGCCTCGACCGACCACTCGCGGGAGCACGCGCTGCTCCTCGCCTACGCGGCCGGGAAGAACGCCGCCGGCCGGATCCACGAGGACGGCGAGTTCGGCGATGTCGGCGCGACGGTGTGCGCCTGGCTCGGCGCGAAGCACCCCGGCAAGGGCGCCCCGGGCCGGCCGATCGTCGAGCGGTAGCTTTCGCCGCGACTTGGCGCCCGGCGGTGTTCGACCCGGCGTCCAAGTTGCAAGTTGCAACTTGGGTCAAGGCCGACGCGCACGGGGCGCTCGGCGAGGATCGCCGAGCAGGTACTCGACGTCGCCTGGCGGCCGCGCGCGGAGATCGACCTCGAGGAGAAGCCGGGCCGCGGCGCGCCGCCGGCCGCGCCGGTCGCGCGCCCCGTGTACGAGGAGACGGACCTGCTGGTACGACGGGCGGGTCAAGCCGCTCTTGTCGCAGAACATCCCGGTCGCGCGGACGACAGCGGCAACACTCGGCGATCGTGGCTCGAAGCGACGGATGAAGCGGACGACACGGATGTCGGTCCTGACCGACGAGACGACCATCGTCCCATCGTCGCCGCTCACACGTGCCGTCATCGCGACGGTTTCGTACCGAGACCGTGACTCCCGCGCGGCGCGACTCAGCAGCGCAAGTTACAAGTTGCAACTTGCGCTCTGGGGCGGCCCGGTGGGGGCGCAGCCCAATCGGGCTGTTCGCCGTCGTGCCGAGCGAGCCACAGGAGGCGGGGGCGTCCGCGGCTCTGGTAGGAAGGCACGATGACCCGCCCGGCGGAGCTGATCGAGCAGAAGCGCGACGGGCGGGAGCACGACCCCGACGAGCTTGCAGAGCTGATCCTCGCGTACGCGCGCGACGAGGTGCCCGACTACCAGATGGCGGCGTGGTGCATGGCCGTCTACTTCAAGGGCCTGAGCGGCGCCGAGACGGATGCGCTCACCGACGCGATGATCCGCTCCGGCGACACGATCGACCTCCGCGCGCTCCTGGGACGAAAGGTCGTCGACAAGCATTCGACGGGCGGGGTGGGGGACAAGACGTCGATCGCGGTCGGGCCGGTCGTCGCGGCGTGCGGCGTCCCGCTCGGGAAGATGTCGGGACGCGGGCTCGGCCACACGGGCGGGACGCTCGACAAGCTCGAGTCGATCCCCGGGTACCGCGTCGAGCTCACCACCGAGGAGCTCGTCACCCAGCTGCGGGACGTCGGCGTCGCGATCGTCGGGCAGACCGCCGACCTCGTCCCCGCGGACAAGAAGCTCTACGCGCTACGAGACGTGACGGCCACCGTCGACATCGTCCCGCTGATCGCGAGCTCGATCATGTCGAAGAAGCTCGCCGCGGGCGCAGAGGCGATCGTGCTCGACGTCAAGGTCGGCGACGGCGCGTTCATGCGGACGCTGGACGACGCGCGCGTGCTCGCCGAGCAGATGCGCGACATCGGCGTCCGCGCCGGCCGCGAGGTGACCTGCCTGCTCACCGACATGGACCAGCCGCTGGGCCGGGCGGTCGGCAACGCGCTCGAGATCGACGAGGCGCGGGACACGATCCGCGGGGACGGCCCGGAGGACTTCACGGAGCTCGTGCTCGACGCCTGCGCGCGGCTGCTCGCCCATTCCGACCTCGGCATCGACGTCGACGAGGGAAGGCGCAGAGCGGAAGCGGCCGTCGCGGACGGGAGCGCGCTCGACGCCTACGAGCGCTGGATCGCGGCGCAGGGCGGCGATCCCGATCCCGCGGCGCTCGAGCGTGCGCCCGTGCGGCGCTCCGTCCCTTCGTCGCGCGACGGGGTCGTCCGGCGGGTCGGCGCTCGCGCCGTCGGCCTGGTGGCGCTCGAGCTGGGCGCCGGCCGCCGGACGAAGGTCGACGCGGTCGACCACGCTGTCGGCGTGCTCTGCTTCGCGAAGCGCGGCGACACCGTCCTCGCCGGAGACGACCTCGCGGAGGTGCATGCACGCGACGACGCCTCGGCGGAACGTGCCGTCGCCGCGGTCCTGGCCGCGTACGAGCTCGGCGACGACGCCCCGGCCGAGCGCGGGATCCTCCTCGACGTCGTCGAGTAGGGCGCTAGACGCGCTGGAGGTGCGTGTCCTTGAAGCCGGTGCGGTACTTGAGCCCGTAGCCGATCGCGCGGTCGACCCCGATGTGCGTCGCCCAGATCAGCCCGATCTGCGTGGCGACGTCGACGTCGGCGAGGACGCCGAGCGAGACCAGCGTGACAGGGAAGGCGTAGGTGTGAGCCACGTCGTACGTCGCCCGGCCGACGGAGGGTCCCGCAACGTAGCCGAGCATCGACAGGTCGGGGGCGAGGATCAGCACGAGGAACAGCCACCAGGGGTAGCCGAGGTGGAAGTAGAGGACGATTGCGGCCAACGCGACGACGGCTCCCTCCAGATGCAGAAGCGCGCGCGGCAGCCGATCGGTCACGCGACGAGCTCCTCGAGTGTGTCCGCAAGACCGGTGAGACCGCTCAGCTCGCGCGTCGGCGGAGGCTCGGCCCGCTCCCCGAGCCGGTTGATCCACACGGTCGGGATGCCGAGCGCGTTCGCCGGCACGACGTCGTGGAAGTGGCTCTGGGCGACGTGGACGTCGGGCAGCCGCCCGGCCTGCTCGGCAAATGCCTCCCAGTGCCGGTGCGCGGGCTTGTAGGAGCCGATCTCGGAGGCGACCACCGCGAGGTCGAAGGGCACGCCGATCGACTCGATCGACGCCTCGATGAGGTCGCGGTCCGAGTTCGTGAGGATCGCGAGCCGCCAGCCGCGCGACCGGGCCGACTCGAGCTCCGGCCGCACGTCCGGGAATACCGGCCAGCCCGGAAGCGTCTCGGCCGGGTCCGCCTCGACGCCGACGCGGCGGGCCGTCTCCCGCAGGACATCGCGATAGCTGAGGCCCGGGTCGTCCGCCTGGACGACCGGCTCCACCTCGTGGTAGCGCGCGAGGAGAGAAGGATCCCCCAGCGCGGCCGCAAGACCCGCGTTCCAGTCGACGAGGGTCCCGTAGCAGTCGAACGTCGCCCACCGGTCCACGGCCGGAGCCTAGCCTGGTCGGGTGACCGGCTTCTCCATCGTCATCGACTCGAGCGTGACGCCGTCGGGCAGCGTGACGAGGGTCTCCTCGACCAACTCGAAGCCGTAGGCGCGATACAGGGGCACGCCCGGCAGCGTCGCCATCAGCGTCAGCCGCGTGAAGCCCTCGCGGGCGGCCGCGTCCTCGCACGCCTCGAGGATCCGGCGCCCGAGCCCGCGCCGCGTCCAGTCGGCGCGCGTGAACATCGCCCGCACCCTCGCGGGCTCCGTCGCGGGATCGAGCAGCCTTGCGTCGCCGTCGCTGTCTCCGCTCCCGGTGTAGAGCCGGTCACGCCGGCTCCAGCCGCCGCAGGCGACGAGCTCGTCGCCCATTTCGACGACGAAGTACGTGCCGTCCTCGAGCATCATCCGGTCGACGGCCGCCACGTACCGGACGGCGCTCTCCGCCTGGTGCCGGTCGTAGAAACGGCGGAACAGGACGTCTCCCGAGGCCCGCATGAGCGCCTCGATCGCAGGCGCGTCCTCCGTCGTAGCGACCCGCATGATCGTCTCCGGGGCGGACACGGCCCGAATGTACTGCGTTCGCGTCGCCCGTACGATGGCCCCGATGCCGGAGCTGCCCGAGGTCGAGACGATCCGCCGGCGTCTCGCTCCGGTCGTCGAGGGCGCGACGATCGAGGCGGCGGAGATCGTCGATCCCCGCCTGACCCGGCCCGTCGAGCCGGCTCTCGTCGCGAACGCGCTCGTCGGCGAGCGTGTCGAGTCGCTCGACCGGCGCGGCAAGTACCTCCTCTGGCGGCTTTCGAGCGGACGCACGCTCGTCGTCCATCTCCGCATGACGGGCTCGTTCCGGCACGTGTCAGGGAGCGATCTGCCCGACGATGCCTACCGCCGGGCAACGCTGGCTCTCGACACCGGCGACGCGATCGGCTATCGCGACGTGCGGCGATTCGGCACCTGGGAGCTGCTCGACGAGGGCCACCTGCGCCCGTATCTCGACACGCGCCTCGGCCCCGAGCCGCTCGCGTCGTCGTTCACCGCAGCGCGTCTCGCGACGCTCGCCGCCGGCCGTACGGCGCCGGTGAAGGCGTTCCTCCTCGACCAGCGTCGCGTCGCGGGGGTCGGGAACATCTACGCCGACGAGGCGCTCTGGCGGGCCCGAATCCATCCGCTCCGGCCGGCAGGGTCGCTCGACGAGGACGAGCTCGCGACGCTGCATCGAGCGCTGCGCGCCGCCCTGCGGACGGGGATCGAGCGGCAGGGCTCGACGCTCAGCACCTATGTCACCCCGGACGGCGAGCCCGGCGGCATGCAGCACGAGTTCCACGTCTACGGCAGGCTCGGTGAGCCGTGCGACCGCTGCGGCCGGCCGATCGAGCGGATCGTGGTCGGCGGCCGCGGCACCTGGTTCTGCCCCCACTGCCAGCGTCGTTCGTAGCTTGCAACACTCTGTTGCAGGCGCTGTCTCCTGTCCGGAGGGGGCGGCGGGGACGCATCCCACGCGGCTCGTACACTCGTCCCATGGCGGCTCCGTCGATCAGCGAGGCGGTCGTGCTCCGCTCCTTTCCCTTTGCCGAGGCGGACCGGGTTCTCCACGTCTACACGGCCGCTTCGGGACGGCTCGGCGCGATCGCGAAGGGCGTGCGGCGCACGAAGAGTCGCTTCGGCGGCCGCCTCGAGCCGTTTTCGCACGTCGAGCTCTCGCTCCACCGGGGGCGGGGCGAGCTCGCAACCGTGACGGGCGCCTCGCTCGTCCGCTCGCACGACCGGGTCCGCTCCGACTCGCGACGCCTGCAGATCGGGCTCGTGGGCCTCGAGGCGATGCTGCGGCTCTTCACCGAGGAGGAGCGGAACGACCGGGCGTTTCTCGCCCTGACCCGCTTCCTCGACGCGCTCGACGAACACGAGCCGCCGAGGGGGGCGAGGCCCGCGCTGGACCCGCTCGTGCTCTCGTTCCAGCTCAAGCTCCTCTGGCTCTCGGGCTTCCTGCCGCATCTCGGGAGCTGCGTCGAGTGCGGGGCGGAGGAGGGTCTCGTCGCATTCGACGCTTCGGCCGGCGGCGCGGTGTGCGCCGGCTGCGACCACGGCGCGATCGCGCTCTCGCCGGAGGGGCTCCTGGGGCTCGGGTCGCTTCTCGGCGCGCCCATCGCGGACGCGCCGGAGATCGGGCTCGGCGACCGCGCCGCCCGCGAGGCGCTCGCCGTCGTGACGTCGTCCTACGAGCACCACGGCGGCTTCCGGCTCAGAACTGCCTAGCCTGCTCGCAAGCGGGATTCCGCGGGAGCGGAATCCCGCGCTCGGATCCCCGCCCTACGGGCGGGGCAGACCCCTGAAGGCGTCGGCTTCGCCGCCGCAACTTCTCTCTGATCGACGACGGAGCGGTCAAAAACGCTGCAGAACGCCCTGCAGCGCGCCCTCGGCGATCAACTGGTCGGTGAGCTCGTTCCGGCCGGGGCGGACCTCGCGGCGGACGACGGCGGTTGCCTCGTCCAGGCGGTACTGGCCGACCCAGTCGAGCCGCGGCGAGTAGACGTGGATCGTGACCGCAGGCTCGCCCGCCTCGTGGCGGACGCGGTGGATGTAGCCGGGGCCGCGCTGGCGCGAGTCCCCGGGGCCCAGGTGGAGCTCGGTGTCGCCCTGCCCGTAGACCATCAGGTCCTCGCGTACGCCGCCGGCTGCGCAACAGAGGCCGACGCCCGAGATGTAGTGGTCGTGGAAGCCTGTGCCCTGGCCCGGCATCCAGGAGAGCACCCACGCGTCGATGCTCTCGTCCTCGTAGATCAGCTCGTAGCGCCGTCGGTCGGGGTCGACCCGGACGAGTGGCTCCCAGAGCTCGGGCCGCGCGACGATGTCGCGCGCGAGCTGCTCGAGCTCGGCGGGGCCGAGGATCCCCTCGCGTGGAATGAGATCGTCCAGGGAGGCCGATGTGGGATGGGAGATCGTGGTCATCCCCGAATGAGTGTAGGGAGGCAGCTCGCTCTTACCGGCCCCGCGCGACGCCTGTCACGCGGCGCGGACGGGCGGCGACCACGGCGCCGCGAGGCGCTCGAGCAGCTGCGGGAGCGCACCGCCGATCGGGACCCGCTCCTGCGCCAGCGTGTCGCGGTCGCGCAGGGTGACCGTGTCGTCGGAGAGCGTCTGCTCGTCGATCGTCAGCGCCCACGGCGTCCCGATCTCGTCCTGGCGCCGGTAGCGGCGGCCGATCTGTCCGCCGTCGTCGTACTCGACGCTCAGGTGGCGCCGCAGCTCGTCGCGGAGCGCCTGAGCCTTCTCGACCATCGCCGAGTCCTTCGTGATCAGCGGCAGCACCGCCGCGGTGACCGGAGCGAGACGAGGATGGAGGCGAAGCACGGTGCGGTCACGCTCCGCGACGACCTCCTCGTCGTAAGCGTCGATCAAGAAGGTGAGCATCGAGCGGTTGACGCCGAGCGACGGCTCGATGATGTGCGGGACGAAGCGCTCGCCCGTGCCCGCGTCGACCCACTCGAGTTTCGTGCCGGACGCCTCCGTGTGCTGGGTGAGGTCGAAGTCCCCTCGGTTCGCGATGCCCTCGAGCTCCGACCAGCCCATCGGGTAGCGGTACTCGATGTCGCTGGTCGCGCTCGAGTAGTGCGACAGCTCGTCCGCCTCATGGGCCCGCGCGCGGAGGTTGTCCTCGCGGACGCCGTAGCGGACGTGCCAGGCGAGACGCTCGGCGATCCAGTACTCGTGCCAGCTCGCCGACTCGGGCGGCGGCACGAAGTACTCGAGCTCCATCATCTCGAACTCGAGCGTGCGGAAGATGAAGTTCCCGGGCGTGATCTCGTTCCGGAACGCCTTGCCGACCTGCGCGATCCCGAACGGCGGCTTGCGGCGGGCGAGCTGGGCGACGTTCTTGAAGTTGACGAAGATCCCCTGCGCGGTCTCGGGCCGGAGGTAGACGTCGAGACCGCTCTCCTCCACGGCGCCGACGCGGGTGCGGAACATCAGGTTGAACTGGCGCGGCTCCGTGAGGTCGCAGTCGGGCGTCTCGCCGGGACGCTTGCTCGGCTTCCGCCCGCATTGCGCCTCCGCGAGCTGGTCGGCCCGGAAGCGCAGCTTGCAGGTCCGGCAGTCGACCAGCGGGTCCGTGAAGCCCGAGACGTGCCCCGAGGCCTCCCAGATCTTCGGGTGGAGGATGATCGACGAGTCGAGCGCGACGATGTCGTCGCGCTCGCGCACCATCGCCTCGAGCCAGCGGGCCTTGACGTTGTCCTTGAGCAGGACGCCGTAGTGCCCGTAGTCGTACGACGACCCGAGCCCGCCGTAGATCTCCGACGAGGGGAACACGAATCCACGGCGACGGGCGAGTGAGACGACCTTCTCCATCGTGACCTCGGCAGCCATGGGGCGCCAACGCTACCCGGTAGCCTCCCGGCCGTGGCCGAGCACGTCCCCGTCGAGCTCCACATCGTCTCGGACTCGACGGGCGAGACTGCAGCGCGGCTCGTGCTCGCGCTCGAGGCGCAGTTCCCCGACCTCGCGTTCGAGGAGGTCAGGCACCCGCGCGTCGAGTCGGTCGAGGACCTTGCGCTCGCCGTCCAGCGCGCCCGCGGGCGCCCGGCGGTGATGGTCTACACCCTCGTGGAGCCCGGGTATCGCGAGTCCATGCGTCAGCTCTGCCGCCGCGCGCGGGTGCACTACTGCGACCTGCTCGGCCATCCGATCGACTCGATCTCGCGCGTCGCCGGCGTGGCCGCGCGGATGGAGCCTGGAGCGCGGGCGCCGCTCGACCACACGTACTTCAAGCGGATCGAGGCGATGGAGTTCGCGGTGCGCTACGACGACGGCGTCGGCAGCGGGCTCGACGAGGCCGACATCGTGCTCGTCGGAGTCTCACGGACCTCGAAGACGCCCCTGTCGATCTTCCTCGGCTATCTCGGCCACAAGGCCGCGAACGTCCCGATCGTGAGGGGCGTCGAGCCGCCTGCGGAGCTCTTCGAGATCGACCGCGGGAAGATCGTCGGGCTCACCATCGACCCCGAGCGGCTCGCCGAGATCCGCGAGGAGCGCGTGCGCTCGATGGGCGCCCCGCGGCGGCGCTACGCCGACCTGGAGGCCGTGTTCGAGGAGCTCGAGGCGGCCTCGCGGGTCCACCGGCGGCTGCGCTGCCCGGTGATCGACGTCTCGGAGCTGTCGGTGGAGGAGACCGCGATGCGCATCGTGCGGCTCGTCTCCGAGCGGGCGAGGCTTCCCGAGGGCGCCCAGGCGTGACGGGGCCCAACGAGCGCTATGGGCGCTTCGCCTGGGGCATCCGGCGCGACCTCGCGGAGAAGGGCTGGGTGCCGGCCCGCTACTGGGTGCTGTGGTGGGGGCTGCTCGGCGCGGCGATCGTCGTCTTCTACGTCGTCCTGACCCCGATCTGGCTCGGCCTGCGCGCGGCGGCCTGGGTCGCGGAGCTCCGCGCGCGGGTGCGCGGCAATCAGGCCGGGTCGAGCCGGTAGACCGGTCCCGAGGTCGACGTGACGTAGACCCGGCCCGCGCCGTCGACTCCGAAGCTCGAGAGCGCCGGCACGGTCAGGCCGAGGGCGTCGCGATCGACCACCCGGCCGCCTTCGACCCGTACGGACTCGATCGCTCCCGTGCAGTAGTCGCCGAACAGGAGCCTGTTCGCGAGGGTGGGCAACCGCGGGTCGCGCACGACCACGCCCGCGATGATCGAGCAGTTCCCGCCAGCGTGCGAGATCTCGAGGATCGGCGCAACGGGCTTGTCGCAGTGGGCGGTGCCGTCGAACGGGGTGTTGCCCTCGAAGCACGGCCAGCCGAAGTTCTGCCCGCTCGTGCCTGCCGGGATCAGGTCGAGCTCCTCACGGGCGCCGTACCCGACGTCGCCGACCACCATGTCGCCCGTCGCGGCATCGAGCCAGAACCGCCACGGGTTCCGCAGCCCGTACGCCCAGAGCTCGGGACGTGCTCCCACCACGCCGGCGAACGGGTTTCCGGCCGGGATCGCATAGGGCGCGTCGTGTCGCGGGTCGATGCGGATGATCGACCCGAGCAGGTCGTCGAGCGTCTGCGCGAAGGCGCCGGGCGCGTTCTGCACGCCCGAGTCGCCGTCCCCGATCGACGCGTACAGGTCGCCGTCGGGCCCGAACTGGAGCATGCCGCCGTTGTGGTTCTCCCAGGGCTTGACGACCTCGAGCACCGTCCTCAGGGAGCCGGTGTCCGCGACGAGGGGGTTGGCGGCGACCGAGCGGAGCTCCGCGATGCGGGAGTCGTCGTTGCCCTTCCGCTGGTTGTAGAAGACGTAGGCGAGGCGGCTCGTCGCCCAGTCCGGCGCGAATGCGAGCGAGAGGAGTCCCGGCTCGCTCGTGAAGTAGACCTCGTCGCGGATGTCTAGGAACGGCTGCGCCAGCGTGACGCCGTCCTGCACGACCCGGATCGTCCCGGGCTGCTCCACCACGAAGACGTCGCGCGCGTCGCCCGGCGGTGACGTGACGAGCACGGGGCGCTCGAAGTCGCCGACCTTGGTGAGACGCGCGCTCCCCGACACGACGACGGGCGACGGCGCGCTCGGAGCCGGCGTCGGGGCGGGAGGGACGGTCGAGACCCCGAGCGCTCCTTTCATCCCGAGACGTGCGTGGCCCGGGACGCTGCAGAGGAATCCCTTGGGGCCCTTGCGCGTGAAGCGCACGCGCAGCGTCGCCGACTGCCCGGGTCGCAGCAGCCGCGACCGGTGGCCCGCGATCACGAAGTCGTGGGGGACCGCACCCGCGTTCCGAACGAGAAACGTCACGCGTGCGCCTCTCGGGACGCTGCGGCGCGAGAGCGCGAACGAGAAGTCCTTCTCGATCACCCTGATCGTCAGCTTCGGCGCAGCAGCGGCAGCACCGTCCGCCTCGCCTCCGATCGAGACGGCCAGCGCGACACCGGCCGCGACGGCGAAGGCTCGGACGAGACGAGAGGCGATGGACGACGGCACTCGGGTCAGGTTGTAGCGCGCGACGAGGACGCACGCCGCGCATAGGATCGAGACGTGGATCTCGTCTACGCCTTCGACGAGCGGGCGCCGGGCGGGCGGGAGCTGCTCGGCGGCAAGGGGGTCGGCCTCGCGGAGATGACCGCCCTCGGCGTGCCCGTCCCCGCGGGCTTCACGGTCACGACCGACGCGTGCCGGGAGGTGATGCGCTCGGGGGAGGTACCCGACGACCTCTGGCGGCAGGTCGACGAGCACGTCGCGCGGCTCGAGCGGACGGCGGGCAAGCGGTTCGGCGACCCGCAGGACCCGCTGCTCGTCTCCGTCCGCTCCGGCGCGGCGATCTCGATGCCGGGGATGATGGACACGATCCTCAACCTCGGCCTGAACGACGTCGCGGTCGAGGGGCTGGCCGCAGCGACGGGCAACCCCAGGTTCGCCTACGACTCGTACCGGCGCCTGATCCAGATGTACGGCGAGGTCGTCGACGGCATCGACGGCCACCTGTTCGAGGGCGAGCTCCAGGCGCTCAAGGAGCGGCGCGGCATCAAGCAGGACGTCGAGCTGGACGCGGACGATTTGCGCGGGCTGATCGCGACGTTCCAGGAGCTGTACGAGCACGAGGTGGCCGCGCGGTTCCCGGCCGAGGCCTCGGAGCAGCTCCGCCGCGCGGTGCGCGCGGTGTTCGACTCCTGGGACTCGCCCCGCGCGAAGGTCTACCGCCGCACCTACGACATTCCCGACGACCTCGGCACCGCGGTCAACGTCGTGCAGATGGTGTTCGGCAACAAGGGCGGGTCCTCGGGCACCGGCGTCTGCTTCACGCGCGACCCGTCGACCGGGGAGCGGCGCCTGTTCGGCGAGTTCCTCGTCGACGCGCAGGGAGAGGACGTCGTCGCCGGGATCCGCACGCCGGAGCCGATCGAGCGGATGCGCGACCACCTGCCCGAGGCGTACGAGCGGCTGGCCGAGACGCTCGACCGGCTCGAAGAGCACTACCGCGAGATGCAGGACGTCGAGTTCACCGTCGAGGAGGGCGCGCTGTTCCTGCTCCAGACGAGGACGGGCAAGCGGACCGCGCGCGCCGCCCTGCGCATCGCGGTGGAGATGACCGACGAGAACCTGGTCACGCGCGAGGAGGCGGTCGCGCGGATCGACCCGGGCCAGCTCGACCAGCTGCTGCACCCGATGATCGACCCGCAGGCGACGCTCGACGTCGTCGCGCACGGCCTCAATGCGTCCCCGGGAGCGGCATCCGGGGCGATCGTGCTCGACGCCGACCTTGCGGAGGAGCGCGGGCGGTCCGGGGAGGACGTGCTGCTCGTCCGCTGGGAGACGACGCCCGACGACATCCACGGGCTGATCCACGCCCGCGGCGTCCTCACCGCGCACGGCGGCATGACCTCGCACGCGGCAGTCGTCGCGCGCGGCATGGGGAAGCCGTGCGTCGCGGGCTGCGAGACGCTCTCGATCGACCTGAAGGCCCGGACGATCACGATCGGCGACCACGAGCTGGCGGAGGGCGAGCAGCTGACGATCGACGGCGGCACCGGCCGCGTGATCGTCGGCGCGGTGCCGCTCGTCCCGCCGGAGATCGACGAGCGCTTCGGCACGATCCTCGGCTGGGCGGACGAGGCCCGTCGCCTCCGCGTCCGCGCGAACGCGGACACGCCCGAGGACGCCGCGAAGGCGCGCGAGTTCGGCGCCGAGGGGATCGGCCTCTGCCGCACCGAGCACATGTTCATGGCGCCCGACCGGCTGCCCGTCGTGCAGGAGATGATCCTCGCGACCGACGAGACCGCGCGCCGGGCGGCGCTCGACCGCCTGCTGCCCGTGCAGCAATCCGATTTCGAGGGGATCTTCGAGGCGATGGCGGGGCTGCCGGTGACGATCCGCCTGCTCGACCCGCCGCTGCACGAGTTCCTTCCGGCGGCCGACGAGGCGACCTCGGAGGCGATGCGCCGCCGGATCGAGCAGCTCCGCGAGGCGAACCCGATGCTGGGCACGCGCGGCTGCCGGCTCGGTCTCCAGTACCCCGAGATCTACGAGATGCAGGTGCGCGCGATCGTGCGGGCCGCCGCCGCAGTGGACGAGCGCACGGGCAACGCCCCGCTCGTCGAGATCATGCACCCGCTCGTCGGCTTCGGCGAGGAGCTGTACCGGCTGCGGGAGCTGACCGAGCGAGTCGCGGCCGAGGAAGACGCCGGAGAGCACCTGGTCGGCACGATGATCGAGCTGCCGCGTGCCTGCATGCGCGCCGACGAGATCGCGGAGCTCGCGGACTTCTTCTCGTTCGGGACGAACGACCTCACGCAGACGGCATTGGGCTTCTCACGCGACGACGCCGAGGGCAAGTTCCTGACGTACTACCTGGAACAGGGCATCCTCGAGCGCAACCCGTTCGAGGTGCTCGACGTCGAGGGCGTCGGCGAGCTGATGCGCATCGCGGTCGAGCGCGGCAGGGGCGCGAAGCCCGGGATCAAGCTCGGCATCTGCGGCGAGCACGGCGGCGAGCCGCGCTCGGTCGCGTTCTGCCACGAGCTCGGCCTCGACTACGTCTCGTGCTCGCCGTACCGCGTGCCCCTGGCGCGGCTCGCGGCCGCCCAGGCGGCGCTCGCCGAGACCGGTGTCACCGCGGTCGCGGTCGGCGGCTGAGCCTGCGGGCCGTAGTCGTAGCTCCCCACCCGGAGCGAGGCCACGAAGATGCTCGCGACGCCGACCGCGACCGCGAGCGTCGGGCCGAGCCAGCGGAGACGCGCATGCCGGAAGTGGACGAGCGCGAAGGTCGCGAGCACGCCCCCGATCAGCCCGCCGACGTGGCCGCCGACCGAGATGTTGGGGATCGCGAGCGTCAGCGCGAGGTTCAGGACGATGAGCGCCATCGCCTGGCCCGCGAAGGTGCCCGTCGCCACGTACTCGAGCACGAGCAGCGACCCCATGATCCCGAAGATCGCGCCGGACGCGCCCACGGTCACGGCGAAGGGGCCCGTCAGCAGCAGGGCGCCGGCGGAGCCCGCCAGACCGGAGACGAAGTACACGAGAAGGAAGCGCCACGTCCCGAGCGCCTGCTCCACGACCGTGCCGAGCCAGTAGAGCGCGAGCATGTTGAATGCGATGTGCAGCACGCCCGCGTGCAGGAACATCGCGGTGACGAGGCGGTACCAGTCGCCGTTCAGGTCGATGGCGGCGCCGATCAGGGCTCCGTCCTCGAATACCTTGCCGCCGGGTCGGTCGATGCCGGCGCCCTGGTAGACGGTGACGAGGTAGACGAGGACGTTCAGCGCGACGAGCGCGATCGTCGCCGGGGCCTCGAGCCCCGCGACCGTGCGCCGCGCCTGCCGCACCGGGCGCGGCTGGGTCGTCGACACGCGCGGGCGCCTGGAACTCTTCACCGCTGCGTGGTCGGGGCATTTGATCCCGACCGGCGCGAAGTTCATGCACTCCTCGCAGATCGGGCGACCGCACTCCGAGCACGAGACCAGCGTCTCGCGGTCGGGATGGCGATAGCAGCGGGGAGCCGGGGCGGTTGCCACAGGGACGGCTAGCGTACCCGCGTGCTCGTACACGTCGCGTTCACGCCCGACGAGGCGGCGGCGGCGCCGACGGGTGTCGTGATCGACGTGATCCGGGCCACCTCGACGATCTGCCAGGCGCTCGACGCCGGCTACGGGAGGGTGCTCTGCGCGGCGGAGGTCGAGGACGCGCGGGCGCTCGGGAGCGAGGAGGTGACGCTCGGCGGGGAACGGCTCGGCGTGCGGCTGGAGGGCTTCGACCTGGGCAACTCGCCGCGCGAGTACCTCGAGCCGCGAACGGCCGGTCTCGCGCTCTCGACCACGAACGGGACCCGGGCGATCGTGACGGCCGCCGCGCGCTGCGACCGGGTGCTGATCGCCTCGCTGCTCAACCTCGCCGCCGTGACCGAGGTGGCGGCGGCCTACGGCGACGACGTGGCGGTGTTCTGCGCCGGCGTGAAGGGCGCGTTCGCGCTCGACGACGCGTACGTCGGAGGACGGATCGCGGCGGGACTGAGCGGCGAGCGAAGCGATGCAGCCGAGGCGGCAGTGCGGCTCGCCGGCTCGTACGCGAGCGCCGAGGACGCGTTTCGCTCCTCGCGCTCCGGCCGCGACCTGATCGAGCACGGACCGGAGCTCGAGGCCGATATCCCGTGGTGCGCGCAGGAGAGCGTCCTCGACGTGGTCCCGCGTCTCGTGGGCATGCACGGCGTCGCCGCCGAGCTCAGGTCGTAGTGTCCGCGTCGTGACGGGCGCAGAGGAGCTTGGGCGGGGCGGGCGGCTGCGCGGCGGCGCCGCGGAGGAGCTCGTGACGGCGGCCCACGCGGCCGAGAGTGCTCATGGCCCGCGCCTGGCTCGCGGGCTCTCGCTCGCGGATCTCGCGCACGCCGTCGCACTCGTGGAGGGCGGCGGACTCGCGGGTGAGGACGCGAGGTCGCTCCTGCGGGGGCTGCTCGAGCTCCACGCGATCCCCGGCGACGAGTTTCCCTGGGACGCATCGCGCGGCGACGCGTTCAACGCACGCGAGGCCGAGCTCGAACGCCGCGTCGGGCGCGCGGCCGCGGGCTGGCTGAGCGCCGGCCGACCGCGACGCGAGGCGTTTCGCGTCGCGCTCCGGCAGACCGCCCGTACCGGCGTGAGGGAGCTGCACGACGCGCTCGTCGCCCAGGCCGAGGCGCTCGTCCGGCACGCGGGCGCAACCCGGAGCGCGCTCGCGACCGACTACACCTACCTCCAGCCGGCGCAGCCGACGACCGTCGGCCATCTCCTGCTCGCCTACGCCTACCCGGCGCTTCGCGACGCCGGCCGGGTGCGCGCCTTGCACCTAGCTTTCGGCGCCAGCGTCGCCGGGGCAGGCGGGAGCGCCGGGTCGCGCTGGTCACTCGATCGCGCCCGGCTCGCCGAGCTGCTGGGCTGCGAGGGAGTCGTGGAGCACGCGAAGGACGCCGCCTGGCAGGCCGACGTGTACCTGGAGCTCCTCGCCACGCTCGCAATCGCCGCGACGCACCAGAGCCAGCTCGGCCAGGACTTCGAGATCTACGCGAGCCAGGAGTTCGGCCTGGTCGAGCTCTCGGACGCCCACAGCCGCGCGAGCGCGCTGATGCCGCAGAAGAAGAATCCCTATGCGCTCGTGGCGATCCGTGCGCAGGCGGGTCAGGCCGCAGGAGACGTCGCGAGCGCGCTGGTGGCGTTGCACACCGGGTCGGCCCGCACCGATCACTTCCACGTGCTCAACGGCACCGTTCCACGAGCGCTCGACGAGGCGGTCGCGATCGCGCGCCTGACGGCGTCCGTACTGGACGGGGTCGAGCTGCGTACGGAGCGCTTCGCCCGGATCGCACGCGAGAGCTTCGTCACCGCCGCCGACGTCGCCGACGTCCTCGCACTGACCGGGGACGTCGACTACCGCAGCGCGCACACGATCGTCGGGCGCGCGGTTCGCGACCTCGTCGACGCGGGCGAGCCCGCCTCGCAGCTGACGCCGGACCGGATTGCCGAGGCCTCGCTCGCCGCCGTCGGTAGGCGCGTGGAGATCGACGAGGCAATGCTTCGCGAGGCGCTCGATCCCGCTGCCTGCGCCGCCGCTCGCCGGCAGACGGGCTCGTCGTCGGAGGCGGCGATGGAGGAGATGCTGGAGGGGATCCGTGCGACCCTGACCGAGCACGAGCGCTGGAGCCGGGCGGCGGGGGAGCGCGAATCGGCCGCCGAGACGGCGCTGCTCGAGCGGGCCCGCGAGCTCGCCTGAGCGAGGGGGTGACGCGGCGGCGTTCACGTGTTGACGTGCAAAGAAATCTTTGCAAAGCTTTCTTTGCATGGAACGTCAGATCGAGCTCTCGGACCCGGCCGCGCTCCGCGCGCTCGCGCATCCGCTGCGGCTCCGCCTCGTCGCGCTCCTCAGGCGCGAAGGCGCGCTGACCGCCTCCGAGGCCGGGCGGCGGCTCGGCGAGAGCTCCGGCAGCACGAGCTACCACCTGCGCCAGCTCGAGCGTTTCGGTCTGGTCGAGGAAACGGGCGAAGGGCGTGGCAGGCAGCGGCCGTGGCGCGCGACCGCGCTGTACACGTCGTGGCCGAGCGCACCCGAAGGCGAGGAGCTCGCCGAGGCGTCGCTCGCCCTCGACCGCTTCGTCGTGCATCGCTACGCGGAGCGCCTGGGAGAGTGGATCGAACGGCGCAGTGAGGAGTCGCGCGACTGGGTCGAGGCCGCCTCTTTCGGCGACAGCCTGCTGTACCTCGACAGGGACGAGCTCGAAGCTCTCCGCGACAACCTCCAGGCTCTCGCTGAGCCGTATCTCGAGCGCGTCGCCGACCCGGCGCTGCGGCCGGAAGGAGCGCGTCCGGTGGCGTTCGTCCAGATCGCGTTCCCGGTCGACGAGCCGTGATCGCCGACGTCCCCGCGCAGCGGCGAAGGCGGCTCTCCGTCCCTCACCTCCTCCGCCGGAACGCCACGTTCCGCAGCTACTGGGGCGCGCACACGGTGTCGTTGTTCGGCGACCAGATCTCGCTGCTCGCGGTCCCGCTCGTCGCGGTCCTAACGCTCGACGCGAGCGCTGCCGACATGGGCTATCTCACGGCGGTCGCGCTCGCCCCGAACCTCCTCTTCGCGCTGCACGCGGGCGCGTGGGTCGACCGCCGCGGCAGGCGTCGCGTGACGATGATCGTGTGCGACCTCGGCCGGGCCGCGCTCCTGCTCAGCGTGCCGGTCGCATACGCGCTCGACGCGCTGACGTTCGCCCAGCTCTACGCCGTCGCGTTCGGAGTGGGCGGGCTCTCGGTCCTGTTCAACGTCTCGGACGCCTCGCTGTTCCAGACGATCGTCCCGCGCGAGCGCTTCGTCGAGGCGAGCTCGCTCCTGAACGGCAGCCGCGCGTTCTCGTTCGTCGCCGGCCCGACCGTCGCCGGGTTCCTCGTCCGCGCCTTCACCGCGCCGGGCGCGCTCGTCGCCGACGCGCTCTCCTTCCTCTGCTCGGGCGCCCTGCTCGGGCGCATCCGGCCCGAGGAGCCGCAGGCGGACGGCGCGCAGGAGGGGATCACGTCCGGGCTTCGCTGGATCGCCGGGTCGCCGCTCGTCCGTGCATCGCTGCTCGCGACTGCGACGATCAACTTCTTCAACTTCGTCTTCTGGGCGCTGTTCGTCCTCTACGCGACGCGCACGCTCGGGGTCTCGGCGGGAACGCTCGGGCTCGTGCTCGGCGCCGGCGCCGTCGGCAGTCTCGTCGGGTCGGTCGCAGCCGCCCCGCTCGCGCGCAGGATCGGGATCGGGCCGACGCTGCTGCTCGGGTGCATCGTCTTCTCCGCGCCGTTCCTGCTCGTGCCGCTCGCGGGGGGCCCGGAGCCGGTCGTCCTCGCGTGCCTCTTCCTCGCCGAGCTCGGCTCGGGCTTCGGCGTGATGCTGCTCGACATCAGCGCCGGCGCGATCTTCGCCGCGGTGATCCCGATCCGCCTCCGCTCACGCGTCTCCGGCGCGTACACCTTCATGAACTACGGCGTCCGGGTGCTCGGGTCGCTGCTCGGCGGGCTGCTCGGGAGCACGATCGGCCTACGCCCGACGCTCGCGATCGGCGCCGGGGGCGCCTTGCTCGGGGCGCTCATGCTCCTGCCGACGCCCGTCGTGCGACTGCGCGAGCTGCCCGAGCCCGACGAGTAGTCTCGAGGTTGTGCGGGCCGAGCGTGCAGCCTCGTTCGCCCGGGTGGCGGATGCGTACGAGCGGGCACGCCCCGGATATCCGGCCGACGCCGTGCTCTGGCTCGCGGGCGAGACGCCCTGCGACGTCGTCGATCTCGGTGCCGGGACCGGCAAGCTCACGCGCTCGCTCGCCGCGCTCGGGCATCACGTCGTCGCGGTCGAGCCGCTCGCCGAGATGCTCGACCGCCTGCGTGCGGCCGTTCCCGGCGTCACCGCGGTCGTCGGCACCGCGGAGTCGATGCCGCTGCCGGACGGGTCGGCGGACGTCGTCACGTGCGCGCAGGCGTTCCACTGGTTCGACCACGAGCCCGCGCTCGCGGAGATCGCGCGCGTCCTGCGACCCGGTGGACGGATCGCGCTCGTCTGGAACGTGCGGGACGAGCGGGCTGCCTGGGTCGCCGAGCTGAGCGACGCGATGGTCGGCCGCACCGGCGTCGACCGCGGGGCGACGGAGCCGATCGAGCGGAGCGGCCTCTACGGCGAGGTCCAGCGTGCAACCTTCGAGCACACGCAGGACGTCGACCGGGAAGCGCTGCGGGAGCTCGTACTGTCGCGGAGCTACTGCGCCGTCCTCCGCGACGAGGAGCGCGCGCCGATCCTAGGACGGGTCGATCGGCTGTTCGACGAGCGCGCCCGCAACGGTCTGCTGACGCTGCCGTACCTCGTCGAGTGCTTCCGCGCCGATCGGCTGTAGGCCTTGACATAGGAACAGACGTTCGATAGAACACCTGTTCCCCCATGGTCGCGTGCCTCCTCATTCCGGGATTCGAGCTCCGTGCGGCGCTCCGGTCCCGGCCGAGGCTCGCGGTCGTCCCCGCGGCGCTCGCCCCCGAGCCGGGACGTGAGCAGCTCGTCGGGCCGGTGACTGCCGCCGCCGAGGCGGCCGGCGTGACGACGGGGATGCGTCTCGGAGAGGCGCTCGCCACCTGTCCTCAGCTCGTGCTCGTCGATCCCGATCCGGCGGGTGCGGAGCGAGAGTGGGAGGGTGTCCTGCGGCGCCTCGAGGACGCCGGGTTCGGCGTGGAGCCGCTCGAGCCGGGAGTGGTCGTGTTCGAGACGACCGGAGTCGAGCGACTCTACGGAGGGGTGGAGGCGGCGCTCCGCAAGGCGCTCGCCTCCGTCGGGCCTGCCTGGGACCCACGGGCCGGCGCGGGCGGGCGGCGCTTCGTCGCGCTCGCCGCGGCGACCGTGGCGCGTCCCGGTCAGGCGGTGATCGTCGAGGGGAGGGAGGAGCAGTCGTTTCTCGAGCCACTCCCTCTCTCGCTCCTGCCGCTGGACGAGGGCCGGTACGCCGAGCTGGAGGGCCTCGGCGTCCGCACTCTCGGATCGCTCGCCTCCCTGCCTGGCGGAGCGGTCTCCGAGCGGCTGGGGCCGGAGGGGAAGCGGGCGTGGAGCCTGGCACGCGGCGGGGAGCGCCGGCGCGTACGTGGGCGATCGCCCGCGGCAGAGCTGGCCGAGGCGCTCTCCTTCCCCGAGGCGGTCGCAAACGAGCTCACCCTGAGACGCGCGTTCGGCGCGCTGCTCGACCGGCTGCTCGCCCGGCCGGAGCGAGAGCGGCGACCGTTCCGCAAGCTCGCGCTCGCGGCGCGGCTCGTCGGCGGCGGCTCCTGGCGCCGCACGGTTACCCTGCGCGAGGCGACCGCGGAGCGAGGCAGGCTGCGGGCGGCGCTCGGCCCGAAGCTGACGGAGGTCCCGGCGCCCGTGGTCGAGCTGCGGCTCGAGGCCGTGGAGCTCGCGGAGCAGGCGGGCCAGCAGCTCGCCTTTCTCGCTCCCGAGGGCGAGGAGACCGACGCGCTGCTGCGCGAAGGGCTCCGGCAGGTGCGTGCGAGCGCAGGAGGCGGCGCGGTCGGCGCTGTCGTCGAGGTGGCGCCGTGGTCGCGGATTCCGGAGACGAGGGCGCTCGTCGTCCCGCGCGATGTCCGGTGATCTCCTCCCAGGTCGCCGCGGGCCGCCTGAATGCTCCCCGCCCTGCGCTCGTGGAGACGACCGGAGGCGGGGAGCCGCGGCTCGTCAACCGTGAGGCCGTCACGGTCGTCCGCGAGGAATGGCGGGTCGTCGACCGCTGGTGGACCGACGAGCCGGTCGACCGGCGCTACTTCGAGGTGGTGCTCGAGTCGGGCCGTAACGTGTGCGTGTACCGTGACGGGGAGCGGCGGTGCTGGTTCACGCAGCGCGCCTGACGGGCAAGCCGCTCGGGTCAGTCATCTGCGGTCAGACCGCGTATCGTGTCCTCGACCTCCTGCACCAGAGTCTCGACGAGCTCGGCCGCCGGGAGTTGTCGTCCCAGATCGGCTCCTTGGCCGGCGAGCAGGAAGAGCAGGTCCCCGCGGCCCGCGGCGAGCGCGGCGGCGCGGATGTCCGCCGTGGCGAAGGCCTGGAGCGGATACGGCAGGGGGTCGACGCCGGAGTCCCGGATCGCGTCCACGAACGGCGACCGCACTGCCCGGGCGTGCCGTCCGGAGAAGACGGGCGTGACGACGGTGGAGTCGGCCGACGCGGCGAGCGCCCGGCGATAGATCGCCGGAGTGCCGCTTTCGGGACACGAGAGAAACGCGGTTCCGAGCTGCACGCCCTCTGCGCCGAGCGCGAGGGCCGCAGCGATGCCGCGACCGTCCATGATCCCACCGGCGAGCAGCACGGGGACGGAGACTCGGTCGACCATCCGGGGCACGAGCGCGACACCGCCGACGACCGCATCCTCGAACGGGCCGAGGAAGGTGCCGCGATGGCCGCCGGCCTCGCCCGACTGCGCGACGATCGCGTCCACCCCGAGCCGCTCGAGCTCGATCGCCTCGGCGACGGTCGTCGCCGTGGCGACGATCACGCTGCCGGCCTCCTTCACGCGCTCGAACGACACGAAGCCGAAGGTGAAGCTGAAGACCGGTACGCGTTCGGCGGCGAGGACGTCGAGCTGCGCGTCGACATGCCCTTGCTGTGGAGGCGAGGGAGGCGCCTCGGGCTCGAGCAGGCCGAGCTCGTCCCGAAACGGCCGGAGCACGGCGTTCGTCGCCGCGAGCGCGGCGGCGTCTGCAGTCGCCGGCGTCAACGGCGCGAAGAGGTTCACCGCGAAAGGCCGCTTGGTCAGGCGACGAATGGCGGCGATCGAGCCCCTGAGCTCGTCCAGAGAGAGCATCGCGCCCGCGAGCGAGCCGAGGGCGCCCGCCTCCGAGACCGCGGCGACGAGCTCCGGCGTCGTGAAGCCGCCCGCCATCGGCGCCTGCAGGATCGGATAGCGGGTTCCGAGAAGGGTCGTGACGCGTGTCCGGAGGGCCGGCACGGGCTAACCGATTCCTCGCTCGTGCTCGTGGTCGCAGGCGACCTCCTCGTCCATCCGCGCGTCGTGCAATTCGCGGAGGAAGGCGCCGTAGTCGCAACTCGGCGTGCGGAGCTCGAGGAATCGGACGTCGCCGGCACCGGCGGGGCCGATCGTGTGCGTCACGCCGGGCAGGACCTGCGCCCAGGTGCCTGTCGTCACTCGCAGCTCGCGTTCTCCGACCGTGAGCGCCAGCTCTCCCTCGAGCACGTAGAGCGACTCGACGTGGCGGCCTTGCCGGTGCGGCAGGGCAGGGAGCGCACCGGGCCTGCAGCGCGTCTCGGAGATGCCGATCTCCTCGACGTCGGCGAGCAGCTCCACGCGCAGCCCCGGGCGATCGATCACGGCGACCGCACCGCCGACGACGGCCTCGCTCGCCGGTCGGCCGCCGTCCTCGGGCGGCTCGTGCTGGTCGTAGGTGAACGAGCGCCCGTCACGCGTCGCTCGCAGATAGTCCGCGAAGCGCTGTCCAGGCGCATGGAAATTGAGGTAGCGGAGCTCGGCGTCGCTCCCGTTCAGGAACCCATGGACGACGAGCGGTGGGACACGCGCGAGTGTCCCTGCGGATACGGTCACCCGCTCGTCCTCGAGGCCCAGGCGGACGGTCAGCTCGCCGGCGAGGACGTAGAAGCAATCCGTGTGGTGGCGGTGGACGTGGAGGTCGGCGCCCTCTCGTCGCGGCCCGAAGCGAGACCACGTCGCGTTCAGCCTCTCGTCGTCGGAGAGGATCTCGACGCGGCGGTCGGGCACATCGCCGATCACCTCTCCTCCGGCGGGCGGCACGAGGACGGGCTCGCGCATGCGCTCGAGTATGCCCAGTGACCCCGGCCGCTCGATATGTGGAGCTTCACTGCCACTCGGCGTTCTCGTTCCTCGACGGCGCGTCGCATCCGGAGGAGCTCGTCGCGCAGGCCGCCGAGCTCGGGTACCCGGCGCTCGCCCTGACCGACCACGACGGCGTCTACGGCTCGCTCGAGTTCGCGCACGCGGCGAAGCACGCGGGGATCCGGCCGATCACGGGTGCCGAGGTGACGCTGAGCGGCGTGGGCTCGACGGAGCCGCCCAGGAGCGGAGGTACCGGCTTCGCCGGTGCCGGAGCGGGGGTGCGCGGTCGACATGTGACGCTGCTCTGCGAGAGCGGGCGAGGCTACGCGAACCTCTGCCGGATCCTCACCGCGGCGCACGCAGGCACGAGGCGCCCTGGTCGCGAGGACCGTGAGCCGCTACCGCCGAGCGTCCCGCTCGAGACCGTCGCCGAGCTGAGCGACGGTCTCGTCTGTCTCTCCGGGTGCGCGCGCGACGGGCTCGCGCTCCACGACCAACATGGCGCAGCACGCCTCGCGAACGCATTCGGCCGGGAGAGGTTCTTCGTCGAGCTCCAGCGCCCGTACGAGCGCGGTGACTCGCACCGGCACGCCATGCTCCGCGAGCTCGCCGTCCACCTCGGCGTCGAGACGATCGCGACGGGGAACGTCCACGCGCACGCGCCGCGGAGGACATTGCTCCAGGACGCGCTCGTGGCGATCCGCTGCCGCACCTCGCTCGACGGCTGCGAGCGCGAGCGGCGAGGGAACCGCGAGGCGGTGCTCCGGCCGCCCGCCGAGATGGTCGAGCGCTTCGCGGGGATCGACCGGGCCGCAACCGAGCGCACGGTGGCGCTCGCCGAGCGGCTCGCCTTCGATCTCACCGAGGAGCTCGGCTACCGCTACCCCGACTTCTCCGACCGCACCGACCCGGCGATTCGCCAGCTCGCGGCGATCTGCGAGCACGCGTTCGGCGAGCGGTACGGCGCTTGCAACAGACTGTTGCAAGCGGAGGCACGCCGCCGCCTGGAGAGCGAGCTCGCGCTGATCGGGAAGCTCGGGCTCGCGGGGTTCTTCCTCCTCCACCACGAGGTGCTCGAGCTCGCGCGCGAGTGTGCGCTCGAGGTGCGCGGACGCGGCTCGCCGAGGATGTTCCTGCCGCCCGGCCGGGGGCGCGGCAGCTCGGTGGGCTCCATCGTCTGCTACCTGACGGGGCTCTCGCACGTCGATCCGGTCGAGAACGGCCTCTCGCTCGGCCGCTTCATCAACCACGAGCTGACGTCCGTTCCCGACATCGACCTCGACTTCCCGCGCGACATCCGCGAGAAGCTGATCGTCCGCGTCACCGAGCGCTACGGGCACGAGCACGCGGCTCTCGTCGCGAGCTTCGCGACGTACCGCTCCCGCGGGGCGATCCGCGACGTCGGCAAGGCGCTCGGCCTGCCGCACGCCGAGCTCGAGCGGCTCGCCCGCGTGACGGACGGCTGGCACGCGGAGCGGGTCGCCGAGGAGGTCGCGTCGCTCCCCGACGCCGAGCAGAGGCTCCTCTCGAAGCGCTGGCGCGCGTTCCGCTTCCTCACCGGCGAGATCGCCGGGCTGCCGCGGCACGTCTCGCAGCACCCTGGCGGGATGGTGATCTCCTCTCGGCCGCTCGTCGAGCTCGTCCCCGTGCAGCCCGCGGCGATGGCGGGCCGTCAGCTCTGTCAGTGGGACAAGGACTCGTGCGCCGACGCGGGGTTTCTCAAGATCGACCTGCTCGGGCTCGGGATGCTCTCGTGCGTCGAGGAGTGCGTCGACCGGATCGCGCGGCTCCGCGGAGCGCCGATCGACCTCTCGCGGATCCCCCTCGACGACCCGGACGTGTTCGCCGAGATCCAGGCGGCAGACACCGTGGGTGTGTTCCAGATCGAGAGCCGCGCGCAGATGCAGAGCCTCCTGCGCACGCTGCCCGAGACGATCGACGACCTCACGATCCAGGTCGCGCTCGTCCGGCCCGGGCCGATCCAGGGGAAGGCGGTGCACCCGTACATCGAGCACCGGCGACGCCTCCGCGAGGACCCCACGTTCGTCTATCCCGTGCCGCACGAGTCGCTTCGCGAGCCGCTTGCCGCGACGCTCGGGGTCGTCGTCTTCCAGGATCAGGTGCTCGACGTCGCGATCGCGCTCGCGGGGTTCACCATCGGAGAGGCAGAGGGACTCCGGCGGGCGATGAGCCGCAAGCGGAGCCACGCGGCGCTCGAGGCCCATCGCGTCCACTTCGTCGAGGGCGCGGTCGAGAACGGGGTCGCCGAGGAGGTGGCGCAGAGCGTCTTCGACACGCTCGTCGGCTTCTCGGGCTTCGGGTTCCCGAAGGCGCACGCGGCCGCGTTCGGCCTGCTCGCCTACCAGTCGGCGTGGCTGCGGCACCACTATCCGGCGGAGTTCCTCTGCGGGCTCCTCAACGAGCA
>DATBET010000121.1:0-4020 GCA_036558885.1 Gaiella sp.
GGCCATGTTCTCTCGTTCTGTCGGGACGGAAAGGGGAGGCGAAAGGTAGCGGCGGCAGGACTCGAACCTGCGACACGCGGATTATGATTCCGCTGCTCTAACCAACTGAGCTACGCCGCCGAGCCGAGCCGCAGTGTAGCAGGGTGGTTCCGGGCCTTCGGACGAGCAGCAGGGCTAGACGAGGAGGGGCTCGGCGCCGCTCGGCCTGTCCTTCGCCGCCCGCTCCAGCGCGACCCGAGCGAGCTCCAGCACGACGCTTCGGAAGATGTCACGGCCCACGCGGTAGTCGTGCGTGAACTCGACGCTGCCGTTGACCTCGAGCACCGTCAGTCCTCCGTCGGGGGTAGGCAGGAGGTCGACGCCGACGAGCGCCGCGCCGAGGGCGCACGCCGCCCCGAGAGCGAGCTCCACGGCCGCCGCGGGCGGGTCGAGGGGGACGCGCGTCGCTCCGAGGGCGACGTTCGTGCGCCACTCGCCCTCCCTGGCGACGCGGGTGACGGCACCGACGACCCTGTCACCCGCGACGACGAGCCGCAGGTCGCTGCCCGTCGGCGGGACGAGCTCCTGCACGAGGACGCCGTGCCGGCGGAACCACGGCTCGTCCCTCAGGCGCCACAGCTCGGCGCGGACTGCGTCGTTCGTCTCGCAGAGCGTCACGTGACGTCCCCAGCTGCCATGGCGTGGCTTGAGCACGAGCGGTGCCGGCGGGCCGTCGTACGGGCGTCCGGGGCGGATGTGCCAGGTCTCGGGGTGCGGGAGCCCCGCGCGGCGAAGGATCCTGGCGGTGAGAAGCTTGTCGTGGGCCGCGACCAGCGTCCCCGGACCGTTGAGCACCGTCGCGCCTCTGGCGGCGAGGACGCCGAGCGACCAGAGGCCGTCCTCCACGCCGTCGACCCCGGGCCGGACGTCCAACCGCCCGAGCGCGACGTCCCCCTGCGCGAGCGAGCCGGCGGCCTCCGCCGGGCTCAGCCGGACGACCTCGAGGCCGCGGGCGCGGACGGCGACGAGCTGCTCGTCCGCCGGGCTGCGTCTGCCGGCCACGATCGCGATGCGCATGGTGGACACTGAACCCGCAGGGGGCTGCGGTTCGCAAGGGCGTTCACCGGACCGGCACCGCCCTGTCACCTGTCCTACTTCCGCTGCTCGGACAGCCTTTCCGGCACGTCCGCCTGCGCGTCTAGCATCGCCGC
This sequence comes from Gaiella sp., assembly GCA_036558885.1. Taxonomy (GTDB): domain Bacteria; phylum Actinomycetota; class Thermoleophilia; order Gaiellales; family Gaiellaceae; genus Gaiella. The sequence continues at coordinate 1,191 of DATBET010000121.1, forward strand.
CGTGATCCGTGTGCCGCCCCAGCGAGGAGGATGGCTCGAGGTCGTCTGCGGGCCGATGTTCTCCGGCAAGAGCGAGGAGATGATCCGCCGGCTTCGCCGGGCGGAGATCGCCGGCCAGCGCGTGCTGCTCTTCAAGCCGCGGATCGACGACCGCTACGACGCGGCCGCCGTCGTCAGCCACGCAGGCGTGCGGATGTCCGCGGTGCCCGTCGACGGCTGCGCCGAGCTCGTCGCACGCGCCCGCTCGGCGGAGGTCGTCGGGATCGACGAGGTTCAGTTCTTCGAAGCGACGGTCGTCGACGCCGCGCTCGCGCTCGCCGAGGCCGGAGCACGGGTCATCGTCGCGGGGCTCGACCAGGACTTCCGGCGGCGGCCGTTCGGGCCGCTCCCCGACCTGCTCGCCCGGGCGGAGTTCGTCGACAAGCTGCAGGCGGTGTGCCACCGGTGCGGCGGGCCGGCGACGACGACGCAGCGGCTCGTCGACGGGCGCCCTGCGCCGTACTCGGGGGAGACGATCGTCGTCGGGGCGCACGACGCCTACGAGGCGCGCTGCCGCGACTGCCACGAGCCCGGCGTGGACGCGGTTCAACTCGTGGCGTAGAGGCGGCGGGGTGTGTCCGACCTCCGTCTGACACGTGCTCCCGCGTCCCCCGCTACGGCGTCGCCGGCAGCGGCTCGACGAGAGAGAGCACGAACTCGCGCTCACCGCCGCGCCAGCTGACGTCGAGCGACCGGGCGAGCCGGCGCAGGAGCGAGACGACGGCCTGGTTGTCTCCGCAGACCGTCGCGACGAGGTGGGTGATGCCGGCGGCTCGCGCGTCGGCCGCGAGCTCGCCCGCGAGCACCGTGCCGATCCCGCGACCTTGCAGCTCGTCCGCCACCTCGAAGGCAATCTCACCGCTCGCGCCCACGCGCACGAGACGGGCGATCCCCGCGGGCTCGCGGTCGGGGCCGACGTACGCGACGAGTACGTGGTGCGTGTCGTCGACGCGGGCAAGCGCGGCGAGGTCCGCGTCCGAGAGCCGCGGCTTCGCGCCGCAGAACCGGCTCTGGCGCGAGGCGGAGCCGAGGCGCGCGAAGACGGAGGCGACCGTGGCCGTATCTCCGTTTCGCAGGGGGCGGATGGTGAGGCCCCGGACGTAGCGCGTCTGCATCAGCCCATGGTGCCGATCGGCCGACAGGCTGCGCGTCGCCACGGCGGGCCATCTTCTTGACATGGCCCGATCGGGCCAGGGAGACTGCAGGCCAGTGGAGCAGGACATCCGCTTCTGCCGGCTGGACGGGCGCCGGATCGCGTACGCGAGCGTCGGCGAGGGCCCGACGCTCCTCTTCGGCGGGCGGTGGGTCACCCACCTCGAGGAGGAGTGGGAGGACCCCTACGCCCGCGCGTTCTTCGAGGATCTCGCCCGCACGCACCGTGTCGTTCGCTACGACAGGCTCGGCGCGGGCCTCTCCGATCGTCGAGCCTCGCGCGCGCCGACGGCCGAGCTCGAGACACGCGTGCTCGCAGCCGTGGCCGAGGCGTGCGGAGACGAGCCCGCGACGATCGTCGCCTGCTCGTGTGCGGGGCTCGCGACCCTCGGGCTCGCGAGCCGCGCCCCGGAACGGGTTGCAAGGCTCGTGTTCTTCGGGAGCTACGTCGCCCGGAAGGACATCCCAGACGCCACCCGCCGGTCGCTCGTCGACTTCGTGCGCACGAACTGGATGCTCGCCGCCCAGATGCTGGCCGGACTGTTCCTGCCACGCTCGGACGGGGAGGCGATCGACGCCCTCAGCCGATACCAGCGCAATGCGGCCACGGCCGAGGTCGCCGCCGCGTTCCTCGAGCTCGACCTGACGTCCGATGCGCGCGCCTTCCTTCCCGCGGTGACGCACCCCGCCCTCGTCCTGCACCGCCGCGGCGACCGAACGGTGCCGATCTCGCACGGCCGGGAGCTTGCGCGCCTGCTGCCCAACGCCCGCTTCGTCGCGCTGGACGGCGACGCGCACCTGCCGTGGATGGACGACCAGCGGGCGCTCCGTCGCGCCCTCGTCGGCTTCCTCGGAGACGCCGCCGACCCCGAGACGAACGGGGACTCGCCGCTCACCCCGCGCGAGACGGAGGTGCTGCGGCTCGTCGCCGCGGGTCTCTCGAACCGCGAGATCGCGTCGTCGCTCGTCCTGTCGGAGCACACCGTCCACCGCCACGTCGCGAACGTCCTCCGCAAGCTCGACCAGTCGTCGCGTGCGGCTGCCGCGGCGACGGCGACTCGCGCCGGCTACGTGTAGGGATCCCCGGTGCCGGCGGTGCGGGGGTCGAGCACGAGCACCGTGCGGACCCCCTCGCCGCGCCTCAGGCGCTCGAGCGCGTCGACGACGCCGTCCAGGGTGTCGCGCTGGGTGACGACCCCCGCGAGATCGATCGTGCCGTCGACGGCCAGACGCGCGAGCTCCGGAAGATCGGCGGCGGGGTCGCCCGATCCGTAGAACGACCCGCGGATCCCCTTGTCGGTGGAGAGCTCGAGCGCAGGAAGCGGGAGCTCGGCGCCCTTCGCGGCGATGCCGATCACGACGGCGGTCCCTCCCGGCCGGAGAGCCTTCCAGGCGAGGAGCATCGTCTCGGGCAGCCCGACGACCTCGAACGCGTGGTCGGCGCCACCGGCGGTCAACGTGCGCAGCGTGCGCACCACTCGCTCGTCCGACGACGTGTCGACCACCGCGTCGGCGCCGCGCTCGAGTGCGCGGGCGAGCTTCGCCGCGTCGCGGTCGACGGCGACGAGCGGGGCCGCGCCTGCGAGCTTCGCGGCCGCGAGCACCTGCAGGCCGACGCCGCCGAGCCCGATCACCACGA
>DATBET010000122.1:0-23288 GCA_036558885.1 Gaiella sp.
AGCAGCCCCTCCGCCGGTCGCCCACGGGACAGCGGCTCGGCCGTCACCGTGCGGACTGTAGACGCGTTCCCGGAGCGCGCGAGCCCCTCCCCTAGACTGACCCGTCACGATGGCCCAGAGCGTCCTCCGGCGCCGGTTCGCAACCGCGGCCGGGCTCTACCTCTCGGTCACGCTCGGCATCCTCGGAACAATCGCAGCCGCCCGCATCCTCGGGCTCGAGGACTTCGGGCGCTTCGCGACCGTGATGGCCGTCGTCGGGCTCGCGCAGACGCTGCTCGACCTGACCGTCGAGGAGAGCCTCACGAAGTTCGGCTTCCGGTACGTGGCGGGCGAGGACTGGGGCCGCCTCCACCGGCTCTTCCGCCGCGCGCTCGAGGTCAAGCTCGTCGGCGGCGCGCTCGCCACGCTCGTGCTGCTCCTCCTCGCGCCGGTCGCGGACTCCCTGTTCGGCGGCGAAGACCTCGCATGGCCGATGGCCGCCGCGGCCGCGCTGCCGGTGATCGCCGCGCCGGAGAACGTCAGCGCGAGCGCGCTGCTCCTGCGCGGCCGGTACGACCTGCGCGGGTGGCTGCTCTCCGTGACCATGGGGATCCGCCTCGTCGCGATCCTCGTCGGTGCCTCGTTCGGGGTGACGGCCGCGTTCGCGGCGTTGTGCGTCGGCCAGCTCGTCTCGACGGCCGTGTCGGGGACCGCCGGTCTCGCGGCGCTGCGGCGTTTCCCGCGTGCGGCACCGCGCCCGCTCGGTCCGGACCGCCGCGAGATCCTCTCGTTCGTCGCGCAGTCGAGCGTCGCCACGGGCGTGATCTCGCTGCGAGCAGCGCTCGCACCGGTGCTGCTCGGGGTCGTCGCCGGCACGACGCAGGTCGGGTACTACCGCGTCGCGCTCGCCCCGCAGAGCGGGTTCTCCGCCGCAACGGCGCCGGTGCGGCTCGTCCTGCTCACGGAGCAGACCCGCGACTGGGAGCACGGCAGGGCCGCCTCGGTGCTCCGCGGCCTGCGCCGCTACTCGCTCGGCGCGGCGGGCGTCGCCCTCGTCTCGGTGCCGGTCTTCCTCCTCGCGATGCCGTGGCTCGTCCGGGTCGTCTTCGGGTCGGAGTTCATCCCGGCCGTCGACGCCGCGCGGATCGTGCTCGTCTCGGCCGCGATCCTCCTCGTGCTCGGCTGGACGAAGTCGTTTCCGGTGACGATCGGAAGGCCGCGGCTGCGCATCGTCACGCACGGGCTCGAGACGATCGTGCTGCTGCCGCTGATCGTCGTGCTCGGCGACCGCTGGGGCGTGACCGGCGCCGCGGTCGCCATCCTCGTCTCGACGCTCGTCTTCGCGGCCGCCTGGATCGTCGTCCTCGGCCGCCTGCGGACGGAGCTGCGCACCGGCCGCGGAATCGGCGCACCGACGGCGGCGGGCCCGTGAGGGTCGTCGTCGTCTCGGGCATCTGGCCGCCCGACGTCGGCGGGCCGGCGAGCCACGCGCCCGCGCTCGCCGCCGTGTTGCTCGAGGCCGGGCACACGGTCGAGGTCGTGACGACGGCCGACGCCCGGCCCGAGCCGCGGCCCTACCGGGTGCGCTGGGTGTCGCGGTCGCGTGCCGCGGTGCCGCGGCACCTCGGCGTCGTCCGAGCGGTCGCGCGCGCTGCCCGGGGAGCCGACCGGGTCTACGCGACCTCGATGGTGCGCCGGGCGGCGCTCGGCGCGGCGCTCGTGCGACGCCCGCTCGTGGTCAAGCTCGTCTCCGACGAGGCCTTCGAGCGCACGGCCCGGGCGGGCCGCTACGCGGGGACCCTCGAGGACTTCCAGAGCCAGCGCGGCCCGCGCGTCCGGCTGCTCCGCGCCACCCGGAACGCCGCGCTCCGCCGGGCGGCGCAGGTCGTCGTCCCGAGCGCCTACCTGCGCGACCTCGCGGTCGGGTGGGGCGTCCGGTCCGAGCGGCTGACGGTCGTCCCCAACCCCGCTCCGCCGGTGCGGACGGTCCCGGGCCGGGCGGAGGCCCGGTCGGCGCTCGGGATCGACGGCTTCACGCTCGCCGCGGCGGGACGGCTGACGCGGCAGAAGGCGCTCACCGACGCGCTCGCCGCGGTGGCGGCCGTCGGCGACGGAGTGTCGCTCCTCGTCGCGGGCGACGGCCCCGAGCGGGCGGGGCTCGAGCGGCGCGCCGCCGACCTCCGTGTCACGGGACGCGTCCGCTTCCTCGGCCCGCTCTCGCGCGACGAGGTCTTGAAGCTGCTCCGGGCCGCCGACGCGGGGCTCCTCACGTCCGCGTGGGAGAACCTTCCCCACAGCATCCTCGAGACGCTCGCGGTCGGCACGCCGGTCGTCGCGACGGCGGTCGGCGGCGTGCCCGAGGTCGTCCGCGACGGCGAGAACGGCCTCCTCGTCCCTCCCGGCGACGTTCCTGCGATCGCCGCGGCGATCCGGCGCCTTGCAGACGACGAGACGCTGCGCGGCGCGCTCGCCTCGCGTGCCGCCGCCTCCGTCGCGGAGCTCGACGAGCGCCGGCTGCTGGAGCGGATCGTCGGCGTGATCGAGGACGCGGGGTGGTGAAGCCCCGGGTCCTGATGGTCGGGCGGACGCGCTACCGCCTGCCGCTCGTCCCGTCGCTCGCGCGCAAGTTCGACGCGCTCTCGGAGCGGCTCGACCTCCGTGTGCTGGCGGCGGCGCCACGGGAAGGCTCGTCGGGAGACGGGACGTTCGCCCTCCAGCGCGGGACGCGCCTGCCGGCGCTCGACGGGCCGCTGTTCTACGGCGCTCTGCCCGCGCGGATCGCGCAGGAGCTCCGCCGCCGGCCGGCGGACGCGATCCTCGCCCAGAGCCCTTACGAGGCGCTCGCGGCCTTCGCCGGACGCGGCCTGGCTCGTAGCGACGCGGCCGTGGTCGTCGAGATCCACGGAGACTGGCGGACGTGGTCGCGGCTCTACGGCTCGCCCGCGCGGGCCGTCGTCGCCCCGTTGGCCGACCGTGCCGCACTCGTCGCGATCCGTCGCGCGGACGCCGTGCGGACACTGTCGTCCTTCACGTCCAGCATCGTTCAGGATGCAGGCGTCGAGCCCGCGGGCACGTTCACCACATACACCGAGTTGACCGCGTTCTCAGAACCCCCCGTCGCGCCGCTCCCCGACCGCCCCGTGGCGCTGTTCGTCGGCGTCCTCGAGCGCTACAAGAACGTCCACGCGATCGCCGACGCGTGGCGGCTCGCCGCACCGCGCGTCCCGGACGCGACGTTGCGGATGGTCGGCGACGGTCGCCATCGCGACGTCGTCGAGGCGCTCCTCCGCGACCTCCCGGGCCGTGTGACCTGGGAGCGGCGGCTCGAGACGCCCGCGCTCGTGCAGGCGCTCGACGACGCGTGGCTCCTGCTGCTCGCGTCGCGCTCGGAGGGCACGCCGCGCGTCGTGCTCGAGGCTCTGTGCCGTGGACGCGCCGTGGTGGGCGCGCGTGCCGGCGGGATTCCCGACGTCGTCTCGCACGGCGAGACGGGCTTCCTCGTCGACCCGGACCGGCCGCAGGAGATCGCGCATGCGCTCGTCCGTGTCCTCTCCGACCGCGCGCTCGCAGAGCGGCTCGGCGCCGGAGGCCTCGCGCGCTCACGCGAATGGACCTACACCGCCGACGAGTACGCCGACCGCGTCGTCGAGCTCGTCGGTCGCGCGGTCGCCGCGAGGCAGGCATGAAGAAGCTCGTCGTCGTCACGCAGCAGGTCGACCCCGCCAACGCGGTGCTCGGAGCGGCGGTGCCGAAGCTCCGGGCGCTCGCCGCGCGCGTCGACGAGCTCGTCGTGCTGACGGACTCGGCGGCGGAGGGCGCCCTGCCCGCCAACGTCCGCGTGCGGACGTTCAGCGCCGGCCGCCGGGCGGGCCGCGGGCTCCGCTTCGAGACCGCGCTCGCGCGCGAGCTCACCGGGCCTCGACCCGCCGCGGTCCTTGCCCACATGTGCCCGATCTACGCCGTGCTCGCCGCGCCGCTCGCCCGGCCGCTCGGGGTGAAGGTGCTGCTGTGGTTCACGCACTGGCGCAAGAGCCGCCTCCTCTCGACCGCGACCCGCGCCTCGACGAAGGTGCTCAGCGTCGACGCACGGACCTTCCCGCTCAAGACGCGGAAGCTCGTCGCGATCGGCCACGGGATCGACGTGTCGGACCTCCCCTGCGTGAAGCGGCCCGACCGTGAGCCCTTCACGCTGCTCGCGCTCGGCAGAACGTCGCCCGCGAAGGGCCTCGTCACGATCCTCCGGGCCGTCGAGCAGGTGCCGGAGGTCCGGCTCCGCGTCGTGGGGCCGTCGGTCACCGACGACGAGCGCACGCACCGGATGGCGCTCGAGCGCCTCGTGCTCGACCTCGCGCTGCTCGACCGCGTCGAGATCAGCGGTCCCGTCCCGCGCCATGCGGTGCCCGCGCTCTACGCTGACGTCGACGCGCTCGTCAACGACATGCGCGAGGGCGCGGCCGACAAGGTCGTGTACGAGTCCGCCGCGACCTGCCTGCCCGTGATCGCGTCGAACCACGCCTTCGACACGCTGCTCCCGGAGCGGCTCCGCTTCGAGCACGGCAACCCGGAGAGCCTCGCGGAGGCGATCCGCTGGGTGCTCGAGGCGGACCGGCAATCGCTGGGACGGACGCTGCGGGGCACCGTCGTGCGCGAGCACTCGGTCGACACGTGGGCGGACCGCGTCGTCGAGCTCGCTGGGTGAGCCTCCGCGTCGTCCACGTCGCGAAGGTCGCGGGCATCTCGGGCTCCGAGAACCACCTGCTGCTCCTCCTCCCCGCCCTGCGCGAGCGCGGCCACGACGTGCGTCTCGTGATGCTCCACGAGGGCGAGCCCGGCGCGGCGGAGCTCGCGACGCGGCTGGAGGCCGAAGGCGTCCCGGTCGAGCGGCTCCGGTTGCGCACGACCATCGACCCAGTCGTCTTCGCACGGCTCGCGCGGGCGGTCCGCCGGCTGCGCCCGGACGTCCTCCACACGCATCTCGTCCACGCCGACTTCCACGGCCTCCCTGCCGGCCGCCTCACGAGCGTTCCGCTGCTCGTCTCGACGAAGCACGGCTTCAACCCGTTCCGCGGCGGCAAGGCGTTCGCCGCGGCCGATCGTGCGGTCGCCCGGCTGGCCGACGTCCACGTCGCGATCTCCACGGGCCTCGCCCGCTACCTCGCCGAGCGCGAGGGGTTCGACGAGAAGAGCTTCGAGATCGTCCACTACGGCATCGCCCCCGGCCAGCCGCCGCCGGCGCCGCCGCGCGCCCCGCGCCTCGCCGTCGTCGGCCGGCTGATCCCGATCAAGGGGCACGTCGTGCTGCTCGACGCGCTCGTGCGCGTGCGGCGGGAGGTCCCGGAAGTGACGCTCGAGCTCGCGGGGGACGGCCCGCTCGAGCAGGAGCTCCGGGCGACGGTCGAGCGGCTCGGCCTCGCCGGCTGCGTCACGTTCCTCGGCCGCGTCGCGCCGCCGACCCCGGTGTACGAGCGGGCCGAGATCTTGGTGGTGCCCTCGCTCGGCGAGGGGTTCGGGATGGTCGCGCTCGAGGCGATGGAGCGGGGCCGCGCGGTCGTCGCGAGCGACGTCGGCGGCCTGCCGGAGATCGTCGAGGCCGGCGTGACGGGCCTCGTCGTCCCGCCCCGGGACGCACCCGCGCTGGCCGACGCGATCCTCGAGCTCGCGCGGGACCCGGCGCGCGCGGCCGCGTTCGGCGCTGCCGGGCGGGAGCGGGCCCTCTCCGCCTTCTCGCAGGACCGCTGCACCGAGCGGATCGAGCAGCTCTACCGCACGGCACTCGAGACGGGCGCGCGGCGGCGCTCGCGCACCAGCTCCCACGCCCGCTCCAGCGCGAACGCCGCGAGCAACGCGAGCAGGAAGTCCCAGGGCGTCCGGTAGCGCGTCGTGCCGGCGAAGACCATCGCCATCAGCGTGTTGAAGCCGAGCAGGAGCGCCGCGAGGGCGACGAACCGCCGCGGGGCGAGGAACGCGCCCCACAGCGCGAGCGCGTAGAGGACGAGCGCGAAGGCGGGCTCGACCGTCCGCTGCATGAGGTCGGACAGCCCGCGCTGCCCCGGCTCGTCCGCGGTGACGCTCGTGAAGGGCGACCAGAGCATCCCGACGGCCTGCACCGCGAGGCGCACCTTCTCGGCCGGCTCGTCGCGCCAGAAGTCGAGCACCTGGTCACGGTAGAACCGCGACTGGGCGCACTCGTCGACCGCCTTCGCCGCGGCCACGGAGATCCCGGCAGCCTTCTCGGGCCAGGGCGGCATGCCGGGCAGGTCGGGCACGTCGTCGATCCAGCCACCGCGGGCAAGGACGGCGTGCGTCGCCGTGTTGTTCGCCTTCCAGAGCGCCCGGGTGTCGGTCGTGACCGTCGCGCAGCCGATCACGACCTGGTTGCGTACGACCCACGGCGCCACGACGGCGGCGGCGGCGCCGATCACGACGAGCACGACGAGCGTCCGCCGCCCCACCGCGCGCCACGCAACGTACGGGGCGAGCACGAGGGGGAGCAGCAGGAGCCGCGCGTTCGAGAGGATCGCGAGGCCGGCGACGGCGCCGGTGGCCGCCGCGTAGGCGGGCGACGCGCGCTCGTACGCGGTCAGCGCGAAGAGGACGATCAGCGCCAGGAGGAGCCCGTCGAGGATCTCCCTGTTGACGTGCACGTCGTGCCACACGAGGTACGGATGGAGGGTCGTCACCAGCGCGGCGAGCACGCCGGTCGTCACCGAGGAGAGCCGGCGGCCGATCAGCAGCACGACGAGCGCCGTGGCGACCGCGACCCCGGTCTGGGCGAGGCCGACGACGAGCCACGACCGCTCGAGCGGCCAGTAGAGCGCGGCCAGGAACCACGCGTAGAGCGGCTGGGTGTACGCCGACGGCACTTCCGGCAGGAACCCGAACGTGCCGCTCGCGACGAGTGTCCGGGCGAACGTGTCGCTCTTCTCGACGTACCGGGTCAGGACGTCGTCCCGCTCGACGGCGAGCACCGCCAGACGAGGCAGAGCCGCCGCGGCGATCACGAGGACGATCGCGGAACGTGGTATGCGTTGCGCGATGCCGCCCACGGTGACGGAACGGTACGCAGTCGTCTCCTGCCACGTCGAACGACCGCTGGACGACTCTGTCTGGGAGGCCTTCGCCGCCTTCCAGGAGCGCCCGCCCGGCGGTCTGCGGGTCGCCGCGTTGATCCGGCCGCCCGATCCGGAGGCGGGCGAGCACGACGAGGAGACCTGGCTCGAGCGCGCCCGCGCCGCGGCAGGACGGGGGCCGCTCGGCCACCACCCGCACTTCACGAGCGCAACGCACGCCCGCCCGACCGGCGGCGTCCCTGGCGCGCGGGTGGCGCGCGAGGGCGCCTGGCTGCGCGAGCACGGCCTCGCCCCGACGCTCTTCTGCGGCGGCGGCTGGTACACGGACGCCTCCGTCGCGGCCGCCTGCGCGGCGCTCGGCTACATGGACGTGACGCCCCGCACGACACGCCCGGCCTATCTTCCCGAGGGGGCCGCGTGGGCCGAGCTCGCGGGCCCGGCACGCCTCGATCTCGGCTCGGGCACGCTTGCCGCGGTGCCGACGACCTACGGAGCGGGAGATCTGTTGCGCGCGCTCGCCCGGCCGGGCGCGCTTCCGGGACGGGTGCACGCCTACTTCCACGACACCGACCTCGTCGACGGGCGGCGCAGGCGGCTGATCACGCTGGGGCTCCGCCTCCTCGCGCGTCGCCGCCCCGCGAGCGACCTCGACGCGCTCGCGGCGACGCTCGGAGGCGCCCCGCTCCTCGCGTGGCACGACGTGGCGCGCGGCGAGGCTGCCGCCGTCGGCCTGCCGGAGAACGGCGCGGTCCCCGGCCGAACGTAGAATCCGGTCGTGCCGACTCCTACGAGGGCGGTCGAGAGCACCGGCCCGGCGGCCGGCGCAGACGACGTCCGCCGCGCCAGGCTCTACGTCGCCTCACGCGGGCCGCTCGTCGGCCTCGTTCGTCGTGCCCTGAGCATCCTCGCGCTCGTCGCGGCGGACGTCGCCGGCCTCGCGCTCGGCGTGTACGCCGCGCTCGTCCTGCGGTCGATCGTCTACGGCGACACGATCTACTGGTCGCTCCTCTGGCAGACCGGGCCCGCGGACTGGCTGCCGTTCCTCGCGCCGATCACGGTGCTCGTGTTCCTCCAGGCGGGCCTCTACGCGCCGCGGGAGCGGCGCGCCGGCGCGGGGCGCCTGCTCGGCGCGCTGATCCTGGTCGCGCTGATCGTGCTCGCGTTCGGGCTCGGCACCGACCACGAGTTCACCACCACGGGGCTGATCCCGACCGCGGTCGTCACGACGGCGCTCGCGATCGGCGCGCTGCGCGCGGCGTACGGCTCGATCGCACTGGAGCTGATGCGGGTGGCCGGCATCCGCAGGCGGCTCCTCCTCGTGGGCGAGGAGGACACGCTGCAGCACCTCGAGGCTCAGCTGCGCGCGCCGCACGGCGGGCTCGGCGTCGAGGTGGTCGGCACGCTCTCCGGCCCGCCGGCGGCCCCTCCGCTCGACCGGCTCGCCGCGCTGCTCGAGCGCGAGCGGCCGGACGAGCTCGTCCTCGCGGAAGCCGACTTCGACGAGCAGACGGTGCTCGACGTCGTCCAGCTCGCGCACCGCCATGCCGTGAAGGTCAAGCTCGCGCCCACGACGACCGACCTGCTCGTCCACGAAGGCCAGTACGTGCCCGGCCAGGGCATGCCGCTGTTCGAGCTGCGGCCCCCGATGCTGAGCGGCTTCGCCTGGCTCTCGAAGCGGGCGTTCGACCTCGTCGTCGCGGCACTCCTCGCGCTCGTCGGGATCCCGCTCTGGCTCCTGATCGCGGCGGCGATCAAGCTCGACTCGCGCGGCCCGGTGCTGTTCGTCGACCACCGTGTCGGGGTGGGTGAGCGGGAGTTCGGGATGCTGAAATTCCGCACGATGGTCGCGGACGCGGCCGAGCAGCAGGCCGAGCTCGAAGGGGAGAACGAGGCGTCGGGGCCGCTCTTCAAGATCCGCGACGACCCCCGGGTCACGCGTGTCGGCCGCACGCTCCGCCGCTTCTCGCTGGACGAGCTGCCGCAGCTCTGGAACGTGCTGCGCGGCGAGATGAGCCTGGTCGGGCCGCGGCCGCTCCCGCTCCGCGACCACGCGCTGCTCTCGGAGTGGCACAAGGCGCGCTACCACGTGCTGCCGGGGATGACCGGGCTCTGGCAGATCTCAGGGCGCTCCGGGCTCGAGTTCGACGACCTCGTGCGCCTCGACTTCACGTACATCGAGAACTGGTCGATCTGGTCGGACGTGACGATCATCGCCCGTACGATCCCGGCCGTTCTCTCCGGGCGCGGCGCGTACTGAGCGGGCACGAGGGATCCTGGGGGATCGAGCCGGTCCCCGAACGGCTCCGTGTTTTCGGCGGGCTCGACCTGGGCCTTCTCTGGGGCAACCTCGGCGTCTCGCTGCTCGTCGTCGTCGCCGGCGCCGTACTCGTGCCCGCGCTCTCGCTGCCGAGCGCGCTCGTGGCGATCGTGGTCGGCTGCCTCGTCGGAAACCTCATGCTGGCGCTCGCCGGGGCGATCGGGGCGCAGGCGCGGGTCCCCGCGATGGTGCTCATGCGCGCGCCGCTCGGCACGCGCGGCTCGTACGTGCCGACGGTCGTCAACGTCGTGCAGTGCCTCGGCTGGACGATCTTCGAGCTGCTCGTGATCGCGACCGCAGCGGCGGCCCTCTCCGACGAGCTTCTCGGGTTCGAGGCCCGCTGGGCGTGGACGCTCGCCTTCGGGGCTGCGACGCTCGCGCTCGGGCTGATGGGGCCGATCGGCGTGGTGCGGACCGTCGTTCGTCGGGTCGCCGTGTGGGTCGTGCCGCTCGCGCTCGCGTACCTGGCGTGGTGGGCGCTGACCGGCGGCGGGCTCGACGACGCGTGGAGCCGCCCCGGCGAGGGAGGGCTCACGACCTGGCAAGGCGTCGACCTCGTCGTGGGCGTGACCGTGTCCTGGATCCCGCTCGCGGCCGACTACACGCGCTTCGCGCGCACGCCGCGCGCCGCGTTCTGGGGCACGGGGATCGGCTACGCCCTGCCCGACGCGCTTCTCCTCGCGCTCGGCGCCGTGATCCTTCTCACGCGGGACGTCGCGGATGCCGCGGCGCTCCCCGCGGCGATCGCATCCGGCGGGGCGCTCGCGCTGCTCGTGCTCCTCGCCCTGACGATCGCGGAGACCGACGAGGCCTTCGCGAACGCCTACTCCGGCGCGGTGTCTCTGCAGAACCTCTTCCCCGCCGTGCCGCAGCGTCTCCTGATCGCGCTCACGACGGCGGTCGGCACGATCGGCGCGCTGACGCTCGAGCTCTCGAGCTTCCAGTCGTTCCTCTTCCTGCTCGGCTCGTGCTTCGTGCCGCTCTTCGCGGTGCTCCTCGCCGACTGGCTCGCCTCCGGCTGTCGCTACGTCGGTAGCGAGCTCCTCGACGCAGGCCCGCCGCGCGCCGGCGCGCTCCTGGCCTGGGCCGCGGGCTTCGCCGCCTACCAGTGGCTCTCGCCGACCGGGCCCGAGTGGTGGGTCGAGCAGGTGCAGCGGCTCGATCCACCGTCGTGGGAGATCGGGGCGACACTGCCGAGCTTCGCCGTCTCCTTCGCGCTGGCGCTCGCCGTCTCGGGCGCCGGGCGCGTCGCGCGGCCAGGGACCGCGCGGGCATGAGCCGCATTGCCGTCGTCGGGAACCTTTCCATCGATCGTGTCGCGGGGGGCGAGCCCCGTGCCGGCGGCGGCGTCTTCTGGGCGGCCCGGGCGGCGGCGCACGTCGGCGCGGACGTCGCGGTGGCGACGCGGTGCGCGCGGTCCGACCGCGACGTCGCGCTCGCGCCGCTCGAGGCGCTCGGCGTACCGGTCGTGTGCGGCAACGCGCGCGCGACGACCGCGTTCAGCTTTCACTACGAGGGCGACCACCGCGTGATGACCGTGGACGCAGTCGGCGACCCCTGGTCGCCCGTCGACGTCGAGGGCTGGGCGGCGCCGGCGCTGGACGGCGCGGAATGGGCGCTGGTGGCGGGCCTCCTGAGGACGGACTTTCCCGCCGAGACCGTGACCGCGCTGGCAAGCGGCGGCCGGAGGCTCCTCGTCGACGGCCAGGGGCTCGTGCGCCTGGGCCGCACCGGCTCCCTCGCCACGGACGCGGAGGTCGACCGAGCCGCGTTCTCCGCGCTCGCCGTGCTGAGCCTCAACGAGCAGGAGGCCGAGGCGCTCGCGGGCGGGCTCGAGCCCGAGCGGCTGCGCACGCTGGGCGTCCCGGAGGTCGTGCTCACGCTGGGCTCCCGCGGTGCGGTGGTCGTCACCGCCGGAGCGAGCGCGGTGATCGAGCCGCACCGGGTCGACGGCGACGTAGACCCGACCGGCGCGGGCGACTCGTTCTCGCTCCTCTACGTCGAGGCGCGCGCGGCCGGCGCCGAGCCCGCCGAGGCCGGGGAGCGCGCCGCCCGGGTCGTTGCCGAGCTGATCGCCCGTCCGTGACGACCGCGCTCGTCGCCTGCGCGCTGGGGACCGCCGAGGTCGACCTCGAGGAGGAAGACCTGATCTCGGTCACGGACGAGCCCTTCGACGCCGAGCCCTCGCCGGCGGTCGACCTGCCGCTCCTGGTCGCCGCGGCGGCGTCCGGCTCGACGGTGGTCGCGATCGTCGACCGGCGGCCGCCCCTCGTCGTCTCGAACGACGGCGGCGTGACGTGGCGCGAGGCGGGCGCGGGGCTCGGGCGCGGCGTCGCCGTCGCGATCTCGCCTGAGCACCCGGACGTCGTGTTGTTCGCCACCTCCGAGCGGCTCCATCTCTCGCGGGACGGCGGGCGCTTCTGGGCCGCGCTCGAGGTCGAGCTGCCGGAGATCACCGCCGTCGCCTTCCCGGACTGAAAGAGATGTGCGACGATCGTTCACCGCGATAACGGGAGGTGACCCGCAATGGCAGGGCTCGACGATCTGTTGGGCAGCCTGACGCAGGCCTCAGGCGGAAGTGGAGACGGCGGAGGCGGGGGATTGACCGACCTCCTGGGAGGGCTCATGGGCGGGGGTGGTGGGTCGCAGGGCGGCGGGGGCGGCCTCGAGGACATGCTCGGCGGCCTCCTCGGCGGGGGCTCCGGCGCCGGCAGCCCGGGCGTGGCGTCGGGCGGGGGCGGCCTGAAGATGGGCGCCGTGATCGCCGCGCTCGCCCCCATCGTCGGGGGGCTCCTGAAGAACGGCGGCTTGTCGAAGATGATGCAGGGCGCGCAGGCGAACGGCCTCTCCGACCAGGCGAGCTCGTGGGTGGGGACCGGCGACAATGCTCCCGTCTCGGGACAGGAGGTGCGCGGCGTCGTCGGGGACGACACGGTGGCCGAGCTCGCGCAGAAGGCCGGGATCAGCGAGGACCAGGCGGCGACCGTGCTGGCCGGTGTCGTGCCCCAGGTCGTGAACGGGGTCACGCCCGACGGGCAGCTGCCGAGCGACGACGACCTCGACCAGCTCGTATCGAAGTTCGGGGGCTAGAGCCAGGATCTAGCTGCCGGGCAGCCGGAACTCGCCGCGGGCGACGACGACCGCCGAGCCGCCGACCTCGACCGCCTCGACGGTGCCGTCCACACCGTCGGCGCGGGCGTGGAGGACCGAGGGCCGGCCCATCTCGACGCCCTGCTCGATCACGATCTCCTCGCCCCAGCCGAGGAGGCCGTGGCGTGCGAGGTGGCAGGCGATCGGCCCGGCGGCGGAGCCCGTCGCCGCGTCCTCGCCTCCCGGCCAGAACATCCTGCTGCGCCACCGCGTGCCCGCCCCCGCGATCGCGTTGAGCCCGGTCACGCGGAGCGCCGTGACGGCGGGGAGATCGGGCTGCAGCGCCGCGAGCGCGGCCTCCGAGTCGAGTGTGACGACGAGGTGCCTCGCGCCGTTGTCGTACAGCTCCACCGGGAGCTCGGAGCGCTCCACGCCGAGCGCGGCAAGCACCGTCTCCTCCTCGGCCGCCTCGATCGAGGGCACGGGTTGGCTCATCCGTCCGAAGACGATCGCGCCGTGCTCGTCGCGCTCGAGCGTGACCGCCACGATGCCGGCGCCGGTCTCCAGCTCGACGACTCCGCGCTGGAGCGGCGCGCCGAGCACGAACGCCGTTCCCAGCACCGGGTGCCCGGCGAACGGCATCTCCTCCCTCGGGTTGAAGATCCGCACCCGCGCGGTGCCGCCCTGCTCGGGCGGGAGGACGAAGGTGGTCTCGGAGAAGCCGATCTCGAGCGTCAGCGCCTGCATCGTCTCGGCGTCGAGCCCGCGAGCGTCCGTGAACACCGCGAGCTGGTTCCCGGTCAGCGGGATCGACGTGAAGACGTCGGCGACGACGTAGCGGTACGCGGCCACGCGTCCGTTATAGCCCGCGGCGCTCCTCGAGCCACTTCGGATGGTGCTCGCGCGCCCAGTCCTCCCGGACGTCGCCGAGGGTCATCCCACGCAAGGCATGTCGCGTCGTGGGGTGGATCAGGGCGAGGTAGAGGTGACCGGAAACCAGCCCGACGGAGATCAACGTCAGCGCGTCGTGCACGGTGCCGGTCCCGTCGAAGAGGAAACGGTGGTCGCGCTCGCCGAGCCAGAGGAAGAAGCCCGAGACCGCGAACAGCACGGCGAACGCGGCCGTCACGATCGCGTTGAGCTTCTGCCCGGCGTTGAAGCGGCCCTGAGGGACCGGCCGGCCGCGCAGCCAGTGGCGGTCGTCGCGGTCGAGCGTCTCGATCTCCCGCCAGTCCGCGGCGAGCCGGCGGCGGTCGCCGAGCGCGACGACGGCGCAGATCGCGACCGCCCACGCCAGCGCGGAGAAGATGTGGACGTTCTTCACGAGGTTCCTGCGCGCCACGAGCTCCGAGAGCGCGGGCAGGTAGAGCACGAGCCCCGTCGCGAGCATCGCGAAGAACCCGGTCGCGTGCACCCAGTGGAGCGCCCGCTCCGTCCGCCCGAACCGCTCGACCATCCGCGGCACGCGTCAGTAGCCGTTCGACGCGCCGATCCACGCGTCCTTGTCGTAGCCGCGCTGCTCCCAGTAGCCCAGATCGTCCGACGTCGTCCGCGACTCGATCCGCGTGACCCATTTCACGCCCTTGTAGCCGTACATCCGCGGCATCACGACCCGGGCGGGGAAGCCGTGCGCGCGCGACAGCGGTTTCCCGTCCATGTCGAGCGCGAGCATCACGTCGTCCCCGAATGCCTGAGGCAGCGTGAGCGTGTCGTCGTACGGGACCTCGGCGGAGACGAACCGCAGCGACTTCGCGCTCGAGCGAAGTCCTGCCTCGGCGAGGACGTCGTGCAGCCGGACGCCGGCCCAGTGGACGTTCTCGACGCGCCACCCGGTGACGCACCGGAAGTCGGAGATCTGCTCGGCACGCGGCAGCGATCGCAGGTCGTCCAGCGTGAAGCTCACGGGCCGCTCGACGGCCCCGCCGACGGTCAACCGGTACTCCGCCGGATCGAGCGCCGGGAGCGAGCTGCCGATCGTGTAGATCCGCCAGCCGGCGGTCGGCACGATCGGGATCCCGTCCGGGACGACACGACCGAGGAGGCCCATCGCGTCTCGGCCGAGGAACAGGCCTGCGACGCCGGCGCCGACGAGTCCCAGGAACGCCGAGCGCCCGAGCGTCCTGTCCTCCATCGAGACGTTGTAGCAGCACGCGCGCGTGCGGCAGCCCCGCCGCGGGCTGCGACTATGCTCGGCGGGGGATGCGGATCCATCTCTGCCGTCACGCCGAGGCCTATCCCGGCGAGCCCGACGAGCTGCGCGAGCTGACGAACGCGGGCCGTCGCGGCGCGAGGATGCTGGGTGAGCGGCTCGCGCAGCTCGAGGACCCGCCCCGCGTGGTCGTCACGAGCCCGCTCACGCGCGCGCGGCAGACTGCCGAGCCCGTCGCGGAGCGCCTCGGCTGCGACGTGCTCGTCCGCGAGCAGCTCGCCCCCGGCGCGACGGCGGACTCCCTCCGCAGCGCCGTCGCCGGCCTCGACGGGCCCGTCGCCGCGGTCTGCCATCAGCCCGACTGCTCGGGGATCATGCTCGCGGTCACCGGTGACGACCCCGGCTTCCAGGTCGGGGAGTCGTTCCCGCTCGAGCTCGACGCGTGACCGCCGCGGCCGCCGCGATCCGGGTCCGCTCGCTCCACAAGGCCTACGGGGAGCACGAGGCCGTGCGCGGGATCGACTTCGACGTCAGCCCCGGCGAGGTGTTCGGGCTGCTCGGCCCGAACGGCGCCGGCAAGACGACGACCGTGGAGATCCTCGAGGGCTACCGCGAGCGTGACTCCGGCGAGGTCGAGGTGCTCGGGCTCGACCCCTGGCGGGCCGGCCCGGCGCACCGAGAGCGGATCGGCGTCGTCCTCCAGCACTCCGACCTGCCCGCGCTCCTCACGGTCCGCGAGGTACACGCCATGTTCGCCGGCTACTACGCGCAGCCCCGCGACGTCGACGAGGTGATCGAGCTCGTAGGCCTGGCCGACAAGGCCGGCGCGCAGGTGAAGGCGCTCTCCGGCGGGCAGAAGCGACGGCTCGATCTCGGCGTCGCGCTGATCGGCGACCCGGAGCTCGTGTTCCTCGACGAGCCGACCACGGGGTTCGATCCGAGCGCCCGCCGCAGCGCCTGGGAGCTGGTGCGCTCGCTCCGCTCGCTCGGCAAGACGATCGTCCTGACCACGCACTACCTCGACGAGGCGCAGCAGCTCGCCGACCGCGTCGCGGTGATCCGCGAGGGGCAGGTCCTCAGGATCGGCACCCCCGGTGAGCTGATCGGCGGCACGTCCGAGGTCGAGGTGCGCTACCGGAAGGACGGGCACGAGGTGGTCGTCACGACGTCCGAGCCCACGCGGCTGCTCGCCGAGCTGACGACGGCCGCGCTCGCGGAAGGGCGTGAGCTCGAGGGGCTCGAGGTCCGGCGCCCGACGCTCGAGGACGTCTACCTCGGCCTCGTCGACGAGGAGCCCGCAGAGTGAGCTCGTCCCACGTCGAGGGACGCAGTGCGCGTGGGGCCGGCTCCCGCGGCGGGCTCGGACGCACGCTCGCGCTCCTCGCCCACGAGGTGCGGATGCAGCAGCTCCTCTTCTGGCGCAACCGCGAGTCCGCGGTGTTCGTCTTCGTGTTCCCGCCGCTGCTCTTCCTGCTCCTCGGCTCGGTCTACAGCGACACGATCGACGGCGAGCGGGCGGTCGACGTGCTCCTCGTCGGGATGCTCGGCTACGGCTGCGCGAACACCGCGCTCGCGGGGCTCGCGATCTCGCTCGTCGTGCGCCGCGAGTCCGGGATGCTGAAGCGCCTGCGGGCGACGCCGCTCCCAGCCTGGGCCTACCTGACCGCGGTCGTCCTCTCGACGCTCGTCGTGTTCCTCCTCCAGATGGCGGTCACGATCCTGCTCGGCTTCCTGCTGTTCGACGCCGACGCGCCGCTGAGCTGGGTCGCGCTGGTGCTCGTGCTGCTCCTCGGCGTCGCAGCGTTCGCCGGGATGGGCTTCGGCGTCGCCTCGCTGATCCGCTCGGACGAAGGCGCGTCGGCGGTCGTCAACCTGATCGTGCTGCCGATGGCGTTCCTCTCGGGCTCGTTCGGCTCGACGAACGACTACCCGGAGGTGCTCCAGAGGATCGCCGAGGCGCTGCCGCTGACGTACCTCCTGCGGCTGACCAAGGAGGCGTATTTCCACGGCGACTACCTCTCGAGCGACCTGACGGCGGTCGCGGTGCTCGCGGCATGGGGCGCGGGCGGCTACGTCGTCGCGGCGAAACGGTTCTCCTGGCAGCCCAGAGAGAAGTGAACGCGGAGGAGCTGCGCGCGGCGCTCGCGGACGCGGTCGGTGACGCGACGCGCGTCTCGACGGGCGACTCCGAGCGGGCCCTCCACGCGGAGGACATCACGTTCCACCGGCCCCACCGCCCGGACGTCGTCGTCTACCCGCGCACGACCGCGGAGGTCTCCGCCGTGCTCGCGCTGGCGGACGCTCGCCGGGTGCCCGTCACGCCGTTCGGGGCGGGCACGAGCCTCGAGGGCCACGTGATCCCCGTGGCGGGCGGCATCTCGCTCGACCTCACGCGCATGAACCGCATCGTCGCGCTCGCGCCGGAGGATCTCACCGCGACCGTCCAGCCCGGTGTCACGCGGAGTGCGCTCGAGCGCGCGGCGGGAGAGCATGGGCTCTTCTTCCCCGTCGACCCCGGTGCGGACGCGACGCTGGGCGGGATGGCGGCGACGAACGCCGCCGGGACGACCACGGTGCGCTACGGGAAGATGCGAGCGAACGTGCTCGCGCTCGAGGCGGTGCTCGCGGACGGTCGCGTGGTCCGGGCCGGAAGCGCCGCGCCGAAGACGTCGGCCGGGTACGACCTGCTCGGGCTCCTGATCGGCTCCGAGGGCACGCTCGCGGTGATCACCGAGCTGACGCTGCGCCTGTACGGCATCCCCGAGCACGCGGTCGTGCTGCGGATCGCGTTCCCCGACGTCGGGGCGGCGGCGCGGGCAGCCACGGGCATCGTCGCCGGAGGCGCGGGCGTCACGCGGGCGGAGCTCGTCGACGCGTGGACGATCGCGGCGATCAACGCACACGAAGGGACCGACTACCCGCCGGTCACGACGCTGTTCGTCGAGGCGGCGGGGACGGAAGGGTCGGTGGTCTCCGACCTCGAGCTCGTCCGCGGCGTCGCGCGGGCCGAGGGCGCGACCGACGTCGTCGCCGAGCGCGACCCGACCGCGCGGCGTCGTCTGTGGGCCGCTCGCCACGCCGCCGCGCTCGCGGCCGCCGCGGCGGCTCCCGGCCGCTCGCAGCGCGCGACCGACGTCTGCGTGCCGCTGTCGGAGCTCGCCGGCGCGGTCTCCCTCGCACGGGCCGAGGTCGACCGGCGGGGGCTCGTCGGCGGGATCCTGGGTCATGCGGGCGACGGCAACGTTCACGTCGCGCTCCAGATCGACCCGGACGACCCGGCGGAGGTCGCGGCGTCCGACGAGCTCGTCGAGGCGCTCGTCGAGGACGCGCTCGCGCGCGGCGGCACGTGCACGGGCGAGCACGGGATCGGCCTCGGGAAACGGGGCGCGCTCGCGCGCGAGCACCCCGACCTCCTGCCGCTCATGGAGGGCGTCAAGCAGCTCTTCGACCCGCACGGGATCCTGAACCCCGGGAAGGTCCTGCCCGGCGCCTCAGACGTGGGCCTCGGGCACTGACTCCGGGGCGGGCCGCGGCGCGGGGGCGGCGACGGGGCCGAGCGCCTGCACCATGACCGCCGCGACGACGACCGCGCCTCCTGCGAGCGTTGCCGCACCCGGCCGCTCGTCGTACGCGAGCCAGACCCACAGCGGCCCGAGCACGATCTCGAGGAGGGAGATCACCGCGACCTGCGCGGGTGGGATGAGCCGGGCGCCGACCGTGAGCAGCGCGAGGCCGACGCCCATCTGGGCGACGCCGAGCGCGGCCAGCACCAGCCAGTCGCCGTCCCCCGCGGAGCCCGGGTCGGCGAACGGCAGGCAGGCGGCGACGACGAGCACCTGCGACGCGCAGGTCGCGGGCATCATCGAAACCTCGCGCCGGTGCCGCGCGATCACGATCACCGCGGCGAAGGACGCGGTCATCACGAGTGGCAGGACGATCGCCGCGGCTCCCGCCTCGAAGGAGCCGGCAGCCATCAGGAGCACGCCGGCGCCCGCGAGGACGAGCGCGACCCAGGTGCGGCCGTCCACGCGCTCGTGGAGGAACACCCAGCCCAGCAGCGCCGCCATCATCGGCGCCGCGGCCTGCATGAACAGGACGTTCGCCACGGACGTGTAGTTGAGCGAGAGCAGGAAGACGCCCGAGGAGAGCCCCAGGAAGATCGTCATCGCGAGCCCGGAGCGGCCCATCCGGCGGAACGCGCGGACCGTGCCCGTGCGCTCCGTGGCCACGACGAGGACGGACAACGCGAGCGCGGCGAACGCCGCGCGACCCGCCACCTGCGTCACCGGCGTCGCGTCGAGCTGCCGCTGCGCGAGCCCCGCCGTCGACCACGCGATCGCGGCCAGCGCGATCGCGGCCTGCCCCTCGCGGGCCCGCCGGTGGTCGAGCCCGGAGCGCGTCACCCGGCCCAGTCAACCAGGGTCGCTCGCTCGCGCGGCGCAGTCGTTTTCGATCACGAGCCCCCGGGTAGACCGGCCCCATGCAGATCTTCACGAGACGAAACGCACTGCTCGGCTGGGTCGTGTACCGCGTCGCCCGAAGGAAGGCGAAGCAGCGCCTGAAGGCGGTCGGCGGCAGTCGGCCGCGCCGGCGGGGGCTTTTCGCGAGCCTCGGCCTGTCCGCGGTCGCCCTCACGGCGCTCGCGCTCTGGACGCGGCGCGATCACGACGAGCCCGCGCCCGCAGGGGACTGACGGGCTCGAGATACCGGGGCGCCCGGCCGACGCCGGGCGCCCCGGGAACGCACCGCCTCTCAATGGGTCATGGTGCCTTTGGGGTTGCCGACCTTGAGGAGGCCGACCTGGCCGAGGTCGACGTGGGCGAACGCATGGCTGACGAACGGATAGAGGCCCTCTTGGTCGATCTTCACGTCGAAGACCGCCCCGCCGCCCGCCGGGACTCCCACCGTCTGGACGCCCGTCTGGTAGTGCGTCATGTCGCCGTTCACCCAGGCGCGGTCGAGAAGCGTGCCCACGACGTGGAAGTTCGTGTCGAGGGTCGGCCCGGCCGCGACCACGTAGAAGCGGACGGTCTGGCCCGGCTGCGCGGTGAGCGGATGGGTGACGTACTGGTTCGCGTACCCGTTGAAGGTCGTCCAGTCGGGCATCGTCGCGCGGGCCTTGCTCATGTCGAGCGACGCCGGCGCCGAGACACCGTCACCGTTCAGGTACCACTCGCTCGCGACGAGGACGTATTCCCTGTCCGCCCTGGGGAGCGGCGTCGCGGGATCGACCACGAGCGCGCCGTACATCCCGTTCGCGATGTGCGCGAGCACGGGCTTCGTGCCGCAGTGGTACATGAACACGCCCGGGTCGTTCGCCACGAAGCGGAAGGTGAACGACTCGCCCGGCGCGACGTCCCTGAATGCGAGGTTCGGTGCGATGCGGGCGGCGTGGAAGTCGATCGAGTGCGGGATCGTGCCGCCGTTCGTCAGCGTCATCTGGACGGTCTGGCCCTGGCGCACGTGGACGATCGGACCCGGGGCACCGTGCCCGTCGAACGCCCACGTGTTGTACTTCACGCCCGGCGCGATCTCGACGACCATGTCCTTCAGGGTCATGTGGATCTTCACGAGGTCACCCGGAGGGACGGCCGGCAGCGTGGCGTCTCGGGCGACGTGCGCCTTCGCGAGCTCGTCGGCGTTGGCGGCGGTCGTGCCGGCGAAGCTCTGGATCGGCAGGCTCTGAGCCGCGCTCGCGTGAGCCGAGTGGTCGTGGCCCGCCGGGGTCGCCGTGCTCGCGGGCTGTGCGGCGCCGGCCTCGTCCCGTGCCTCGTCGGCCGCCTGGACGGCCGCGATCGCGGCGATCGCCAGGACGCCGACCGCAATGCCGAGCAGCAGCACCAGCACCTTCCAGCCGGCACTGGAGCCACCCGGGCCGGTCTCTCGGCGGGGTGGGGTCACGGTCGCGGGATGGCTGGACATCGTCTTTCGTCCTCCGTTCGTCGGTGTCTGGGACGACCGTAGGCGCCACCTGCGCTCCGAGCCTCAGCGGTTCGGGGCAGATCGGCTGCGGCTTTTCCGTAGTGCGGGCGCTAGGCGAGCGCGAGCGCCGCGCGGGCGCCGCGCGTGCGCTCCGCGACGAGAAGCGCCGCGACGTGCTGGAGGAGCCGCCAGGCGACGTCGGGGTTGTCGCGCGCGAACCTGCGGAAGTCCCAGAACGCGATCACGTGGCAGCGGAGACGCGTGACCGCGGTGACGGAGGCGGTGCGCGCGTCCTCGTTGATCAGCGCGAGCTCGCCGAAGTGGTCGCCCGGGCCGAGCCGCGCGACCTCCTCGCCGTCGACGCTCACCGACGCCTCGCCCTCGGCGACGACGAAGAAGCCGACGCCGCTCATCGTGCCCTCCTCGACGACGGTGACGCCCGGCCGGTACGACCGCTCCTTCACGAGGCGCGCGAGCTGCCGCAGCTGGCGCTGGCTGAGCCCTGAGAACAGCCGCACGGCCTGAAGCTCCTCGACGACGGCCGACACGCGGCGATCATAACCCGCCCCGGCGTGCGAATCCGAGCGGGCCCCGGCCGTTTCCCCCCTGCCTTCGGACGGGTATCCCGCCCCCATGGCCGCTCCGGCCGCCCACCGCGACTCGCTGGTCGACCGCGCGATGCCGATCTACGTCGGCCTGCTCTTCGCCGTCTTCACGATCGTCGCGTTTCTCGCGCTGTACATGCTGCGGCACGTCCTTCTGATCCTGTTCGTCAGCATCCTCTTCGCCGCGGCGCTCACGGGGCCGACCGACTGGCTGCACGCCCGGCTCCGACTGCCGCGAGGGCTCGCCGCGGTGCTCATCTACGTCGCGGTGTTCGCGGTGCTCGTCGGGCTGGGCTGGCTCGTCGTGCCGCCGCTCCTCGGGCAGGTCGCGGAGTTCGCCGACCGCGCGCCCGAGTACGCCGACCGCTACCAGGGGATCCGTGAGGCCTACACGAACCTCCGCTCGGACTTCTCCGCCCTGCCGCCCTTCGACGAGCAGATGTCCCGCCTCGGCAACGCGATCCTCGACCGCGCCGGCGACCGCGCGACGGCGCTCCCGGCCGACCTCTTCGGACTCTTCCTCGACATGCTCAGCGTGTTCGTGATCTCGCTGCTGCTCGTCACCAGCCGAACGCGGATCCAGGGCTTCGTCCTCTCCCTCGTCCAGCCGGGCCGTCGCGCCGACGTCGCCTCGATCCTCGACCGGATCTGGTCGCGGATCGGGGTCTACCTCCGTGCGAAGGCGATCGTGATGACGATCGTCGGCGTGCTCATGTACATCGCCTTGATCGTGATCGGCGTCCCGTTTGCCGTGCCGCTGGCGATCGTCGTTGCGTTCGGCGAGCTGATCCCCCGTGCAGGCCCGTGGCTCGCCCGCCTCCCGCTGCTCGCGATCGCCGCGCTCGACAGCCCGCGTGCGTTCATCCTCACGCTGATCGCCTCCGTCCTGATCGAGAACCTCAAGGGCTACGTGCTCTCGCCCGTCGTCGAGGGCGACCAGCTCGACATCCATCCGCTCGTCGTCTTCGTCGCCGTCCTCGTCGGCGCGAGCCTCGGCGGTCCGGCGGGCGCGTTCGTCGCCGTGCCGGCCGCCGCTATCGTCGACATCGTCGTGCGGGAGGTCGTCGTCCCGTGGCGGCAGGCGCAGCTCAGCGGCCGGACGACGGACGGCACGGCTCGCATCGGCAGCACCGAGCCTCGCGTGCGCGCGGGCCCGGGCGCCACGCGCTCCTGAGGCAGCGGCCGATCACGCGGAGGCGAGGTACTGCGAGGGGTCGCTCGCGAAGCCGCTCGCGCAGCCCGGGCCGCAGAACCAGTAGATCGTGCCCTCGTGCTCGACCGACGGCGTGCCGGCGCCCACGACGACCGTCATCCCGCATACGGGGTCGACGGCCTCCGGCGGCGGCTCGCCGGGCACCCGGCCGCTCGCGTGCCGCCAGGCGACGAGCTCGGCCAGTACGGCGACGGCGATCTCCGGCTGCGGGAGCGGCCCGAGGTCGAGTCCGGCGGGGCTGCGCACCCGGGTGAGAGCCTCCTCGCCGAGCCCGCGCTCGCGGAGCGCCTCGAGCTCGCGAGCCGCCCGCCTGGCGCTCGCGACGAGCCCGACGTACGCGGCAGGGGTCGCGAGCGCGGCCTCGAGCGCCTCGGTGTCGCCCCGGCCCATGGTCGCGACGACGACCGCCTCCGCGCCGGCCGTGAGGTCGGTCGTCACCCTCCAGCCGATCGCGGCCGCGAGATCGCGGAGCGTCGCCGCCGCCGGGCTCTCCCCCACGACCGCGAGCAACGGCGGGGGGAGCTGGGGCTCGACGAGTACCTCCACCGTCCCCTCCGAGGCGCACGAGCTCTCGGCCACGACGACCCCCTCCTCTCCTTCCGACGCTCCCGGCGGGCAGATGCGCAGGAGGCGGCTCGTCCCCTCCGCCAGCGCGTGGAGCGCCTCGCGCACGACCGCCGGCTCGGAGCAGGCGCCGCCGACCCAGCCGACGAGACGGCCGTCCGGGGTCACGACGCCGCGGTCGCCGCGGCGCGCCGACGCCGGGCGATCGACGGAGACGACGGTCGCGAGGACGAACGGGCGGCCCTCCGCGGCCAGCCGCCCCGCCTCGACGAGCACGGCGCCCGGGTCGAGCCGCTCCCCGGGCGCGCTCACTCCGCGATGCCCGCCGCGTGCATCGCCTCCCACACCTTGTCGGGCGTGAGCGGCATGTCGATGTTCT
>DATBET010000123.1:0-3319 GCA_036558885.1 Gaiella sp.
GCCGGCCCGCGTCTCGGCGACGTCGTCGTCCGCGCCGAGCACGTGCAGAAGGGCTTCGGCGACCGGCTGCTGATGGAGGACCTGACGTTCGACCTGCCGCCCGGGGGGATCGTCGGCGTGATCGGCCCGAACGGGGCGGGCAAGACGACGCTGTTCCGCATGATCGCGGGCGAGGAACCGCCCGACGGCGGCAGTCTCGAGCTCGGCGACACCGTGGAGCTCGCCTACGTCGACCAGTCACGGGAGGCGCTCGACGGCCCGAACACGGTCTGGAAGGAGATCTCCGGCAACCAGGAGACGATCGAGCTCGGCAAGCGCGAGGTCAACTCCCGCCAGTACGTCTCCTGGTTCAACTTCCGTGGGGGAGACCAGCAGAAGCTCGTCAAGGACCTCTCCGGCGGCGAGCGGAACCGCGTCCACCTCGCGAAGCTCCTGCGCTCCGGCGGGAACCTCCTGCTGCTCGACGAGCCGACCAACGACCTCGACGTCGACACGCTTCGCGCGCTCGAGGACGCGCTCAACGACTTCGCCGGCTGCGCGGTGGTCATCTCGCACGACCGCTGGTTCCTCGACCGGGTGGCGACGCACATGCTCGCCTTCGAGGGCGACTCGCAGGTGACGTGGTTCGAGGGCTCGTACCAGGAGTACGCGGACTGGGTGAGGGAGACGCGCGGCCCCGAGGCCCTCGAGCCCCACCGCATCGCCTACAAGCCCCTCGTCCGCCCGACGTAGCGCGCGTCAGTCGCCGAGGGCCTCGACGACGAGCGCCTGGAAGCGGGCGACGAGCTGCTCGGACTCCGGTAGCAGCACGCCGGCCTCGAGGGCGCCGCTCCCGATGCCGCGCTGGACGGCCTCGACGAGCACCCGGTCCTCGGCCCCGACACGCTCGTCGAGCTGCAGGAAGCCGCGCAGCCACTCGTCGTCGGCGTCCTGGCCGACGAAGTAGTCGAGGTACCGGGCCGTCCGCTCCGGCCCGCGCGGGAGGAGCGGCCCGATCGAGAGGTTCTGCGCCCCGGGCATCACGTTGAGGACCGTGCTGGGGAAGAGGAAGTGGAACTGGCCACGGGGAACGGTGCCGGCAACGGTGTCGCGCGGCGGTCCGAACTGCGAGAGCAACGTCCCGTCGTGCGCGAGGCCGTACGCGTCGGGGGAGACGTCGAGCGCCTGTGCGAGGCTCGGGTGCGCGACCGCGCAGTGGTAGCACTCGAGGAAGTTCTCCGCGCAGACCTTCCAGTTGCACGCGTACTCCTCGCTCTCGGCGCGGCTGTGGAACCGGAGCCCTTCGAGGTCGACGCCGCCCTCGGCGAGGAGCCGCGGCAGTTCGCCGAGCGCGTCCGCGAGCGGCGCGGCCGAACGATCCGCGTTCACGAACACGAACGGCCCCCACGCGTCGACCGCGACGGGCACGAGCGAGAGCGACGCAGGGTCGAAGGCTCCCTCGCGCTCGGCACGCGGGGCGCTGCGGAGCGTCCCGTCCAGGTCGTACGTCCAGGCGTGGTACGGGCACTGGATCGTCTCGCGCCGCGCGTCGGCCTCGCAGAGCACGTGGCCGCGGTGCCGGCAGACGTTCACGAAACCGCGGAGCGCACCGTCGTGGCCGCGCACGAGCACCACCGGCAGCGACCCCGCCCACGCCGGGGTCAGGCTCCCCGGCTCGGAGACCCGGTCGGCCCGCGCGGCGTACTGCCAGGTGCGCGCAAAGATCCGCTCCTGCTCGAGCCGGAGGACGGCCGGGTCGGCATACCAGGCGTACGGCAGGGTTCGCATCCCCGGGGAGGATAGGGACGCGCCCGAGGGCGATCGGTGAGCGAGGGTGGCCGGAGCAAGCTTTGTAAGGTTCCCCTTACAGCGGGTGTTCGGAAGCGCTAGTCTCTTCGCCCATGACGACACGACGCCTGAACCTGACCCTTGTCGCGCTGCTCGGCGCCTCGCTGGCGGTCGCCGCCACGCTCGCCTCGAGCGCGGGTGCGGCCCCCGCCCGCACGGGCACGACGGCCGCGACGCCGAACTACGCGGGGATCAAGACCTACCTCCTCGGACGCTCGCAGTCGCTCGTCACGGCGCTCGGCGCGATCCAGAAGGACGCCGAGCGCTACTACGCCCTCGCTGAGCAGGAGAACTTCTCGTATCCGCGCCTCTGGCGCGATCACCGCCGCGAGGTCGCATCGCTGCTCACCGGCCTCAAGCCGGCGTTCGACCGCGCCCACAAGGCGTACGAGGAGGAGGAGGGGATCATCGCCGGCGTCCCGTCGCTCGCCCGCTTCGACGTGATCATGGACTCGGGGACGAGCGCCGCCGACGACCCGCAGACGGCAGTGCCCTTCGACCTCGAGCTCCCGAACGGCAAGGTGTTCCCGAAGCCGGGAAACTTCTTCCACGCGCTGCTCGAGCCGACGCTCTGGGGCACCGACTCGCGGTTCGTGGCGCCGGGTGGCGTGAGGGCCGATCTCGACGGTGACGGCAAGGTCGAGTTCGGCGAGGTCCTGCCGGATGCCGGCGTCCTCCTCGCGACCGCACGCAGCTTCTCCTCGTACGCGCGCCAGAGCGACACCGCGGCGAAGGCGTGGCAGCCGAACGCCTCCGACGTGCTCACCGCGCTCGTCGTGATGGTTCCGACCGTCGAGGGCTACTTCGGCGAGTGGAAGAGCTCGCGCGCGATCGCGGGCTCGAAGGCGAAGGAGAAGGCCTTCGTCGCCCACTCGCGCCTGATCGACGTGCACGGGATCCTGTTCAGCCTCCAGAACGTCTACAAGGGCGTGAGGCCGCTGACCGCCAAGGCCGGGACGGCGCAGAGCGCGCGGATCGGAGCCGCGCTCGGCGAGCTGACGAGCTTCGTCGACGGGATCTACGCGCAGGAGAAGGCCGGCAAGAGGTTCACGCCGAGGCAGGCCGACCTCTTCGGCAGCCAGGCCCAGAGGCGCGCCAATGCGATCGCCGGCCAGATCACGCAGGTCGCCGGGCAACTCGGAATCGAGCTGCAGGCCTGATCGAGAGCCGAGGTGGTCACGACGCGATGCGACCGGGGGAGGGTGAGGGCGAGGAGCGGACGTGTCCTCGCCCTCGTCGTGTTCGCGGCCGTCGTCCTCCACGCGGCGGTCGGGGCGGGTAGCGCCGCCGCGGCGCCGCAGCAGCAGCCGCCGCAGCCATGGCAGGCGTTCGACACCCTCGACTCGGCGCTCTTCGACGCCGAGCTCGCCGCGACGACGAACGACGGCGGCGCTCTTGGCTCGGCGGGGCGCCGGGCCGTCGCCGCCGCCGACGACCTCGCAGCCGGGTTCGGCCCCGCCGCGCGGACGAGCGCGCTGCGTCTGCGCCGGGC
>DATBET010000124.1:0-2976 GCA_036558885.1 Gaiella sp.
TCGTCGCCGTCTTGCCCGTGCCGGTCGCCCCGAGCAGCGTCTGCCCGCGGTTGCCCTCGCGGAGCGACTCGGCCAGCTGCGCGATCGCGCGCGGCTGATCGCCGGTCGGGCGGTAGGCCGAGGTGACGCGGAGGTCGGGCATCTCGTTCGAGCGTAGCAACGGGCAGAACGGGTGTTCCTCGCTGCGAGACCCTGGCGAAGATCGCTGCCTCGAGGGAGCAGGATGCCGGTCCTGCCGTCGAACTACGATCGTGAGGTGCCAGCCGGGCTGACACGCATCGGTGTGCTTCGCGCCGCCGTGGGATGGCTCGTCGCCGCCGGACTCCTTCCCGAAGCGGCGTTCGCGCGCGACACGACGAGCCCGAGGGCGCTCGCGCTCTCCGTGCGGGGCTCGGCGCTTCCGTTCACGGGCGACCGGCCGATGTTCGCCACGATCGCGCCGGGCGTCGCGGGCCGCGACGTCGCGACGATCCGCTTCGCGCTCGACCGGCGTGCGCAGGTCCAGCTCGACGCCGTGCGGATGGGCATCCGCACCGCGGACGTCGCGTGGACGAGGCAGGCGACGCTCGGGCCCGGAGCCCACGAGCTGGCCTGGCAACCGACGACGGACACGCCGGTGGGCTCGTACGTCATGCGGCTCACGCTCTCGGAGGACCGAGGGCGCCGGGTCTACGGCGGCAGGCGCCCGGTCACACCCGATCGGGCGACCGCGCCGGTCGTCCACCTACTCGGGATCGAGGCCGCGTTCACGCGGCGGTCGTACCTGCCGACCGAGCCGATGAACCTGCGGGTGCGTGCGGACGCGGCCGCGTTCACGCTCACGTTCCTCCGCATCGGCCACGGGCCGTACCTCGGCCAGCGGAGCGACGACCTGACCGGCCTCCAGATGGGCGACCCCGTGCGGATCGACTGGAGCGGCAAGCGATCCGCGCTCCGCGCGATCCGCGTGCAGTCGGGGACGTGGCCGAGCGGCCTCTACGCCGCGAAGCTCGAGAGCGTCGACGGCCGCGTCGGCTTCGCCCCTTTCGTCCTGCGCGCGCCGACGCCCGGCCCGTCGCGGGTGGCCGTGGTGCTCCCCACGAACACGTGGCAGGCGTACAACCTCGACGATGCCGACGGCGACGGGTGGGGCGACACGTGGTACGCGGGCGGCAACCCGCCGGTCGTGCTCGACCGGCCGTACCGCGAGCGCGGAGTGCCGCCGCGCTTCCGCCGCTACGACTACCCCTTCCTCCGGTGGCTCGAGCAGACGCGCCGCGACCCGGACTTCCTCACCGACGACGACCTCGACGCGCTGCCCTCCGGCGACGACCTGCGCCGCGCCTACGACCTCGTCGTGTTCCCCGGCCATACGGAGTACGTGTCGCAGCACGCGTACGACGTCGTCGAGCGCTACCGCGACCTCGGCGGCCGGCTGATCCTGCTCTCCGCCAACAACTTCTTCTGGAAGGTCGATCCGGCCGCGAATGCGATCCATCGGGTGGCGCAATGGCGGACGCTCGGACGGCCGGAGTCGCGGCTCCTCGGCGTTCAGTACCGCGCGAACGACGACGGCACCCATCAGGCGCCGTTCACGATCACCGACGTGGACGGGGCGCCGTGGCTCTTCGCCGACACGGGGCTCGCGAACGGCAGCGTCCTCGGCGCGGAGGTCGGTGGATTCGGCATCGAGATCGACTCGACGACGCCCGAGTCGCCGCCCGGGACGAAGGTGCTCGCCCGGATCCCCGACCTGTTCGGTCCGGGTCTCACGGCCGAGATGGCGTACTACGAGACGCCGGCCGGCGCGCGGGTGTTCTCCGCGGGCGTAATGGACTTCCCGGCCGTCCTCTTCACCGCGCCGGGCGTCACGCTGCTCGACAACCTCTGGGAGCACATGCTCGAGGACCGGCCGGGCTCCTAGCGCGAGCGCTCAGCCCGGGTCGCCCGTGAGGCGGTCGCCGTAGACGTCGGCGTAGACCTGCTGCGCGTCGAGCACCGTGTCGACGTAGTCGCGGGTCTCGGGAAAGCGGATCCCGCCGCCGTCGCGGAGCCAGGCGTCGACGTTGCCCTGCCCCGCGTGATACGCGGCAAGCGCGGTGCGCACGTCGTGGTAGCGGTCGAGAAGGTGCCGGAGGTACCACGAGCCATAGCGGACGTTGATCTCGGGGTCGAGGAGGTCGGAGTCGACGAAGCCGTTGCCACCAGTCCGCACGGCAATGCCACGCGCGGTCTCCGGGAGGAGCTGCATGAGGCCGACGGCGCCGGCCTCCGACCGCGCGTTCGCGTCGAACTTGCTCTCCGCATAGATGACCGCGGCGAGCAAGGTCGGCGGCAGGTCGTAGTTGCGCGCGTGCGCGCGGACGATCGTCTCGTAGCGCAGCGGATAGCGCACCCGCTGGTACCAGTCGGGCTCGGTCGTCGCGACCCAGGCGACCGCCGCCGCCGCGCCGACGACCGCGACGAGGAGCAGGGCGACGACGCGTCTCACGCGCGTGCGCCGGCGCCCGCCTCGAGCTCGGCCATCACCCCGCGGACCCACTCGAGCAGCTCCTCGAACGTCCCGGTGTTCACGTAGTGGTAGTCGGCCTGCCGCACCTTCTCCCGGTCGGGGAGCAGCCTCGCGTCGCGGTCGTCGCGGGGCACCCTGCGCCGCTGCTCGCGGAGCGCCTTCGGGGCCGTGATCACGATCACCTTGTCGAACCGGTCCTGCGCACCGACCTCGTAGAGCAGCGGCACCTCGGTGACGCAGACCTGCGGCGGGTCGTCGAGCGCCGCGAGGTCGTCGCGCCACGTCAGGTACTCGCGCGAGACGAGCGGGTGGAGCACGCTTTCGAGCCACGCGAGGCGCTGCGGGTCGCCGAAGACCGCCTGCGCGATGCGCGACCGATCGGGGCGTCCGTCGTCGCCGAGGATCTCCGGGCCGAGCCGCTCGACGAGCGCGTCGCGGACGCCGTCGTCCTCGGCGAGGAGGTGGTGGACGATCTCGTCGCTCGA
>DATBET010000125.1:0-1599 GCA_036558885.1 Gaiella sp.
GAGCCGGTCGACGGGGTGCCGGAGCCCGTCGTGAGCGAGCCCGCGCCCGAGACCACGCCCGACGGCGCCCGGGAGACGCCCGTGTCGGCCGAGGCGCCGGCCCGCGAGGCGGCGCAGGCGGCGGCCGAGGCGACCAGCGCAGCGACGCGCGTGATCGCGCTCGCGAACCAGAAGGGAGGCGTCGCCAAGACGACGACGACGCTCAACCTCGGCGTCGCGTTCCGCGAGATGGGGCATCGCGTCCTGCTCATCGACCTCGACCCGCAGGGCAACCTCACGATGAGCCAGGGGCTGAACCCCGACGCGATCGAGCGCTCGATGTTCGACGTGCTCGTCCACCGTGTGCCGATCTCCGAGGTGATCGAGCAGCGCGAGGTCGACCTCGCCGTCGCCTCGATCGACCTCGCGGGCGCGGAACTCGCGCTGAGCGCGCTCATCGGCCGCGAGCGCTCGCTCGAGAAGGCGCTCGCCGAGGTGCGCGGCCAGTACGACTTCGTGCTCGTCGACACGCCGCCGTCCCTCGGCCTCTTGACGATCAACGCGTTTGTCGCCGCGACGGGCGTGATCGTGCCGGTGCAGTGCGAATATCTCTCGCTTCGCGGCCTGGTGCAGCTGGAGAACACGCTCGCGATGGTGCGCGAGAACCTGAACCCGCACGTCGCCGTCGAGGGGATCGTCGCGACGATGTTCGACGGCCGCACCCTCCATTCCCGCGAGGCGATCGAGATCCTCGAGGAGAACTTCGGAGACCTCGTCTACCGTACGCGGATCAGGAAGACCGTCCGATACGCGGAAGCTCCCGTGAAGGGAAGCTCCGTACTCAAGTACGACCCGACGGGCGCTGCGGCGGAGGCATACCGCGAGCTCGCCCGCGAGGTCGTCACCGCGAAGGAGGCCCAGGATGGCGCGGAAGCGCGCGAGCATGCGTGAGGGGCCGCTCGCCGAGCTGTTTCGCGCGACCGAGGCCGCGCAGCGGGCGCAGCGCGACCAGCAGCAGCCGGAGAGCGAGACAGCCGGTCGGCCGGAACCGGATGCCGCGCCGTCCGAGCCCGCACGCCCTGTCCAGCCCGAGCTGCCGCTCACGCCCGAAGCTGTGACCCTCGAGGAGACGGTCGAGCACGTCTACGACTTCGAGGTCGCGCGACCGGAGCCGGTCGAGCTCCGGGCCCCGGAGCCCACGAGCGCGCCGCGTACGCCCGCGCCGCCCGCGCCCGTCACGCGAGCCGAGCCGGCTCCTGCCGCGCCCGTCGAGGCGCGGGCCGTCGCGCCCGTGGCCGTCCCGCAGGCTGTTCCCGCGGTCGAGCGCGAGCCCGCCGCGGAGCCCTACGCGCCGCCGGCGAGCCGCTTCGTCACGCCGATGCCCGAGAGCCCACCCAGGCTCCACGTCGCGGGCGACGTCGCCTCGTACCTCGCGGTGATCCGCGTGGTCGGGGTCGGGGGGGCCGGCATCAACGCGGTCAACCGGATGATGGACGCGGGCATCGCGCAGGTCGACTTCGTGGCGGTCAACACCGACGCGCAGCAGCTGGAGCTCTCGGACGCGCCCGCGAAGATCCACATCGGCCAGTCGATCACGCAGGGTCTCGGCTCCGGCTCGGA
>DATBET010000126.1:0-10684 GCA_036558885.1 Gaiella sp.
TTTCGTGCCCGTCACGACGACGTCCCGGCCGACACGGAACATGTCCGGGACGGAGCCCTTGTAGAGGACGGTCACCCGCTGCTTGTTCGCGCCGTCGATGTCCTGGACGGCGAACCGCAGCCCCGCGCCGTGCGGGTCGCCCGTGGGCGTGCCGACGACACGGCCGGCGAGCGCGACCTCGCCGGTCTTGCCCCCCAGCTCGCTCGGCGAGACCGACGGCGTGCCCCCACCCGCGAGCGAGGTGTAGAGGAGGAAGATCGCGAGCACCGCCGCGACGGAGAGGGCGATCACGAGGCGGGCCGGCGAGGACTTCCGTGCCACCCCGACAGTCTAGAGACGGCCGCCCGGAGACGGCACGGCTGCGTTCAGCCGCGGGCCGCGTCCCGCTCACGGCGTCGCGGGACGTCGTACCCGTGCTCGAGGCAGAGCGAGCCAGGCGCGTCCTCGGTCAGCGCGTCGCAGTACCCCTTGCCGTATGCCGCCCGCATGAACGCCGAGACGACCTCGAGGTTCCACTCGGAGACGTCCGCCGCCTCGCGCCAGAGCTCCGTCAGCCGGAGGTCGATGTCCAGCTCGAGCAGGTCGATACGGGTTGGCTGTTCCATTCATTCAACGGTACGGACCCCGTCGGACGGACGGAAGGACGTCCCGGTGTGCGTGTCCCGTACAGTCGCCGCATGGGACGCATCCGACTCGGTCCCGCGCACATCCCCGACCGCGACAGCCCGGAGGCGGCGGTCGCGCTCCTGCTGGAGCGGGGGTACGACGCGTGCGAGATCGACTTCGAGTCCGGCTTCTGGATGGACTACCCGTGGGCCGAGCGTCTCGGCGAGCTCGCCCGCGAGCACGATGTCGCGCTCTCGGTGCACGCACCCCTTTTCGGCTGGGTGGGCCACCTCGAGGCGAGCGGGAGAAAGTGGTCGTCCGCGCTCGGCGCGCTCGACCGGAGCGCGGGCATCGCCACCGCATGCGGCGCCGAGCTCGTCGTGTTCCACCCGGGGTTTCTGCTCGGGCGAAGCCGGGAGGAGGCAATCGACTCGGTCGTCGAGCAGCTCGCGCTCGTCCGCGAACGCCTCGTCGGCAAGGGCCGAGGCGTCCCGTTCGGCATCGAGGTGATGGGCCGTGTCCGCGACCTCGGCTCACTCGAGGACTGCGTCGAGATCAGCCGGCGCGCCGGCTGGGTGAGGCCGGTGATCGACTTCGCGCACATGCACGCGACGAGCGACGGCGCCTTCACGGAGCCGGAGCCGTTCCGCGAGGCGCTCGAGCTCGCGGACGGCGCTCTCGAAGATGGCGCCCCGTTCCACATCCACTTCTCCGACATCGCGTTCGCCAACCGGAACGAGACGAAGCACCTGCGCTACGGGGAGGGGACGCTCCGCGCCGACCCGCTGAGCGACGCGCTGGAGGCCTTCGACCGGCCCGCGACGGTGATCTCGGAGTCGCCGGACGAGACGTCGACGCAGGCGATCCGGACGGCGCTCGTTGGCTGACACGAACGCGTCCGACCGAAGTCGGAGACGGCGTCCGCTCAGATGATCCGGGCGGCGCGCTCGGGCTGCAGCAGGGCCTCGATCCGCTCCTCCAGAACGCAGGCCTCGTCCTCGCGGCCCCGGTCGCGGAGGAAGCCCGCGAGCGCCGCGAGGGGCTCGGGCTCCGAGTTTCGCAGGTCGGTGGCGGCGAGCAAGTCGACGGACTCGCGGAGGAGCAGCTCTGCCTCCGCGTCCCGTCCCTGTGCGGCGCGGACGAGCCCGAGCACCATGCTGACCGTCGAGCGCGACATCATGTCCTGCATCCCGACCGACTCGACGGCGGAGAGCGCCCAGCGCTCCGCCTCCTCGACGTGACCCTGCGCGAGGACGATCTCGGCGAGCGTCCGCTGCGCCTCGACGATCTTCCCGCGCTCCTGGAGCGAGAGAAGGGTGCGCACCGTCTCGCGGACGAGGGCTTCGGCGCGCTCGGCGTCCCCAGAACGCCAGATCGCGACGCCCTCGAGCTGGCGGGCCCGGGCCGCGTCCGGCGCACCTCCGATCTCGTCGAACAGCTCGTACGCCGTGTGGAACGAGGCGGCTGCCTCCTCGAAGAGCCCCTTGCGGAGGAGGATCGAGCCACCGATTCGCGCGCTCCAGGCGCGTGCCGAGAGGCTCCCGCTCTGCTCGGCGAGCGCCGCCGCCTCCGCGAGCGTGCTCTCGGCCTGCGCGAGGTCGAGCCGCGCCAGGTGGGCACCCGCGAGCTCGACGAGCGCAAGGCTCTCGAGGTCGGCCCGGCCCTCCCTGATCCCGAGCGCCTCGTTCGTGTACCGCTCGACGCTGTCGAGGTCGCCTTCCCACCAGCCCACGCCGGACAGCAGGGTCAGCACCTCGGCGCGTGCATCGCCGGGAGCGCCGGCCAGGAGCTCGTTCGCCTGCTGCCCGAGCCTGCGCGCCTGCGAGACGTCGGCGTTCCGGTTGAGGGCGATCTCGGCGAGTGCCGTGAGCGCGAGCCCCTCGATCGTCCGTTCGCCGGCTTCGTGGGCGAGCTCCCGCGCCTGCTCCATCTCGTCGGCGGCGGCCGGGAGCTCCCAGAGCCGCCAGGCGGCGCGGGCCGCCTCGAAGCGCCGCTCGAGCGTCGGCTCGAGCTCGATCGACCGCAGGAGCAGCCGTCGCGCGGTCCGGTTCGCCTCCCGCGTGAGCGCCCGGCGGCCGGCCCGCTCGAGCGCGGCGCCGGCCTCGGCCCGCAGGTCGTCCGGGACGCGCCCGTCGAGCTCCGCCGTGAGCGCCGCGGCCCGGTCGAGGTGGTACGCGTGCGTCTCGACGAGCTCGTCGGGCGAGTGGGCCCGCAGCCAGGACGCGAAGACGCGGTGCAACCGTGCGCGCTCGGACTTCGTGAGCCCGCGGTACGCGACGTCGCGGATGAGGACGTGGCGGAAGCGGTACGCGACCTCGCCGGTGACCGTCGACAGCGGCTCGCGGGTCAGGAGCTGGCGGTCGACGAGGTCGGCGAGCGCCGAGTCGACGTCGAGCTCGGGATCGAGCTCGCAGATCGCGCCGCGCCAGAAGACGCGGCCGACCACCGCGCCATGGCGCAGGACGGACTTCGAGCCGGGCGGCAGGCGGTCGATACGCGCGGCGATCAGCGCCTGCAGCGTGTCGGGGATCCGCACCGCGGCCGTGTCGCGCTCCTCGACGAGCAGCCGGACGGTCTCCTCCACGAAAAGCGGGTTCCCCTCGGTCTTGTCGAGCAGCGCGGTGCGCAGGTCGTCCGCGAGCGGCGCGCCCTTGACGAGGGCGTCCACGAGCATCCCGGTCTCCTCGTCCGGGAGCGGGCCGAGCTCGATCGTGATCGCGCGGCGACGCCCTCCGCCCCAGCCCGGACGGGCATCGAGCAGCTCCGGCCGCGCAAGGCAGACGATCAGCACCGGTGCGTCGTCGATGCGGTCGGCGAGATGCTCGATCAGGTGGAGCAGCGGCTCCTCGGCCCAGTGGACGTCCTCGAAGCCGAGCACGAGCGGCTGCGCCTCGGCGAGGCTCGTCGCCCACTCGTGTGCCGCCCAGGCGATCTCCTGCCCGCGACGCTCGCCGGAGACCGTGTCGAGCACGCCCGAGGCGAGCCCCAGGAGGTCGGCGATCGCGTCGCTCGAGCATGCCTCGCGCAGCTTCTCGATCGCCTCCTCGGGCGAGTCGTCCTCGGAGATGCCGGCCGCCGCCTGCACCATCTCGGCGAGCGGCCGGTAGACGAGCCCCTCCCCGAACGGCAGCGACCGCCCGGTGAGCACGCTCGTCCGCTCGAGGCCCGCGAAGAACTCGCGCGCGAGCCGGCTCTTGCCGATTCCCGGCTCGCCGAAGATCGTGACGAGCTGCGCACGGCGGTCGCGCACGGCGCGGGCGTAGGCGTTCTCGAGCAGATCGAGCTCCTCCTCGCGGCCGACGTACGGGGCGGCGACGCTCAGCGGCCTGCCCGCATTGCCGTCGGCGCAGATCACGCGCCAGACCGGCAGCTCGCCGGAGAGCCCCTTGAGGGTCCGCTCGCCCGCCGGCTCGGCCACGACGGCGCCGACGGTGAGCCCGTGCGCCGTCGGCCCCATGAGGATCTCACCCGGCTCCGCGCACTGCTGGAGGCGCGCTGCGACGTTGAGCGCCTCACCGGTCGCAAACGTCGAGTCGCCCGACTCGGCGACGACCTCGCCCGACTCGATGCCGATGCGCACGGCGAGGTCGGGCTGGACCGTCTCGAGGATCGCGGTCGCAGCACGCACGGCGCGCTCCGCGTCGTCCTCGTGGGCGGTCGGCACGCCGAAGACGGCCACCACCGCGTCGCCCGCGAACTTCTCGACCGTGCCGCCGTAGGCCGAGATGTGGCCCGCGACCCGCTCGAAGAAGCCGGTCACGCGGCGGCGCACGACCTCGGGATCGCTTCCGGAGACGAGCGCCGTCGAGTCGACGAGGTCGACGAACAACGCGGTCGCGAGCTTGCGCTCCACCAGCCTGAGTCTAGGCGCGTCGACGGTGGTCACGGCGGGCGGTTTTCCGCACTTGCGGGGCGTTTCCCGACCCCCGACTAGGATGCGCGGGTGCTCGACCCGAAGGTCTTCAAGGCATACGACATCCGTGGCGTCTACCCGACCGAGCTCGACGAGGACGGGGCCTACCGGGTCGGCCGTGCGTACGTCGAGGAGTTCGAGCCGCGCACGATCGCGGTCGGGCGCGACATGCGTCTCTCGTCGCCGGCGATGACGGCCGCCGCGATCGAGGGGGCGGCAGACGCCGGCGCCGACGTCCTCGACCTCGGGCTGGTGGGGACCGAGATGCTCTACTACGCCGTCGGCGAGCACGAGCTCGACGGTGGCATCTGCGTGACCGCGTCGCACAACCCGGGCGAGTACACGGGGATGAAGATCGTGCGGCGGGGCGCGCGGCCGGTCGGCGGCGACTCTGGCCTCGACCGGGTGCGCAGGCGGACGGAGGCCGGATTCGGCGACGTCGTCCGGCGAGGCGAGGTGCGCGCCGAGGACGTCTGGAACGGGTTCGTCGTGAAGGTGCTCTCGTTCGTCGACGAGGCGGCGTTCCGGCCGCTCCGGATCGTCGTGGACGCCGCGAACGGGATGGCAGGGACGATGCTCCCACCCGTGCTCGAACGGCTGCCGCAGCTCGACGTCGTCCGCTGCTACTTCGAGCCGGACGGCTCGTTCCCGAATCACGAGCCGAACCCGCTCCTCCCGGAGAACCGCGCGTTCATCGTCGAGCAGACGCGGACGGAGACTGCGCACCTCGGCGTCGCGTACGACGGCGACGCCGACCGTTGCTTCTTCGTCGACGACACCGGCGAGTTCGTTCCCGGCGACTTCGTCACGGCGCTCCTCGCGCAGGCGATGCTCGCGAAGGAGGCCGGCGCGAAGGTGATCTACGACGTGCGGGCGAGCTGGGCGGTGCCGCGCGCGATCGAGGAGGCGGGCGGCGTCCCGCTGATCAACCGCGTGGGGCACGCATTCATCAAGGAGCGGATGCGCAAGGAGGACGCGCTCTTCGCCGGCGAGGTCTCCGCGCACTACTACTTCCGTGACTTCTCGCAGGCCGACACGGGTGTCGTCCCGTTCCTCGTGATGGTCGAGCTCCTCTCGCGCGCCGGCAAGCCGCTCTCCGAGCTGCTGGCGCCGTTCCGCGAGCGGTACTTCCTCACCGGCGAGATCAACACCCGCGTCGCCGACGTCGCGCTCAAGCTGCAGGAGCTCAAGGAGCGCTACTCGAAGGAGGGCGGCCGCGTCACGCACCTCGACGGCATCTCGGTCGACTTCGACGACTGGCACTTCAACGTGCGGCCCTCGAACACGGAGCCCCTCCTGCGGCTCAACCTCGAGGCGCTCTCCGAGCCACGGATGGAGGAGAAGCGCGACGAGGTCCTCGAGCTGATCCGGAGCTAGTGGCGACCACCTTCGAGCTCGGCCGCGTCACCGACCGGCGGCCGCCGTTTCGTTACTCGGCGCTCGCGCGCGTCTGGTTCTCCGATACCGACGCCCAGGGCGTCGTCTATTACGGCCGCTACATGCCGTATTTCGACCACGCGCGCACCGAATACCACCGGCATCTCGGGAGCCTGGGCATCGAGGGCGCCGAGTTCGTGATGCGCGCGTCGACGGTGGAGTACCTCGCCCCGGCTCGCTTCGACGACCTGCTGGAGATCTTCGTGCGCGTCAGCCGGCTCGGCAACACGAGCGTCTCGTACGAGCTGTGTGCGCTTCGCGTCCCGGACGACGCACTGATGGTGACCGCGACGCAGACGCTCGTGCTCGTCGACCTCCAGACCCGTCACCCCACGCCGATCCCCGACGCGGCGCGCGCGCCGATCCGCGCCTTCGAGGGGGCCGAGCCCTCGGAATGAGCGCGGGCCTGCTCGAGTCGATCGACGCCGCGCTGGCGGCGTCGGCGGATGCGGACGATGCGCTCCGGGAGACCGTGCGGATCCTCGCGGCGCAGCCCGGGGTCGCCTGGGCAGGCATCGCGTTCGTCGAGACGACCGGCCTCGTCCTCGGGCCGACTGCGGGCACGCCGGACGAGGCGCGCCGCGCGCTCGTAACAGTCTGTTACAAGGACGAGACCGTCGGCGAGCTCCAGGTGGACGGTGACGTGGAGCGCGGTGTCCTGGAGGTCGTCGCCGCGCGCATCTCCGCCCAGGTGCTGCTCGGCTGGGACACCGGCGGCACGGGCTGGGAGCCATGACGCCGGTCGCGGCGCGCGAAAAATCCTGTGATGCCGGCGCGCCCGCCCGGTAGCCCGGACGGGCGCGGCGCGGCTTCCCCTCCCCCACCACGCGTTGTACTCACCCGTGCGGGCCCCGCTATCCCTCGTCCCAGGGACGGCTTTCGCTCGTCCGGGGTACCCCACTCGAACGAGGGACGACCCCTCGCGCGAGGGATCCGCCTCACGTCATCGCGCGCGCGAGCTCGACCGCGCGCTCGCGGTCGAGCGAGCCCTCGATCCGCAGCGTCGTGCCGCCGCGGTCGACGAGCAGCGTCGAGCCGGCCAGCCAGCCGTCGTCCTCC
Organism: Gaiella sp.; assembly: GCA_036558885.1. Lineage (GTDB taxonomy): Bacteria > Actinomycetota > Thermoleophilia > Gaiellales > Gaiellaceae > Gaiella. The sequence goes on from DATBET010000126.1 coordinate 7,016, forward strand.
TCGAAGCTGCCGCTCGGGCCGAGCAGATAGACGGCGTGCGGGCCCCCGGTGAGGAAGACCGCGCCGTCGCCGTCGATCATGAGCCGCTCGATCTTCACCGACGGCGGGATGAGCTTGCCGAGTATCGCGGTCCGCTGGAGCAGGCCGGGCACCTGCGTGATCAGCAGCCGGATGCGGTCGCCGTCCCGCCAGAGGTAGCTCACGCGCCGTCCGCCGACGACGCGCACCTCGTCGGGTAGGGGCTCGCCGCGGGGCGGCGGAGCGACCGGGAAGCCGGCTCGCCGGCGGGCATCGGCGAGGGTCGTCCGCTCGCCGAGCAGCTCCAGGGAGACGGTCGGCCGCAACGGGGGCAGCTCGTCGACGTGGACGATCCGCGCGCTCCCGATCCCGAGCCAGTCGAGGATCGCGGTCCGCGCGGGAGGCACGGCGAGCGCGACCGCGAGCGCCAGCAGCACCACCGCGAACACGAGCCCGAGGCTACGCGACGGCCTTCGCCGAGGCGGTGGCGCCGTGGCGGGAATCGCGATGCCCGGGACGACGTCGGGGGTCTCGGGCCACTCGACGAGCGGCGCGAGCGCGCGGAGCTCGTGCTCGAGGCCGTTCACGGGCGCTCCTCCCCGACGACGACACGGAGCCGGTCGAGCGCACGGGACGTGCGGGACTTCACCGTGCCGCGGCGGACCCCGAGCGCCGCGGCTGTCTCGTCCTCGCCGAGGTCGAGCAGGAAGCGGTGCACGAGGACGTCCCGGTCGCGCGAGTCGAGCGCAGCGAGCGCCGCCAGCAGCTCGTCGCGCCGTTCGTGCGACAGCGCGGCTGCCTCGGGGGACGGAGCCGCGTCCCCCGAGGCCGCCGCGGCCGCCCGCAGCGCGAGGCCCGAGCGGCGGCCCGACGCGCGGCGCTTGTTGCGTGCCTCGTTCGCGACGATGCGGAGGAGCCATGGGCGGAAGGGAGCCCCGTCGCGGAAGCGGCCGAGCGCGCGATACGCCTTTACGAAGCCGTCCTGCACCGCCTCCTCTGCGTCGCCGCGGTCTCCCGCGGCGACGAGCGCGACTCGGAATGCGATCGCCTGATGCATGCGCACGAGCTCCTCGTAGGCTGCGGCGTCGCCGTGCTTGGCGCGCACGACGAGCGTCGTCTCGTCAAGTGGCCGGCCCACCACCCGCGTCTTCTACACCGGGAACGCCTAGGCGGTTCCGGTAGCGTCGAGCGCGTGGGCGAGCGCTGGAGCACCGTCCGTATCGACGACGTCCAGCCGATCACGGTCGCGGGCGGCCTCCGCTGGCGGCCGCTCAGGCGCACGCTCGGGATCGAGGCCTTCGGGATGAACGCGTACACCGCGGCGCAGCCCGGCGACGACGTCGTCGAGAGCCACACCGAGCAGAGCCTGGGCCACCAGGAGGTCTACGTCGTGTTGTCGGGGCTCGCGACGTTCGAGCTCGACGGGGAGACGCTCGACGCGCCCGCCGGGACGATCGTGTTCCTCCGCGACCCCACGACGCGCCGCTACGCGCGCGCGGTCGAACCGGGCACGACGGTCCTCGCCGTCGGCGGGAAGCCGGGCGAGGCGTACACGCCGTCGGCCTGGGAGTGGTACTTCGAGGCGGAGCGCTTCCGCGACCCGCTCGACCCGGAGGCGGCGCTCCGGCTGATGGAAGAGGCGAACGAGCGCTTCCCGGACCATCCGGGAGTCGTCTACTCGACGGCCTGCTGGCTCGCCCTGGGCGGGCGGGACGAAGAGGCGCTCGAGACGCTACGGCGCGCCGTCGAGCTCGAGCCGCGGGCACGGGAGTGGGCGGCGGGCGACGAGGACCTCGTGTCCGTCCGCGACCGCCTATAGACCGCCGCGGCGGTACACCGCTCCCGGGGCCGGAGGCCGGCTTTGCCGGCCGGGAGGCCAGGCGCGCGCGTCCGGGACCGGCGCTGAAAGGAGGGGGCTCGTGGGGGAACCATGGGTTCCCCCACGCTCTAGCCGCCTGGCGTCATCCGGTAGGCGTCGAACACGCCGTCCAGGTTGCGCAGCGCGGAGAGGAGCGTGCGCAGGTCCCTCACGTCCCCGAGCTCGGCCGTGTACCAGTTGCGCGCCATGCCGTCTTCGACCGAGCCGCCGTAGGCGACGATGTTGGCGCCGTGCTCGGCGAACGTCCTGGCGACGTCCTCGAGCAGACGGGCCCGGTCCCACGCGTCGACCGCGATCTGGGCGCGGAAGCTCGCCGAGGTCGCGCCTCCTTCCCACTCGACCGGCGTGAAGCGCTCGGGGTTCCGCATCAGCGCCCTGACGTTCGGGCAGTCGGCGCGGTGGATCGTGATGCCGCGGCCGAGTGAGATGTACCCGCGGATCTCGTCGCCCGGCACGGGCGTGCAGCACTTGGCGAGGCGGACGAGCACGTCCTCGACGCCCGGCACGACGACGCCGAGCGACTCGCCCGAGACCGTCCGCTTGTGCGCGGCGGGCTTGATCGCGATCGTGCTCTCCTGTGGCACCTCGTCGGTCTTGAGGCTGTGCAGGACCTTGTTCACGACCTGGCCCGTGCCGATCTTCCCCGCGCCGAGCGCGAGGTAGAAGTCCTCGGCCTTCTTGAAGCCCATCTCCCGGATCACCGACGCCAGCACGCTCGAGCCCTGCAGCTTCCGGTACGGGAGGTTCTGTGCCTTGAGCGCCTGGTCGAGCGCGTCGCGCCCCTTCTGCTCGGTCTCGCCGCGCGTCTCGCGCTGGAACCACTGCCTGATCTTGTTGCGTGCGCGGGACGACGCTGCGAGCGAAAGCCAGTCGCGCGAGGGGCCCCGGCCCGACTTCGAGGTGAGGATCTCCACGAAGTCGCCGTTCTTCAGCCGGTAGTGGAGCGGCACGATCCGCCCGTTCACCTTCGCCCCGACGGTGCGGTGCCCGACGTCCGTGTGCACCGCGTACGCGAAGTCGATCGGGCTCGCGCCCGCCGGCAGGGTCTTCACCTCGCCCTTCGGCGTGAACACGTAGACCTCGTCGTCGAACAGATCCGTCCGCAGCGTGCGCATGAACTCCGCGGCGTCCTGCTCGTCGCCCTGCCAGTCCATCAGCGAGCGGACCCACTCGAGCCACTCGTCGTCCTGCTTGCCCGCGCGCCCCCGCTTGTAGAGCCAGTGCGCGGCGACGCCGAGCTCGGCCTCCTCGTGCATCTCGCGCGTGCGCACCTGGATCTCGAGCGGGCGGCCGGACGGCCCGATCACGGTCGTGTGCAGCGAGCGGTACCGGTTGAGCTTCGGCATCGCGATGAAGTCCTTGAAGCGCCCCGGCATGGGCTTCCACAGCGAGTGGAGGATCCCGAGGGCCCCGTAGCAGTCGCGCGTCCCTTCCTCGCCCGAGCGCTCGACGATCACCCGCATCGCGGTGAGGTCGTAGATCTCGTTGAACTCGCGGCCCTTCTTCGCCATCTTGTCGTAGATCGAGTAGAAGTGCTTCGCGCGCCCCGCGATCACGGCAGGGATGTCGGCCTTCTCGAGCTCGAGCCCGAGGATCGTGGCGGCCTGCTCGACCTGCTCCTCGCGATCGGCGCGCCGGTCGGCGACCATCGCCTTGATCTCTGCGTACTTCCGCGGGTGGAGGATCTGGAACGAGAGGTCCTCGAGCTCCCACTTCACCGCGTGGATCCCGAGCCGGTGCGCGAGCGGCGCGTAGACCTCGAGCGTCTCCTT
>DATBET010000127.1:0-15605 GCA_036558885.1 Gaiella sp.
GACATCCTCCTTCTTCGTCGGGCGTCCATGGTCCGCAGCCGGTCCCGCCGACCGGTCAGTCAGAGATCTCCGACGCCCGAGGGTTGACCCCTTCGTTGGCTCGTGACCGTCGGTCAGCCACGAGCGGAGCTAACCAGGAAACTGTCGATTTGTCGAGACAGTGTTCGATTATCCGGGAGACGGCGGCCGCTCAGCGCCCCCACACCTCGTCCGCCACCTCGACGACGAGGGCGAGCTTCGCGAGCTGTTCGTCGCTGCTGAGCGTGTTTCCCTCGACGGTCGAGGAGAACCCGCACTGCGGCGAGAGGCAGAGCTGATCGAGCGAGACGTAGCGGCTCGCCTCCTCGATCCGGCGCTTCAGGTCGTCCTTCGACTCGAGGGCGCCGCGCTTCGTCGTGACGAGGCCGAGCACGACCTGCTTCGGCCCCGCGGGGAGCAGGCGGAGCGGCTCGAAGCCGCCGGAGCGCTCGTCGTCCCACTCCATGAAGTAGCCGTCGACGTCGAGCTCGTGGAACAACGCCTCCGCGACGTGGTCGTAGCCGCCCACGGCGACCCACGAGGAGCGGAAGTTCCCGCGGCACATGTGGGTCGTCACCGCCATCCCCGCGGGCCGGTCGCGGAGCGCCTCGCTGATGTGGCGGATGTACTCGACGTGCTGTCCGTCGGGGTCGCCGCCGATGGACTCGACGTAGCGGCGCTGGTCGGGGTCGTTCAGGTACGCGAGGCTGGTGTCGTCGAGCTGGAGATAGGTGCAGCCGAGCTCTCCGAGACGCCGCACTTCCTCTCGATACGCAGCCGTCAGGTCCGCCCAGAAGCCGTCGATGTCCGGGTAGACGCCCTCGTCGATCGCGGCGCGGCCGCCGCGCCAGTGGACCATGCTCGGCGAGGGGATCGTCAGCTTCGGCACGGCCCCGTCGGCGCAGTCCCGTAGGAACGAGAACGCGTCGCCGAAGATCGTCTCGGACACGCCGAGCCTGCCGTCGACGTGCAGCGCGGCGGCCATGAACTCGAGGTCGCCCTCGGCGTTGTGGAACGAGACCTTGACCTTGTCGTCCGCAGTCGAGATGCCGTCGAGCCCGTAGATGAAGTCCATGTGCCACGACGTCCGCCGGAACTCGCCGTCCGTCACGGCTTGCAGGCCGACGTCGCGCTGGAGTCGCACCGCGTCGCGGATCGCCTCGTCCTCGACCGCGCGAAGCGCCTCGGCGTCGATGCGCCCGGCGGCGGCGTCCTCGCGGGCGCGGAGCAGCTCGGGCGGCCGGAGCAGGCTGCCGACGTGATCGGCGCGAAACGGCGGCGTCGTGCGGGCGGCCATGGCTCTCCTCTCGCTCGCGGGCTGGCAGGCTACCGCGCCGAAGCCCCCTCGGTGCCATCCCGGAGCGCGCGCGGGCCTCTTGTAGAGTCGCGCGCGTGACGGCGCCGCCCAGCGACTCCCGGAAGCTCCTCGTCGTCAGCGCACACTCGGCCGACTTCGTCTGGCGCGCAGCCGGCGCGATCGCGACGACGACGGCGCGCAGCGGCGCAGCGACGGTCGTCTCGCTGTCGTTCGGCGAGCGAGGCGAGTCGGGCGAGCTGTGGAAGGAGGAAGGGCAGACCGTCGACAGGGTCAAGGCGATCCGTCGCGCGGAGGCCGAGCGGGCGGCCGAGATCCTCGGCGCCGAGATCGTCTTCCTCGACCGCGGCGACTATCCGCTGGAGCTGGACCGCGCCGCGATCGAGGAGCTCACCGACGTGATGCGCGACATCGCGCCGGACCTCGTCCTCGGGCACGCACGCCAGGATCCGTTCAACCCCGACCACGGGATCGCCTCCGAGGCGACGATCCGGGCGCGGCAGCTCGCGAGCGGCGCCGGCGTGGCGAGCGGCTTCAGGACGATCACCCCTCCCGCGCTCCTGTTCTTCGAGCCGCACCAGCCGGAGCTCTGCGGCTTCGTGCCGACGACGTTCCTCGACATCACGCCCGTCTGGGAGCAGAAGGTCGCCGCGATGGAGGCGATGGGGGCGCAGGAGTACCTGCGCCAGTACTACACCGAGCGCGCCGGGCACCGGGCGAACCACGCGCGACGGGTTTCGGGGAGGTCGGAGATCCGCTACGCCGAGGCTTTTCAGCGCGAGCTCCCGCAGGTGGTCGACGCGCTGTGACACAGCTCGAGGAGCTCGCGCGGCTCGGGGTGGCGACGGTCCACGAGGCGCAGGGCAAGACCGGCCTCGTCGACATTCCGCTCGTGCAGGTCGTGCCGGGCTCACGCGTCGCGGGGCGCGCCCGCACGGCGCTCTGCGCGAACGGCGACAACCTGATGGTGCACGCGGCCGTCGCCCACGCGGAGCCCGGGGACGTCCTCGTGCTGACGATGCCCGACCCCGCCCCGGTCGCGATGGTGGGCGACCTGCTCGCGACGCAGGCGCTCGACCAGGGCGTTGTCGCGCTGCTCGTGGACGGCGCCGTGCGAGACCTCGAGGAGCTCCGCGAGCTCGGGCTCCCGATCTGGGCCCGCTACGTTCGCGCACAGGGCGCGGCGAAGGACGAGGCCGGCGAGCTCGACACCCCGGTCGTCGTCGGCGGCGCCAGGATCGAGCGCGGCGACGTGATCGTCCTCGACGCGGACGGCGCAGTCGTCGTCGAGGCCGGCCGCGTCGACGACGTCGTCGTCGCGGCACGCGAGCGCGAAGCACGCGAGGCCGAGCTCAGGCCCCGGTACGCCGCGGGGGAGCGTTCCTACGACGTCAACGACCTCCGCCGGCTGGTCGAGGGGCAACGCAGGGCGTGACCCTCGCCGTCGCCGTGCTCGGCCTCGGGGAGGCGGGCGGCACGATCGCCACCGGCCTCGCGGCCGGGGGATGCGGCGTCCGGGGATGGGATCCCGAGCCGGCCCGCAAGGCCGTGGACGTCGAGCGTGCGCCGAGCCCGGCGGAGGCCGTCGCCGGCGCCGACCTCGTCCTCAGCCTCGCGACGGCCGCGCACGCGCTCGAGGCCGTGACGAGCGTCGTCCGGGCGCTCGGGCCGGGGCAGCTTTATGCGGACCTGAACACGACCGCGCCTGCCCTCAAGCGCGAGCTCGCCGCGGCGCTTGCACCGAGCGGAGCCGGGTTCGCCGACGTCGCGCTCCTCGGCGGCGTGCCCGCGCGCGGCGTCGGAACCCCGGCGCTCGCCTCGGGCGACGGCGCCGAGCCCTTCGCGGAGCTGATGCGCCCGCTGGGAATGCCGGTCACGGTGGTCGGGGGCGAGCCTGGCGAGGCGGCCGGGTTGAAGCTTCTCCGCAGCGTGTTCATGAAAGGGCTCGCGGCGGCCGTGCTCGAGAGCGTCGAGGCGGCGGGCCGTCGCGACGCCGACGACTGGCTCCGCGGCGAGATCGCGGAGGTCGTCGGCGAGCCGCTCCTCGAGCGCCTCCTCTCGGGGAGCGTCGCGCACGCCGCACGGCGCGAGGACGAGATGGACGCTGCAGCCGCATATCTGCGCGAGCTCGGCGTCGAGCCCCGGGTCGCGGAGGCCGCCGCGGGCTGGCTCCGGCAACTCGCCGCGGAGCAGCGGGCGCGCCCGGCCTGACCTGCGCGCCCGCTGCCCGCTCCGTGTTACGCCTGCCTCAGCTGACCGGCTGCTCGGTCCGCCAGCCCTCCGCGTACGACGTCCGCGCGACCTCCGAGTACGGCACCGGGCTGACGATCACGCGCACCTCCTTCTGCCGGTGCGGCAGCACCGTCGTCTTCCGCGAGCCGCCGTCGGGCTCGCCCCAGACCACCCGCAGCTCGGTGCCGATCTCGATCTCCGGGTCGACGGTCGCGAGCGAGAGTGCGCGCTTCTCGTTGGCGCTGTACCCCGTGAAGAGCGAGAGGCCCACCACGTTGTCGTGGTCGTCGAGGACGGAGTCGAAGTTCGAGGAGCCGTAGTTCGCGTTCGGGATGTCGAAGGGCATGTAGCCCTCGCCCTCGGGCGCGAAGACGGAGGCGAAGATGTCCGTGACGTCTTCGTTGTTCCAGGCGAGCGTGACCTTCCTCCGCTGCGTCTCGCGCTCGATCTTCTCGAGCGCGTCGCGCCCGTGGAAGTCGTGGTCGAGCTTCACCATGTGCCCGTACCCGAGCTCGAACGGGTTGAGGTAGTAGTCCTCGATGTCCTCCGAGACGAAGCTGCCTGCGAGCGCGTTGACCGCCTCGTAGCTCGCCGCCGGGAGCCACTCGCGGTACGCGCGCAGCTCGTCCCCGCTGTAGATCGCAGGCAGTGGCGACGGGATCCAGCCGGACTCGAGCGTGTTGGAGGAATACGCGCGCGACCCCACGTGCTCGAGGCCGAGCTCCTTGCCCGCGTCGAGGATCGCCTCGCGGACCTCGTCGTAGGTCTCGTACGGCCCCCACAGCTCGAGGCCGGGCGCGCCGGCCATCCCGTGGCGAAGCGTGCGCACCTGCTGCCCCGCCACGTTCATCGTGCTCATCCGGAAGAACTTCACGTCCTCGAGCGGGCCGCCGTTTACCTTCTCGAGCACGGGCCAGGCGTTCGGGCCCTGCACCTGGAACCGCCAGAGCTTCCTGGTGACCTGCTTGCCCATCGGCCGCATCGGCGACCGGTCGTCCTTCTCGATCTCGACGTCGTAGCCGCCCGTCGTGCCGTGGAACTCGAGCCAGTTGGCCGCGGGCGCACGGCCGACGAACACGAGCTCCTCCTCGCCGAGGTGGAACAGGATCCCGTCGCCGATGACGTAGCCGGCCGGCGTCGTCGGCACGTACTGCTTGGCCATGTCGACGGGGAAGTTCTCGACGCTGTTGATCGCGGTGTCGCCGATCAGCCTCACGGCGTCCGGTCCCTTGACGAAGAGGTTGACCATGTGGTGCGTCTGGTCGTAGAGAACCGCCGTCTTGCGCCAGGCCTCCTGCTCTCGCCGCCAGTTCGTGAACTCGGCGGCCACGACCGGGTACACGTAGGCGCCGACCTGTGAGTTGCGGAGGAGCTCGACCGGGTCGGTCTGGTCGAGGATCTCCTGCAGGTTCTTCGGTGCCATTCCTTCCTCCTGGGCTCGTAGGACTTCGTGCTCAGACCGGGCTCTCGACCGGCGGCGTCGCGTAGGTGAACCAGCTCTCGGGCATCAGCGTCCCCCACGCCTGGCCCCGCATCCGCTCCTCCATCGTCCACGTGACGGGCGGCCAGTCGGGTGCCAGCAGCAGGCGCCCGTCGGTGATGATCTCGACGCGGTTGCCGCCCGGCTCGAACGCGTAGAGAAAGCACGTCTGCTGCACTGCGTGCTTCGCGGGGCCGCATTCGATCCGGACACCCGCGTCGAGGAACACGTCCGCCGCGCGCATGACGTACTCGCGCGCGTCGACGGCGAACGCGACATGGTGGAGTCGGCCGCCGACACCCGCCGGGTCGACGCGTCCGTAGGCGAGGTCGTACGACTTGGGCGTGACGTGGAGCCACGAGCCGACGAGCCTGCCGTCGTCCCCGACGACCTGCTCACTCACCCGGAAGCCGAGCGTCTCCACCATGAACGCGCTGTTCTCGTCGATGTCCCGGCACCAGACGTTGACGTGATCGAGTCGCCGGACGCCGACGCCGCGGGTCGAGATCCGCTGGGGCTGGTTCTTGAGGCTCGGGACCTGGTCGCCGGACGGCTCGTGGTACGCGCTGTCGTAGTAGACCGTCATCCGGTGCCCGTCCGGGTCCCTGAACCGGAAGTTGCGGCCGTGGCCGGCGTTGCCCGCCGACCATCCATCCCCCTTGCCGGACGTCTCGATCGCGGTCGCGCGCCGCTCGAGCGCGGCGTCGCTCGACGTGCGCCAGGCGATCGTCCCGACCCCCGGCTGGTCGGCCGCGGTCAGCTGGAGCGAGGCGCGCTCGTAGTCGCCCCAGGCGCGCAGGTAGACGGTGTCGTCCTCGCGCTCGGCCACGTCCATGCCCAGAACCTCGACGAAGAAGTCGAGGCTGGCCCGCAGGTCCGGCGTGAGCAGCTCGACGCGACCGAGGTGGGAGACGTCGTAGACCGGCTCGCTCACGACGCCTCCGGGGCAGCGAGGCTCGCCGAAGCGTCGTGCGCCTCGACACCCGCCAGCCGCCGGGTGTTCGCGACGGCCATCGTGCGGACCTCGTCCTCCGTGAAGCCGGCGGCCAGGAAGGCGTCGGCCATCAGCGCGAGGCCGTCCTCGACGGGGGGATTCGCGACCTGACCGAGGTCGGTCGCCCACACCGTTCGCTCGGGCCCGACGGCGCGCGTCGCTTCGAAGACGCGCTCCCACGAGACCTTTCCCGTGTAGGGCGTCGTGAAGGCGCGCTCCATGACCGCGCCCATCGCGGCGAGCTCGACCTGATCGTCGGGCGAGATCGACTGCGAGGGGAACTCCGGATGCGTGACGACGACATCGCGGATGCCGCGTTCCGCCGCCGCCTCGACGAGCCGAAAGACCTCGTCGCGGCCGACGTGCCCCGTGCAGAGGACGAGGTTGTGGCGCGCGACGACGTCGAGCACCTCGAGCGCCTCTGGCAGGAGCGCGCCCTGCTCGTCGACGACGGGCACCGGCTCGCACGCGAGGCCGGCGTCCCGCAGGGAGAGCTCGAACGCGACCCAGACGGGCACCTTCGCATGGCGACCGGGCTGGAGCACCTCGTCCTGCTCGTTCACGGACGAGACCGTCGGGAACCAGACGATGCGCGCGCCCTGGCGTGCTGCGACCTCGACCGCGAGCGGGTTGAGCCCGCCGACCGCACGATTGAGCGTGATCGTCCCGAGCACGACGACGCCGGGGACGGCGGCCGCCACGACCTGCGCGCGCTCGGTCGTCGGCGTGTAGTGGGACTTGAGCCCGAACCCGGCCAGCCCGGTCTCCAGGCAGCGGCGGGCGAGCTCGAGGTCGGTGATACGCCGGTCGACGAAGTCCGGGGCGACGTGCACGTGGTAGTCCACCGCCCCCCGGACGAGCGCGCGGGCCGGCTCACTGGGCTTCGGGTGGTCGTCGTTGTGCGTGCTCACGATGTCGGTCCGCCGCTGTCGGCGCCGTCCTCGCGCGCCCGGTGGTCCCGGCCGAGAAAGGCGTTCGCCCAGGCGCTCGTGCCGGCGAGGGCATTGTCCTTGACGACGACGGGGCCGTCGAGCATCTCCAGTTCCTCCCCGTACGCCTTCAGCCGCTCGTAGGCCTGCGACCAGATGCACTCCGTGTCGTACACCTCGCAGAGCCCGTCGCGCGTCCCGCCGCACGGGCCGTTCCGCTGGTTCTTCGCGCACATCGACTCGGGGCACACGTACGCGATCTCGGGGAGCGAGCAGTCGCCGCAGTCCTTGCAGTGGAACATCGTCACCTTTGCCGCCTGCTCGAGCGCGTGCGCTGCCCTCCCGATCGCCTTGGGCGCCTCGTCGATCGTCCGGTAGACGGCACGCCCGGTCGGGCGGAGCGGCGCGTGGTCGGCGAACGCGACCTGGTGCAGCTTGCGGCTGAAGCGGTACTTCACGGGGACCCGCAGGTCGGTCTGCCGCCGGCGCCTGGACTCGAGATACGACGCACTCACCACGTCGGACGAGAGGCCCGTCTCGGGGTCGCGCTCGAAGAAGTAGAACTCGCCGGGGAGCGGGAACCGGATCTCGCGGGCGAGCGCGACCCAGTCCGTCGCGTACCGGTCCGCGGCGTCGAGGATCTCGTGGAAGGTCGCCACCGGCACGTGGCCGCCGAGATAGACCCCGGCGAACCCGAGTCCGCGCGCAACGGCGACGTGCTTCGCGGCGAGGTCGGCGAAGAAGGCCTTCCCCCCGTCGGGCGACGCCGCCTCGCGCTCGACGATCCCGAGCAACTCGTCGCTCACGACCACGCCGGGGATCGCGCCACGGTGGAAGGCCCGCGCCGCCGCGCGCGAGAGCACGTACACGTTCGCGAGCGGCGCGACCGGCAGCCGTTCGCGCCGGATCCAGCGCAGCAGCTCGTCGTCCTTCGTCGTGTCGTAGCCGATCTGGTTGACGACGAACCGCGCGCCGGCCGCGACCTTCTTCCTGAGCTTGAGGTACTGCGGGACGACCTCGCGCTCGTGCCGCTTGTGGTTGGTGACCACGCAGCCGAGGAAGAAGTCGGTGCGCCCGAGCTCGAGGCCGGGCCGCCGCAGGTCGCGCAGCCCGTCGTTCATCTGCGCGAGCAGGCTGATCAGCCCGACCGCGTCGATGTCGAACACGGGCGCCGCATGCCCGCTGTGCCCGGTCACCGGATAGTCGCCGGACATGCACAGCACGTTGTTGAACCCCTCCGAGCCGAGCTTCCAGCCGCGGCTCTCGAGCGCGTTCCGGTTCCAGTCCTTGCAGGCGAGGTGGATGACGACCTCCTGCCCGAGCGAGATGAGGTCGTTGCCGAGCGTGTCCGGCGCGAGCATCGCGTTCCCGCCCGGGTTGTCCGTGATCGAGAGGACGTCGATCCGCGGGCTCGCGGCGAGCTCCCGCGATCTCGCCTGGAGCGCGCGTCCGCTCTCCGCAGAGAGCAGGCCCCGGCTCGTGACGAGCTCCGCCACCGTCACGAACGCCCCCGGCCGCTCCAGATGCTCGCGCAGCGTCGTCATCGCCGCTCAGCCGACGCCCCGCAGCAGCGGCGCGCCGGGGAGTCGCTCGAGCGCAGGCTCGCTGACGAGCACGAGCTCGAGGTTGAGCATCGCGAGCCGCGCGTGCTCGCGCGCGATCTCCTCCGCGCGAGCTCCATGGCCGGCGCGCACCGCATCGAGCATCGCCCGATGCTGGTGCTGCGCGACGACCAGCACCTCCTGCTCCCGCGTGAGCGCCGCCTGCGACGCGAGCAGCGCACCCGGTGACGCGAACGGCAGCGCGACGACGTTCGCGATCGCTCGCGTGAGCGCGTCGCTCTTCGCCAGGTCGACGAGCCCACGGTGGTACTCGTCGTTCAGCTCGACGAACCGCTCCAGCACCGGCGACCGCTTGCCGACGACCGCGTCGAGCTGCTCGGTCACGGCGACGAGGCCGTCGAGCTCGGACTCGGACCGGAGCCGCTCGGCGGCAAACCGTGCGGCCGTTCCCTCGAGGACGCCGCGCAGCTCGATCGCGTCGGCGACGTCGTCGAGCGAGAACGAGCAGACGACGAACCCGCCGCCCGGGAGCGCACGGAGCAGTCCTTCGTGCGCGAGCGTGGCGAGCGCGAGCCGGAGCGGTGTCCGCGAGACGCCGAGCCGCTCGGCGAGGCCGATCTCGGGCACCCGCTCCTCCGGCGCCAGCTCCCCTGCGAAGATCAGCTCGCGGAGCCCGAGCGTCGCCTTGGTCGTCTGCGAGCCGGCTACGTCTCCCCGCGGCACGCAGGCAGTCTATTGCATGCAGTTCGAGGACGCCAACGGCACTCTGCCGCGCGAGAAGGCTGTTTCTGCATGCGAAGGGCCGCGTGTCCTCAGGCGTCGCCCCAGGGGCGGATCCGCGCAGGCGCCGGCTCGCCGTGCCCCTGCTGCCATGAGATCACGGGGTTACGGAGCACACCGATCTTCTCGATCTCGGCCTCGATCACGTCGCCGGGCTTGAGGTAGAGCCTGGCGCGCTCCTCGGGCGACTTGAACCCGGCGACACCCGAGACCGTTCCGGTCGAGAGCACGTCGCCGGCCGAATACCCGAGCGCGGAGAAGTTCGAGAGGATCTCCGAGATCGTGACGGCCATCCGGCTCGAGTGCGACTCCTGGCGCACCTCGCCGTTGACGCGCAGCTGCATCGCGAGGTCGTGCGGGTCGGCGATCTCGTCGGGGGTGACGACCCAGGGGCCGAGCGGGCAGAACGTGTCGATCGCCTTGCAGAAGCTGAACACGCCCGAGCGCATCTCGCCGCGCTGGATATCGCGCGCGGTGATGTCGTTGAAGATCACGTAGCCGCCGACGTAGTCCATCGCCTCCTCCGGCGAGAACCACGTGCCGGCCTTCTTGAGCACCACCGCCAGCTCGAGCTCGTGGTCGAGCTCCTCCGTGAGGTGCTCGGGGTAGATCACCGGCTCGTCGGGGCCGACGATCGCGTCGACGTTCTGGAAGAAGTTGATCCAGGGCGCGATCACGTGCGACCAATCGACGTTCTTCGACTCCTCCTCGTGCTCGCGGAAGTTCCCGGCGGTGTGGAAGAGCTTCTTCGGGACGATCGGCGCTCGCAGGCGCGTGTCGGCCAGGCTCACGCGCTCGCCCGTCTCGTCCGCCCCGCCCCGCTCGAACCACTCGCGCAGCGTCGGCACGTCGAGCACGGCGATCTCGTCGCCGTCCAGCACCCCGACTCTCCCCTCCTCTTCGCCGAACGTCACGAGCTTCACGCGTTACCTCTCCTCTCCCTTCGGCCGCCGTCCTCACGGCGCCCGGTCGCTCGGAGCTAGTTACAAGTTGCAACTTGCGTTGTCACGCCGCGCCGCAGACGCGCATCGCGACCTTGGCGTACACCTCCGCGGTGCGGACGAGGCCGTCGATCTCGAGGTTCTCGCCGAGCGCGACGTCCATCAGGCCCGTCGAGGTGCCGTAGTTCACGGTCGGCACGCCGTATCGCGTCAGCGCCGACGCGTCGGAGAACCAGCGCGTGACGTCGCGACCCGGCTGTTCGCCGAAGACCTCCTCGTGCGCGTCGTCGACCGCCGCCACGAGCGGGTGCCCCTCGTCGATCTCCGCGCCAGGCGCGGTGACGTAGACCTCGCCCTCGATCCCGTAGTCGGGGAACCGCTCGCCGAGGCCTCGCACCATCTGGAGCACCTCTCCGCGTGCGACGGCCATCGGCTTCGTCGGCGGCACGCGCACGTCGAGGAAGACGTCCGTGTGGTGAGGCGTCCGCGAGACGCGCCAGCCGAAGCCGCCCTCGATCGCGCCGACGTTGACGATCGCCTTGGCGCCGCGGTACGCGTTCGCGGGATCGTCCTCCCAGGAGGGGATCCAGCCGAGGATCGTGTCCACCACCTCGTGCGCGCGGACGATCGAGTTCTCGCCGCGCCGCCCCTCGCTGAACGCGGTGTGGACGAAGTTCCCGTGGACGCGGACCTTGAGCCACAGAGCGCCGAAGTGGCCGAGCACGACCTTCCCCTCGGTCGGCTCCCCGAGGAGGCACATGTCGGCGACGCCCCCGTGCGTCACGAGGTAACGCGTACCGGCCGCGTAGCCGCGGTACTGCGCTCCCTGCGCGTCGCCCTGCTGGGTCTTCTCGATCTCGCCGCAGACGGCCGCGACGAGCACGTCACCCCGGAGCCGGACGCCTGCATCTTGCAGCGCCGAGACGGCCTCCACGTAGCAGGCCAGCGCGCCCTTCATGTTCGAGATGCCGAGCCCGTAGAGCCTGCCGTCCTCGACGAAGGCGGACGGCTGGAAGCCGCGCACGTTCCTGAGCCACGGCTCGCGGCCCGAGTACGACGTGTCCATGTGCCCGTTGAACATCAGGCTCGGCCCGCCCCCCGCCCCGACCCAGGTGCCGAGCGCGTTCGCGCGTCCCTCCTCCACCTGCTGCCACTGGACGTGCAAGCCGCACGCCTCGAACAGCTCGACCATCAGACGCCCCATGGCCTCCTCGTCCCCCGTGAACGAGTGGGTGCCGATCATGCGGCTCGCCGTCTCGACGAGGCGGTCGCGGTCGATCGCGACGGCGGTGGTCGCCATCAGCCGCGGACGTGCGGGAGGACCTGTTCGCCGAACAGGCGGATCTGCTCGTGCCGGTCGTCGCCCCACAGCTCGAGCATGACGTGCGTGCAGCCGGCCTCGCGGTACTCCTCGATAGCCGCAATGCAGTCGGCCGGAGTGCCTGCGATGGGCTTGCACTTGTCGAGCAGCGCGTCCGACACCTTCGCCTTCGCGGCGAGGCGCCCGCCCTGCTCCATCGCCTCGGCGACCGGGCGGATCTCGTCCAGCTCGATCCCGGCGAGCTCGAGCAGCGTGTCGGCCGCGCCGGCGATGTTCTGCACCTTGTTCGCCAGGTACATGCCCGCGATCTCGCGCGCGCCGTCGCGCCCCGCGGCCCGGTCGGTCGCGTGGATCGACGCGACGACCGTGCAGCCGATGTCGATGTCGGCGCCGACGTTCCCGCAGGTGTACTCGACGAACGCCGGGGTCGTGATGGAGGGCGTCAGGCATCCATCCGCAATCTCCCCGGCGAGCGCCTGCATCTTCGGCGCCGTCGCGGCGACGTAGACGGGCGGCACCCCGCGCGGCGCGTGCGCCTCCGCCGCGAGTGCGGGCACATCGGCGCTCCATGTCTCGCCGTCGTACGAGAACGGCTCGCCGGACAGCACGCCCCGCGTGATCTCGACCGCGTCGCGCATCGGGCCGAGCGTCTTCTTCGTCTGCCCTTTGATGTTGTTGAGGAAGATCTTGGAGGTGCCGAAGCCGAGCAGGAACCGGTCGGGCCCGGCCGCCTCCTGCACGACCCTCGCGTCCATCGCGACCTGCACCGGGTGGCGCGTCCAGGGCGAGATGATCCCCCAGCCGATCGTCAGCCGCGTGGTCTCCCGCGCCATCAGGGCCGAGACGACGGTCGAGCTACGCGCCTCCATCCCGTGCTTGCGCCACCAGGGATAGGCCTCGGCCAGCCAGATCGTGTCCATCCCTGCCTCGTCCATCGCCCGCGCGGAGGCGAGCATCTCGTCGAGCGGCTCCATCGTGAGCTGCATCACGCCGACGCGGAACGGAACCGCCACTATGCGCCTCCCGGGGCTATCCGTGACATGTCACGGAGAACCTAACAGGCCGCGGCCGAATAGTCGCGCAGCTACCCGGTCGCCTCGGTCTTCGCCGCCTGGACTTCCGCCTCGAGCGCGGTGAGGACGTTTCCGACCTGCTGGTTGATGATCGGCTGGAGCACGCGCTGGCCCATCGAGCCGACCGGGCCGGCAACCTTCACGTCCGCCTCCCAGGCCATCGAGGTGTGCTCGCCCTCGCCGCTCAGCGTGAACGAGGTCGTCATGTTCATCAGGGCACCCACGCCCGTCCCCTTGGCGTGGAGCGAGGCGAACTCGGGGGCGCGCTCTTCGAGCTTCTCGAAGTTCATCGACATCTTGAGGCCGCCGAGGCCGAGCGGCACCTTGACCTTCGCGCTCCAGTGCGTGTCGTCCGCGACCTCGAAGCTCTCGACCCCGGGCATCGTGTTCGCCATCTTCGCGGGGTCGTTGATCACGCTCCACACGACGTCCCGCGGCGCCTCGAACTCCTTCGTGCCCTCGAGCTTCATGGACGTCCTCCCTCGACGTGGACCTTCGCCCGCGCACGTTCGGGATGCGTGAGCATCTCGAAGACACGGTGGTACGGATTGTGGCTGTCCGTCACGATCGGCGCTCCGGCACCGCGCAGCGCATCCTGGAGCGCGGCCGAGATCGCGTGGATCCCGCCGCCGCCACCTTCGCCCATGCCCTTCGTGCCGAGGGACGTGAACGGGGAGGGCGACTCGACCGCGCCGGTCTTCAGGGGCGGCATGTCGAGCGTGTGCGGCACGTGATAGTCGTAGAAGTTCGGCGTGAGCAGGTTGCCCTCGTCGTCATAGGTGAACGACTCGAACATCGCCGCGCCGATCGCGTGCGCGGTCGCGCCCATCACCTGGCCCTCGACGATCTTCGGGTTGATCCGCACGCCGCAGTCGTCGACGGCCGCGTAGTCGACGAGCTCGTACACGCCCGTCTCGGGGTCGACCTCGAGCACGCATGCGTGAATCTGCATCGAGTAGGTCAGCGTGAGATTCCCGAACTTGCGCTCCTTGTCCGGCACCTGGAACGCCGGCCGGTAGACGAACCGCGCGTTCATCGGCGGCGGATCGATCGGGAACCCCGCGTTGTTCGCGTTGGGGATCGCGCCGAGGGCCATGAACGGCAGCGCCGCCTCAGGGTTGTCCGCGATCCGGGCGAAGCCGTCCGCGAGCTCGATCGCCTCTTTCGGGCACTGGAACACCATCGAGGCGAGCGTCTTCATCTGGTCGGCCAGCTCGTCCGCGGCGCCCTTCACGGCGCCGAGGCCCGTCACCGCGAACTGGCTCGCGTACGTGCCGGAGAAGCCCGCGTGCGAGTTCCAGTAGCTGTCGTGCCCGGCCCGGACGTGGACGAGGTCGACGTCGCAGCCGAGGATGTCCGCCACGACCTGCGCGGCCGTCGTCTCGTGGCTCTGCCCCTGCGGCGTCGTCCCGAGCGTGACGACGATCTCGCCGAAGATGTCGAGCTTCACCGTCGCGACCTCGTTGTTGCCGGAGAACTGGAGGTCCGGGTTGATCAGCTGCGACTGCCCGAAGTTGTTCGTCCCGGAGTCGAGGGTCGAGCCGATCCCGACGCCGAGCAGCTTCCCGCGCGAGGCGGCCTCCTCGCGGCGCTGCTCGACCGTGTCGTACCCGATCAGCTCGAGCACGAGGTCGAGGGCGGCGGGGTAGTCGCCCGAGTCGTACACGCACCCGTTCGGCGTCTCGTACGGCATCTGCTGGGGCTGGACGTAGTTCTTCTTGCGCAGCTCGACGCGGTCGAAGCCGAGCTCCTGGGCGACGATGTCCGCGATCCGCTCGGTGAACCACAGGTGCTGCATCCGCGAGTAGCCGCGGTTCGGCGAGCACGGCGCCTTGTTCGTCAGCACCTGTGTGAAGTCGAGCCGGATGTTCCGCCAGCCGTACATCCCGGGCGCGACCTGCGACCAGATGACGCCGCCGAGCGGCTCGTAGCGGAGATATGCGCCGGCGTCGTCGAGCGCCTTCGTCCGGAACGCGGTCATCGTCCCGTCGGCCGTCACGGCGACCTCCGTGTCGAGGAACCAGCGCTCGTTCCCGTGCGACATCGACTGGTGGAAGTCGGTGCGCCACTCGGTCCACTGGATCGGCCGGTTGAGCTTGCGGGCGAGCAGGCAGCACGCGACGAGCTGCGGATGCGACGTGATCTTGTTGCCGAACCCGCCGCCGATGTCCTGCGTGACCATGCGCAGCTTGTCGGTGCCGACCCGCATGGCCGGCGCCATCATGATCACGGCGAAGCCGGGGAACTGGTTGTTCGTCGTGATCGTCCACTGCCCCGTCCCGCGGTTGAACTCGACGAGCGCCCCGTCGAGCTCGAGCGGCGTGGAGTTGAACCGGTCGAAGTGGAGCTCGGAGATCGTCACGACGTGGTCCGCCTCCGCGAACGCCTTGTCCACGTCGCCCCACTCCCAGACCCCCTGGTAGGTCATGTTCCCGCCGCACTCCTCGTGCAGGAGAGGCGCGTCGGCGTCCAGCGCCTTGCGCGCGTCGACGACGACCTCGAGCGGCTCGTAGTCGACCTCGACGAGCTCCGCCGCGTCGCGCGCGAGCTCGCGCGTCTCGGCGACCACGGCAGCGACCGGCTCGCCGACGTAGCGCACCTTGCCGACCGCGAGGGCGTAGTCCTTGATGCTTCCGCCCGGCTCCGCCGCGATCTGGAAGAACGGGTCGGTGAGGATCGCGACCTCGTCGCCGGTGAGCGTGCCGTAGACGCCCGGCAGCTCGAGCGCCGCCGAGACGTCGAGGGAGAGGATCCGCGCGTGTGGGTACGGCGAGCGGACGAAGTGGAGGTACCCCATCCCGTGGCGCTTCACGTCGTCGACGAAGAGCCCCTGCCCCTCGACGAGGCGCCGGTCCTCCTTGCGCGGGACGTTCTGCCCGACGAAGCCCTTCTCGATCGTCGGGGTCGGTGTGGCTGTCGTTTCGGTTGTGCTCACGTGGTTTCTCCTAGCGGTTGTGGCC
>DATBET010000128.1:0-3625 GCA_036558885.1 Gaiella sp.
TCCGGGAACGACTTGAAGCCGCGCAGCTTGATGGCACGGAGGTGCATGCGCGCAGAACGCTACAGAGGCTCGCGGATGCCGGAGGACCGCGGGGGCGCCCACGGCCGTAGTTCGGTCGATGCTCGTCCCCCTCGTTGCGGCGGTTGCGATCCATCCGTGTCGCTCGCCGCTCCCGCGCGGCCCGGCCGTCCCCGCGCCGATCGTGCTCTCCACCGATTGCGGCAGCTTCCGGATGGGGCGCGACGGCAACGTGGAGCGCCTCCCACGCCACTGGCTGGCCCGGCACGGGGGCGGGACCGGACGGCGATGGGGCAGCCAGCTCGAGCTTCGCCCCGCGCGAGACGGCCGCATGGTCGTGCGCCGACGGGGGACGCTCGTCTGGCGCTCGACGGGTTTCCACCGGAGCGACGGCGGCGTCGCGTTCGGCCCGCACGAGTTCGCATATGCGTCGTATCCGACCGGCGTCTACCTCACCGACCTCGAGCGTCCCGAGAGGCTCGTCGTCGCCGGACGCGGTCTGTACCCGGTCGGCTTCACGCGGACCGGCGAGCTGCTCGTCGCGGCCCGGAGCACGATCACAGTCGTCTCGCGCGACGGGAGGATCCTGCGGCGGTACCGGTTCAGCGCGCCGAGCGGCTACGCCTTCGACGCGGCCGGCGACACCCTCTTCTTCGTGACGCGCGACGACATGCTCGCCGCCGCGCGAGGGCCACACCTCCGCCTCGTACGACGCCTGTCCACGCCCGCGGGGTCGATGAGTGCGGTCGGCGGGCTGCTCGTCTTCCTGGGCGCCCGCGACCTCGAGGTGGTCCGGCGCGACGGCCGCGTCCTGGCGAGGACGACCTGGCCGACGGGGAGCTCCGACTCGGGGGTGAGCGTCTCCGCCGACGGACGGTCGTACGCCTTCCGGGTCTCGAGCGCGCGAAGGTCGTGGGCGGCGGTGTACGTGCTGCGGGCGGGGTCGGAACGAGCGGACGTCGCGTTCCGCGGTCGCCTCGGCCCGAGCGGCTGCGCGGTCGACGCCAACCTGTCGTGGCACGGGCGCTTCCTGCTCTACGACTCGACCGACGGCACGCTCGCCGTTCTCGGTCACGACCGCGAGGCGGTCGACCTCGGCGCGCTCGCTCGTGCGCTCCCACACCTCTCGCCCGCCGAGCGCGCGACGGCCGCGTGGGAGAGCGACTTCCGGCGCTAGGCCGCGGGCGCGTGCCGCGCGAGCAGCGACCGCGACAGCTGCGACTGCCAGTACACGATGCTGAGGCGATTCGCCTCGAGCGTCGCCGCATCGGTGTCGCGGCGACGAAGCTGCTGCCGCTCGTCGACGAGCTTCCGGATGATCTCCTCGACCACGTCCACCGGGAGAACGCCCTGGGGCGCCATCGCAGCCTCGCTCATCCGACACTCCGCTTCATCTGTTCAGAGTGGCCCCCCGCGCCTAGAGCCGCCACTGGCCGAACGGGCGGTTTCTCGAAAGCGGGACTAGTGCGCCTCGGCCGACTGCGGCGCGGCGCCGATCCACAGCAGCGCCTGCCGCGCCGCCTCCTGCTCGGCGGCCTTCTTCGAGCGGCCGGTGCCGGTGCCGGCGCGCTCGTCGTCGATCACGGCTGCGCAGGTGAAACGGCGGTCGTGCGGCGGCCCCTCGATCTCGAGCACGGTGTAGGTCACCTGAAGGCCTCGGCGGGCGAGCGCCTCCTGCAGCTCGGTCTTGTGGTCGACGTGGCTCGTGAGCGCGTACTCGATTCGCTCCGAGAACGCCGCCACGATCGCGGCCTCGATCCTGGCGAAGCCGTGCTCGAGGAACAGGGCCGCAAGAGCCGCCTCGAGGAGGGCCGCCAGGACGTTGCGGTTCCGGGCCAGCCGGGCGAGCTCGTCGGCCGGCGTGTCGCCGCCGCGGTCGGCGAGCCGCTGGCCGAGGCCGAGCTCGCGGGCGACGACCGCGCAGCTCGCTCGCGACACGACGTGCGAGCGGATCTTCGCGAGCCGACCCTCGGAGAAGTCCGGATAACGGTCGTAGAGCGCGTGCGCGATCGCCAGCTCGAGCACGCTGTCGCCGAGGAACTCGAGCCGCTCGTACGAGTCGGTTCTCTCGGACGCCCAGGACGCGTGCGTGAAGACATGCTCCGCGCGCGCCGGAGGGAGAGCGTCGATCAGCCGTTGCAGCTCGCGCGGGTCGGTTGCCTTGCTACTGGTGCGACGCGACGTAGTCGACAGCCTGCCCGACGGTCTGGATCTTCTGGGCGTCCTCGTCCGAGATCTTGATGCCGAACTGATCCTCGAGCTCCATGATCAGCTCGACGAGGTCCAGGGAGTCCGCGTCGAGATCCTCCTGGAAAGACGCCTCCTCCGTGATCTCTCCCTCGTCGATGCCGAGCTGCTCCGTCAGGACTTCCTTGACCCGCTCGAAGACTTCTTCGCGCGTCGCTGCCATCTCACCTCATTCGGAGTCGGGGGCCCGAAAAGCGCGCCGATCATACAGCGGACGAAAGGCGGACGGGGCTACTCCGGGCCGCTCGGCGTGCCCGCTGCGGCACGCGCGCGGGCCGGCAACCGTGCGGCGAGGCGCCCGACCACGTCGTGCTCGACCCCTCGCGCCGCGAGACGGATCGCGTTCGCGACCGCCCGGCGTCCGGAGTTGCCGTGAGCGATCACCGCGAGTCCGCGCAGGCCGAGCAGGTAGGCGCCCCCGTACGTGTCCGGGTCGAGACGGTGGCTCAGCCTCCGCGCTGCAGGCCGGATCAGCAGAGCGCCGAGCTTGCCGCGCGGCGAGGCCATGATCTCCTCCCGCAGCGTGTCGAGCAGGTTGCGGATCGTTCCCTCGAGGAGCTTCAGCGTCACGTTGCCGGTGAACCCGTCCGTCACGACTACGTCGGCGACGCCCGCGAGCAGGTCGCGGCCCTCCATGTTGCCGCCGAACCGGAGCTCGCTCTCGGCCAGGAGCGCATGCGCCTCGAGCGTGAGCTGATTTCCCTTTTCCGGCTCCTCGCCGATCGACAGGAGCCGCACCTCGGGCCTCTCGACGTCGAGCATCTCCTCGGCGAACACGGCGCCCATGTGCGCGAACTGGAGCAGGTGCTCGGGTCGCGCGTCTGCGTTCGCGCCCGCGTCGATGAGCACCGACGGTCCGTGCCGGGTCGGAATCGGCACGGCGATCGCGGGCCGCAGCACGCCCGGCAGGCGGCGGAGCTCGAGCAGGCACGCGGCGAGCATCGCGCCGGTGTTCCCGGCCGAGACGGCCACGTCCGCCTCGCCCTGCCCGACGGCGCGACACGCGGCGACGAGCGAGCTCTCGGGCTTCCGCCGCACGGCGTCGGCCGGCTTCTCGTCCATGCCGATCACGTCCGGCGCCTCGACGTGGTCCAGGCCAGCGGCGTCGAGGGCCGCCGGCCCGTACAGGATCGGCACGAGCGACGGCGACGCCGCCTCGTGCGCCCCGGCAACGACCTCCGCGGGCGCGCGGTCGCCGCCCATGGCGTCCACCGCGACCCGGACGGGCACGCTTGAGCGCTCCCGGCCTAGGGCGCCGGGGTCTCGAGCGGCTCGACGTCGCGTCCGCGATACGTCTTGCACGTCGGACACATGCGGTGCGGCCGCTTCGGCTGCCCGCACGTCGGACAGAGGTTCACGC
>DATBET010000129.1:0-7168 GCA_036558885.1 Gaiella sp.
CCGCCGCACCGTCGAGGTGCGTGGAGCGTCCGTCGCCCTGACCTTCGTGGAGTTCGAGCTGCTCTCGTTGCTCGCGTCAGAGCCGGGGGTCGTGTTCAGTCGCCGGCAGCTGCTCGAGCGTATCCGCGGCAGCGCCGACTATCGCGAGCCACGCACGATCGACGTCCACGTCCGGCATCTCCGGGAGAAGATCGAGCGCGACTCGCGCGATCCCGAGCTGATCCTGACCGTGCGTGGCGCCGGCTACCGGTTCAGAGACGGCGCGCTGTGAAGCTGCCCGGCGGCATCCGCACGACCCTCGCCGTCGCCCTCCTCCTGATCGTGGGAGGCGCGCTCGGCGGCGCGTACCTGATGGTCGTGCCGTCCCTCGAGCGCCGGCTCGTGGACGACCGGCTGGACGAGCTGCAGCGCGACGGCATCGAGGTCGCAGCCGCGTACGCGACGCGAGACTTCAGCCAGCCGCTCACGCTCGACAGCTTCGTCGCCTCGGCCGCGATCCTGTACAACGCCCGCACGGTCGTCTATCAGGTGTTCGGCCCGAACCCGCTGTCGCTGCGGCCGCTCGCGGACTCCGCCTCGACCGGGAGGCCCGTCACCGACGACCCCGTCGCGCTCGACACGGCGCGCACCACGCGGATCGCGCGCGGGCGCGTCGAGCGGGGCGGCCGGCCGTACGGCCAGGTGGCCGTCCCGCTCCTCACGTCGGGCAACGTGCTGCTCCTCTCGGCCTCGATCGAGGACCAGCTGGCGACCGTCCGGGTGGTGAAGCGCCGCCTCCTGTACGCGACAGGCGTGGCGCTTCTCATCGCCGCGATCCTCGGGAGTGCCGCCGCCGCGGTCCACGCGCGCCGGATCCGGCGGCTCGAGCGCGCCGCGAACCGGATCGCCGAGGGGAAGTTCGACCAGCCCGTCGTCGACGGTGGCGAGGACGAGCTCGGCGAGCTCGCGGCCGCGTTCGACCGGATGCGCGTGCAGCTCGCGCAGCTCGACACCGCGCGCAAGGAGTTCGTCGCGAACGCGTCGCACGAGCTGCGCACCCCGCTCTTCTCGCTCGGCGGGTTCCTCGAGCTGATGTCCGACGAGGACCTCGACGAGGAGACCCGCGCGGGGTTCCTCGCGACCACCCGCGAGCAGGTCGACCGTCTGACGCGGCTCTCCGCCGACCTGCTCGACCTCTCGCGGATCGACGCCGGCCGCCTGCACGTCGAGCGCGAGGAGGTGGTGCTGCCCGACGTCGCGCGCGCGCTCGTCGACGAGCTCCAGCCGATCGCGGAGGCATCGGGGCACGTGCTCACGGTCGACACGGAGCCGGACACCTGGGCCCTCGCCGACGAGGAGCGCGTCCTCCAGATCGGGCGTGCGCTCCTCGCGAACGCGATCGCGCACACGCCGCCGGGGACGACCGTCGTCGTTCGCACGGAGGGAGGCGAGGGCACGGCCGCGCTCAGCGTCACCGACGACGGGCCGGGGATCCCCGTGGAGCACGCCGAGCGGATCTTCGACCGCTTCTACCGCGTCGAGGGGCCGCAGGCGTCCGGCAGCGGCCTGGGCCTGGCGATCGCGAGGGAGCTCGCCGAGCGTATGGGCGGAACGGTCGAGCTGTCGTCCGCGGGGGGCCGCACCCGGTTCACTCTCGCGCTCCCGGCGGTCGCGGCGAGCCCGGAGCCGGTGCCGGTCTCCTCCTGAAGGCCTCCGCACAGCCGTTTTCACGTGAAAACGGGCGGGCGGAGCGCCGGAGGCCCGCTGGTACCGTGGCCGCATGCGTCTCTGGGCCGTCGCCGGCGTCGCCCTCGCCGCCGCTGCGCTCGGAGCCGGCGCTGCGCTCGTGGTCGCGCACGAGGCCGACGACGGCGCCACGACGATTGTCAGGCCCGTCGCCGCCGCGCCACCCGCCACCGTGCCCACGCGGAAGGCTCCGCCGTCGGCCTTCGACCCGGCGGCGCTCTACGCTGCACGCGCGGACGGCGTCGTCACGATCTACGCCAACCTCGGTGCGGACGGCAGCTCGCAGGGCTCCGGCTTCGTCGTCGACGACGACGGCCTCGTCCTCACGAACGCCCACGTGATCACGAACGTGACCGACGCGAGGACGAGTCCGGTCCGCGGCGCGAGCGCGGTGTACGTGGAGTTCTCGGACGGCGACCGCGTGCGCGCCGACATCGTCGGCTGGGACCTCTTCAGCGATGTCGGCGTGGTGCGGGTGCCCGCGTCCGACCACGCGCTGTCGCCGGTGCCGCTCGGGAACTCCTCGAACGTGCTCGTCGGGGAGCCCGTCGCGGCGATCGGGAGCCCGTTCGGCCAGCAGACGTCCCTCTCGGTCGGCGTCGTCTCCGCGACCGGCCGCTCGATCGACTCGCTCACCTCGGGCTTCGCCGTCGCGAACGCGATCCAGGTCGACGCCCCCATCAACCGCGGCAGCTCGGGCGGGCCGCTCTTCGACGCGTCCGGTCGCGTGATCGGCATCAACGCCCAGATCGAGAGCTCCTCGGGGACGGCCGAGGGCGTCGGCTTCGCGATCCCGATCAACGTGGCGCGTCGGTCGCTCGACCAGCTCGTGCGCACGGGGAAGGTCCGGTACGCCTACATCGGCGTCCGCACGCAGGACGTCACGCCCGGCATGGCGCGCGAGTTCGGGCTGGGTGCCCGCCGCGGTGCGCTCGTGACGCGGGTCGACGACGGCACGCCCGCGGCGGCGGCAGGCCTGCGTGGCGGGACGCGGACCGAGGTCTACAACGGCCTCGACGTGACGCTCGGCGGCGACCTGATCGTCGCGATCGGGAAGGCCCCGGTGACGAGCACGGAGGACGTCTCCCGCATCGTCGCCACGGAGCTCGTGCCCGGCCAGACCGTCACGTTCACCGTCCTGCGAGGCGGGACGCGCCGGGTGAGGGTCGACGTCACGCTCGGCCAGCGTCCCTCGGGCACCGGGTAGCGATTGCCCGAGCCGCTCGTCGTCGTCTCGAACCGCGGACCGGTCACGCATCGGCTCGGCGAGGACGGGTCGCTGGAGACGGTACGCGGCGCCGGCGGGCTCGTCACGGCGCTGGTCTCGCTCGCCGGCGGGCACGACGTCGCCTGGGTCGCGAGCGCGATGAGCGATGCGGACCGCGAGGTCGCCCTCGGCGGCCCGCGCGAGGTGCGCGCGGGGGCGGGCGCGCCGATCAGGCTGCGGCTCGTCGCGCACGAGCCCGAGGCGTACCGGCTGTTCTACACCGTCCTTGCGAACCCCGTCCTCTGGTTCGTGCAGCACGGCCTGTGGGACCTGAAGCACGATCCCGGCGCCGATCTCGCGGTGCCCTGGGAACACGGGTACGTCGCGGTCAACCGCGCGCTCGCAGAGGCGGCGCTCGAGGAGCTCGACCGGCGCCCGGCCGCACCTCTGCTGATGCAGGACTACCACCTCTACGTCGCGCCGGCCCTCGTGCGGGCCGCCCGGCCGCAGGCGCGGATCGCGCACTTCGTGCACATCCCCTGGGTCGGGCCGGGCGCGTGGGACGTCCTGCCGCGCGAGCTCGTCGTCGCGGTGCACGAGGGGCTCCTCGCCTGCGACAGCGTGGGCTTCCACACGGAGCGCTGGCGCTCGGCCTTCGTCGAGTGCTGCGAGGCGTTCCTCGGCCGCGGGGAAGACGCTCTGCGGCGATCGCACGCCAACCCGATCGCAATCGACGCGGCGTCGTTCCTCGAGCTCGCGGAGAGCGAGGGCGTCCACGAGCGGAGGACCGCGCTCGCGGCCGAGCGGCCCGAGGTCCTCGTCCTCCGCGTCGACCGCACGGACCCGTCGAAGAACGCGGTACGGGGCTTCGAGGCCTTCGGCCTCCTGCTCGACCGCGACCCGGCGCTCCACGGGCGTGTGGGGCTCCTCGCGCTCCTCGACCCGTCACGGCAGGAGATCCCGGAGTACGCCGAGTACCGGAGCGCGACCGAGCGCGCGGCGGCCGAGGTGAACGGCCGCTTCGGACGGCAGGGCTGGGAGCCGATCACGCTGGACGTGCGCGACGACTTCCTCGCCTCCGTGGCGGCTTATGCGGAGTACGACGTGCTGCTCGTGAACCCGGTGATGGACGGCCTCAACCTCGTCGCCAAGGAGGCGCCGCTCGTCAACCGCCGCGACGGCGTCCTCGTCCTCTCGCGCCAGGCAGGCGCGTTCGACGAGATCGGCGAGTGGACGGTCGCCGTCGACCCGCTGGACGTTTCCGGGCAGGCGGACGCCCTCGCTCGTGCGATCACACTCCCCGCGGCCGAGCGCCGCCGCTCGCTCGAGGAGATCCGTGCGTCCGTGCGTGCGCACGACCTGGACGCCTGGGCGGAGCGAGAGCTCGCCGAGCTCGACCAGCGAGCCCCGGCGCCGGTCGCCTGATCCCGTACGACGGGGCTACGATGCGCGCGTGATCCGATCCTCCGTAGTCTCACTGGACAACAGCCCGGCGTGAACGAGCTCTCGCACGTCGACGAGTCGACAGGCGAGGTTCGGATGGTCGACGTCGGCGCGAAGCCGCCGTCGCGCCGTCGCGCCGTCGCGCGCGGCCGCGTCCACATGTCGGGCGAGACGGCCGCGCGGCTGCGCACGTTGCCGAAGGGCGACGCACTCGCGGTCGCGCGGATCGCCGGGATCCAGGCGGCGAAGCGCACGAGCGAGCTCGTGCCGCTGTGCCATCCGCTGCCGCTCACCGCGATCGAGGTCGAGCTCGCGGTCGAGGCGGACGGCGTCGCGATCGAGGCGGCCGTCGAGACCACTGCCCAGACGGGCGTGGAGATGGAGGCGTTGACTGCGGTCACCGTCGCAGGCCTGACCGTCTACGACATGGCGAAGGCGATCGACAAGGAGATGCGGATCGACGACGTCGTCCTCGTCTCCAAGACGAAAGAGCCGGCGTGACGGCAATCGCCGCGCCACTCCCGGTCCGGCTGGCGCGGCTCGTGCGGATCGAGCACACGGTGTTCGCGCTGCCGTTCGCGTACGTCGGTGCGCTTCTCTCGGTCGACGGCTGGCCGGGGCTCTCGACGATGGGCTGGATCACGCTCGCGATGGTCGGCGCCCGCACCCTCGCGATGAGCCTGAACCGGCTGATCGATGCCAACCTCGACGCCGCCAACCCGAGGACGGCTGCACGCGAGCTGCCCTCCGGCGCCCTCACGCGCACCCAGGTGCTGGCGCTCTGCGGCGTCTCGCTCGCGCTCTACCTCGTGGCGGTGCTGCAGCTCGACCCGATCGTCCGCTGGCTCTGCCCCATACCCGTCGCGCTGTTCGTCGCGTACCCGTACCTGAAGCGCCTCACGTGGCTCTGCCATCTGTGGCTCGGAGCCTGCCTCGGCCTCGCGCCGGTGGGCGCGTGGGTGGCGATCACGGGGGAGCTGCCCTGGGAGGCCTGGGCGCTCGGCGGCGCGGTCTGCCTGTGGGTCGCGGGCTTCGACCTCTTCTACGCCCTGTTCGACCGCGAGCACGACCTGGACGTCGGACTCCACTCGTGGGCCACGCGTTTTGGCGTCCAGGGCGTGTTCCACGGTGCGCGGGCAATGCACGCGGGGGTCGTCCTGCTGCTGGCGGCCGCGGGCGCGGGGCTCTCGGCCGGGCCCTGGTACTGGATCGGCGTCGCCGTCGTCGCAACGCTTCTCCTCTACGAGCACTTGATCGTCCGGCCGGACGACCTGCGGCGCCTCGACGCAGCGTTCTTCACCGTCAACGGGTTGCTGTCGATCGCGTTCCTCGTCTTCGTGGCGCTCGACACGCTCGTCTGAGGCGTCCCAGCTCTCGTGTGAGGCACCCCGGCTGTCGGCCCGTCACACTTCCGGCACGATGCCGGCACCCATGCGGCACAGGTTCCGCGATAGCGTGACATCAGGGCACCCGGGGTGCCCCTGGGGGTGGTTGTCCAAGCGGGGGCGCCTTCCTGAATGGGGGTCGGACGTCCGTGGTTGAGGCGCCGCTCGTCCGTGCGCGCGGCGTCGAGCGGCGTTACGGATCGCGCCGCGTGCTCCGCGACCTCTCGTTCGAGCTCGAGCGGGGTGGCACTCTCGTCGTCACGGGCCCGAACGGCTCGGGCAAGACGACGCTCCTGCGGCTGCTCGTCGGGCTGGCGGTTCCCTCCCGCGGAACCCTCGAGGTCGCGCTCGACCGCGCCCGACTCGGCTTCGTCGGGCACGAGCCGCTCGTCTACCGTGAGCTGACGGCGCTCGAGAACCTGGATCTCTTCGGCCGGCTGTACCGGGTACCCGAGCGCCGCGAGCGCATCGGAATGCTGCTCGAGCGCTTCGGGCTCTGGGAGGTGCGTGGGCAGCGGGTCTCGGCGTTCTCGCGCGGCATGACGCAGCGCCTTGCGCTTTGCCGCGCCCTCCTGCACGAGCCCGAGCTGCTCGTGCTGGACGAGCCGCACTCCGCCCTGGATGCCCAGGGGGCCGCGCTCCTCGACCACGAGCTCGCCGCACTTGCCGCGTGGAGCACGGTCGTCGTCACGACGCACGAGCCCGAACGCCTCGAGCCCCTTGCAACCGCGCGGCTCGCGCTCGGTGGCGCGTGAGCGGCTACCTCGGCGACGTCGCGGCGCTCGCCCGCAAGGATCTGCGCCTCGAGCTGCGCGCGCGCGACACGCTGCCCGCGATGCTCCTGTTCGTGCTCGCAACGCTCGTCGTGTTCCACTTCGCGCTGCCCGCCGACGCGGGCGACGACCCCGCGTACGGCCTGCTGTGGGTCGCGCTCGTCTTCACGTCGCTCCTCGGCCTCGCCCGTGCGTGGGTGCCCGAACGGGAGGGGGGCGCGCTCGACGGGCTCGTTCTCGCCCCCATCGACCGAAGCGCGATCTGGCTCGGAAAGGCGATCGCGTCCTTCGCGTTTCTCGCCGCGGCAGAGGTGGTCGCGCTCCCGGCGTTCGTCCTGTTCTTCGCGCCGCTCGACGCCCATGCCCTCGCGGGGGTGGTGCTCGCGTCCGTCGGGATCTGCGCGGTCGGCTCCCTCGTCTCGGCGATGGCCGCCGCCTCGCGTGGTCGAGAGGTGCTCTTGCCGCTGATCTTCCTGCCGCTGGCGATCCCGATCGTCGTCGGGGGCGTCGGCGCGAGCATCTCGGCAGAGCCGGGGAAGTTCCTCGCGTTCCTGGGGCTCTACGACCTGGTCTTCGCGATACTTTCGTGGGCGGCGTTCGAGTACGTCGTCACCGAGTGACCGGCGCCCGATGCG
>DATBET010000130.1:0-2109 GCA_036558885.1 Gaiella sp.
GCAACTGCTTCGCAGCGTGGATTCTGTCGTCTGCGAGCGGTTCGCCGCGAGTGCGGATTTCCGCCCCCACGGCCCGCCTTCGGCGGGCAGATCCCTGAAGGCGGCCCGCATTCGCGGGCCGCAACTGCTTCGCAGCGTGGATTCTGTCGTCTGCGAGCGGTTCGCCGCGAGTGCGGATTTCCGCCCCCACGGCCCGCCTTCGGCGGGCAGATCCCTGAAGGCGGCCCACATTCGCGGGCCGCAACTGCTTCGCAGCGTCGATTCTGTCGTCTGCGAGCGATTCGGCGTCGTACGGCGGGCCTGTCATACGAACATATGTTCGTGTAGCCTCGGGTGTCGTGCAGCTCTCGTTCGATGCGGCCGATCGCCTCGTGGAGCTCGTCGAGGCCCGGCGGGGCCCGGTTCCGGCCGAGGATGCGGCGCGGACCCTTTTCGCGCTCCCGCACGCGCCGACGGCCCTTGCACGGTCGCTCCTCGAGGACGTCGTCGCGGGCGACGCGCGGCTCGCCTGGCGCGGTGCGTCCGTCGGCCTCTCCCGGCCACCCGGAGCGGACGTCCTCCTCGAGCACGCGCACTTCGTGGTGGTCGACCTCGAGACGACGGGTCTCTCGCCGCGGTCGTCACGGATCTGCGAGATCGGCGCGCAGCGCGTCCGCGCGCTCGAGCTCGAAGACGCCTACGAGACGCTCGTCGACCCCGGGATGCCGCTGCCCGCGGCGGTGACGCACCTCACCGGGATCCGCAGCGCGGAGCTCCGGGGCTCGCCCGGGGCCGCGAGCGCCGTGCGCCGCTTCGTCGCGTTCGCCGGCGACGCGGCGCTCGTCGCGCACAACGCCCGCTTCGACCTCGCGTTCCTCGACCGCGAGGTCGAGCGGCTGACGGGGCGCCGGGTCGCGGCGCCGGTCGTCGACACGGTGTGGCTCGCCAGGCGGCTGCTCGAGGGGCGCACGCGCCGCGTGGGGCTCGCCTCGCTCGCCCACTTCCTCGGCGTCCCGACCGCCCCCTGCCACCGCGCGCTGCCGGACGCGCGCGCGACGGCCGAGATCCTCCTCGTGCTCCTGGGCCTCGCGCAGGAGCGCGGCGCGCGGACCCTCGCGGACCTCGTCGAGCTGGCGGCGCCCCGGGCCCGCCGCCTGAACGGAAAGCGGTCGCTCGTGGCGGGGGCGCCTCCGCGGCCGGGCGTCTACCTGTTCCGCGGGGCCGGCGGGCTCCCGCTCTACGTCGGGCGGGCGCGCGACCTCCGCGCGCGCCTGCGCTCGTACTTCACGAGCGCGAGGCAGCGGCCCGCCGTCGAGGCGGCGCTCACCGCGCTCGAGCGGGTCGAGTGGCACGAGACCGGCTCGGAGCTCGAGGCGGCGCTGGCGGAGCTGCGCCTCCTGCGCACGCTGCGGCCGCCCGGGAACGCCCGCTCGACCCGTCCGGACCGGCACGTCTACCTGCGTCGCCGCGGCGAGCGCTGGTCCGCCACGACGGAGCCGACCCCTTTCGGTCCGCTGCCCGGCCGGGCCGTCGTCCGCCGGGCAGCCCGAGCGCTCGACGGGCATGCCGCGGACGATCCCGCCGCCGCGCTCCCGGCGTTGCGGGAGCGGATCCGCCGGCTGGCCGCCACGCAGCGGTTCGAGGACGCCGCGCGCCTGCGCGACCGGGTCGAGGCGCTCGAGGAGACGATCGCAGCGCTCCGGGAGCTCGAGCGCATGCGCGCTCTGCGCGTCTGCGTCGTCGTCCCTGCCCGAGAACCGGGCTTCGTCCGCGCGTACGCGATCTGCGGGGGCCGCGTCGCGGGGGTGCGGCTCGTGCCGCAGCGTGCGGATCCGGCGCCGGAGGCCGCCGCACTCCTGGCGGACGCCGCCGCGACGGACTCGTCGCGCACGCCCGAGGACGCCGACGAGCTACGGCTCGTCGCCTCGTCGGTGCGGCGCCCGCCGCCCGAGCTGCGCGTCGTCCCGCTCGAGCTCCCCGCGATCTGCGCGCTGGTCGCGGGGCTACCCTTGGCCGCGTGACGGACGTCGCAGGCCCGCCTCCGGTCCCGTTCGCCGACCGTCTCGCGGAGGCGGTCGAGCGCAAGCGGACGCAGGTGGTGGTGGGTCTCGACCCGGTGCTCGACATGCT
>DATBET010000131.1:0-9873 GCA_036558885.1 Gaiella sp.
CGACGACATCAAGTCGCAGGTCGGCGCGACGATCGCGCACCGCGTGCTGACGACGCTCTTCCGCGAGCGCGGCGTCCACCTCGACCGCACGATGCAGCTGAACGTCGGCGGGAACTCGGACTTCCGCAACATGCTCGAGCGGGAGCGCCTCGAGTCGAAGAAGATCTCGAAGACGAACGCGGTCACGTCGATGCTCGACTACGACCTGGGCGAGGGGAACGTCCACGTCGGCCCGTCGGACTACGTGCCCTGGCTGACCGACCGCAAGTGGGCGTACATCCGGATGGAGGGCTCGTCGTTCGGCGACGTGCCGCTCAACGTCGAGCTGAAGCTCGAGGTGTGGGACTCGCCGAACTCGGCCGGCATCGTGATCGACGCGGTGCGCCTCGCGAAGCTCGCCCTGAACAACGGCATCGCCGGCGCGCTCGAGGCTCCCTCGAGCTACCTCATGAAGTCGCCGCCCGTCCAGATCGTGGACAGCGAGGCGCATGCGAACACCGAGCGCTTCATCACGCAGAACGCGCTCAAGGCGGAGAAGAAGGCGAAGGCCGCCACCCTCTAGCGCCGCCTGTGGCCCGGCCGCGGGGAGACCGCGGCCGGGGCCCTACAATCCAGGCCCGTGCCGCTTCGCATCTGCCTCGTGACCCCGCATGCGTGGTCGGTGCCCCACGACACGAACGAGCACGTCGAGGGTCTCGCCGCCGCGCTCCGGGAGCGTGGTCACCACGTCGTCGTGCTCGCCCCCTCGTCACGCTCGGCG
Source organism: Gaiella sp. (assembly GCA_036558885.1). GTDB lineage: Bacteria > Actinomycetota > Thermoleophilia > Gaiellales > Gaiellaceae > Gaiella. The sequence continues at coordinate 761 of DATBET010000131.1, forward strand.
GACCTGGTCGCCGGCCGGCGCGCGCTCCAGGAGGGCAAGCTCGAGGACGTCGTCGCGTTGTCTCTCGCGGTGCCGGTCTCGCCGCGCTCCGCGGTCGGGATGCCGGTCGGCGTCCGGGCCAGCGTCGCGACGGCCCTCCGGCGGGGCGACTTCGACGTCGTCCACGGCTTCGACCCCGCGATGCCGGGCCTGTCGTACGTCGCCCTGCTCGAAGCGGAGACGACGACAGCGGCGACCTTCGTCGACTCCGAGCGCCTGGGGTTCCCGGCCCGGCGAACACATCGCGACCGGCTCCTCGCGCGGATCGACATGCTCCTCGCCACCTCCGAGGAGGTTGCGGGCAGGGCGGCCGAGCGGTTCCCGGGCGCCTTCACCGTCGTGTCGCCAGGGGTCGACCTGACGCTCTTCCGACCAGCGCGGAAGCGGAACCTCGTCGTGATCGAGACCTCTGCAGCCGGCCTTCCCGTCGTCCGCGCCGCGCTCCGAGCTCTCCGAACGCTGCCCGGCTGGGAGGCGGTGCTGCTCCGTACGGCGCGGCTCGCGGCACGGCCCTCGATCCCGATTCGCCTGCGCGACCGGATCCACGTGCGCACCGCGGTGAGAGCGTCCGCGCGGGCCGAGCTGCTCCGTTCCGCGGCGATCGTCGTGCCGTCGCCGGAGGGCCTGAGGCGCTTGCGTGTCGAGGCAGCGGCTGCCGGGTGCGCGCTCGTCGATCCACCGGGTGTCGGGACGCAACCCGAGCTCGCCGCCGCCGCCCTGCTCAGGCTCGCAGAGGACCGCGCCGCGCGCGATCGCGACGCCGCGGCCCGCCGGGCGGCGGTCGCGGAGGAGTCTTTCGCCGACGTCGCCGTGCGGCTCGAGGGGCTGTACACGGCTGCTGCGAGGCGTCGCCGTCCGACGCGGACGCACGAGACCGAGCCGCTGGCCGGCCGCGAGTGGATCGTCGCGGACCTCCACATGCACACGAACCACTCGCACGACTGCTCGATCGAGCCCGCGGCGCTCGTCGAGCACGCGGAGGGGGAAGGGCTCGGCGCGATCGCCGTCACCGACCACAACGTCTTCTCGGGCGCGCTCGAGGCGGCCGGGGCCGCGCGCGACCGCGACCTGATCGTGATCCCCGGCGAGGAGGTGAAGACCGACCGCGACGGCGAGGTGATCGGCCTCTTCCTCCGCCAGCAGATCCCCCGTGGGATGACGTTCGCCGAGACGGTCGCCGCGATCCGCGAGCAGGAAGGCGTCGTCTACGTGCCGCACCCGTTCGACCGCATGCATGCGATCCCCGCGCCGGCGACGCTGCACCGCCACCTGCCCGAGGTCGACGTGCTCGAGGTCTACAACGCGCGGCTGCTCTTCGACACGTACAACGACGAGGCGCTCCGCTTCGCGCGGAAGTACGGGCTGCTCGCGGGCGCAGGCTCGGACGCACACGTGCTCCAGGGCGTCGGCACGGGCGCTCTGCGGATGCGCCGCTTCGAGGGGCCGGAGGAGTTCCTGCTCTCGCTGCGCACCGCCACCGTGCTCCGCCGGCCCAAGTCCCTCGCGTACCTCCAGTCGCTCAAGTGGGTCGCGCAGGCGCGGGAACGACTGGCGTCGTCGCCGCGCTAGAGGAAGCACGGCCAGCGCCAACGAATGAGTGAGGCGATGGCGAGCCCCCAGGAGCGGCCGGGCCGGACTTCGAGCCGTTCGGCGAAGCAGTCGAGCCGTGACGAGATCCAGGAGCGGTACCTCCGCCGTGCGATCTCCGAGATCAACGAGCTGGGAGACGAGCTGCTCGCGCTCGGCGACGAGCGGCACGTGCCCGTGCTGGGCAGCGGCCACCCCCTCGGCGACGTGTTCCTCCTCAAGCACGCGCCGACCCCGAGCGAGATCCAGGAGGGCGTCGCCTTCTTCGGCCGGTCCGGTCAGGCGCTCCTCAAGTCCCTCCAGCGGCTCTCGGTCGACCCGCTGGCGGTCTACGGCACGAACTGCCTCAAGTTCGGTACGGAAGACTCCGCCGACGCTCGGGCCTGGCTGACCCGGGAGCTCCACATCGTGCAGCCGCGGCTCGTGGTCGCGATGGGGGCCGAGACCGTCGCGTTCCTCAGCGCGCTGGAGTTTCCGCTCTCCGAGCCGCTCGACCCCGCGCGCGCCGGCGAGCTGCAGCGGTTCACGCCGACGATCGAGGCGCTCGTCACTCCGGACATCGACGCCTCGCTCGACGAGCAGTCCGCGAAGACCCGCTTCTGGAACGCCTTCAAGACGCTCGGCGCGTGGTGGGCCGAGCTTCCGCCCTACTGACCGGCGCGCGGAGCGCGGCGCTCGCGGCGCTGCTCGCAGCGCTCGTCGCCTGGGACGCGCTCGCCGCCGAGCTGCCCGCGCTGCCCGAGCGGCTCGACGTCGGGCTGGTCGCGCTCGTCCTGCTGCCGGCTGCGTTCGGGCTCGCGTGGCTCCTGCTGCCAGTCGCGAACGCGCCGCATCTGCTGCCGGCGGCGCTGGGACTCGTCATCGCGTGCGTCCTCCTCGACCTCGCGGGGATGGGCGCCGCGTTCAACGTCGCGAAGATCCTGGCGCTGACGCTCCTCGGCTTCTGGTTCCTCCGCCTGTTCGAGGAGCTGGCGTGGATCGTGCTCGTCGCCGCCCTGATCCCCTGGGCGGACATCTACTCCGTCTACCGCGGCCCGACGCGCGAGGTCGTGGAGGAGCGGCCCGGCGTGTTCGCGCGCATCGCGGTCGAGTTCTCGATCCCGGGCGAGCATGCCGCCGCGCGGATCGGGCCGCCGGACGTGTTCTTCTTCGCGCTCTTCCTCGCGGCCGCCGCCCGCTTCGGCCTCCGGGTCGGCGCGACGTGGCTCGCCATGACCGCGGGCCTCGCGCTGACGCTCCTCGGGACGGTCGTGCTCGACGTCGCGGGCCTCCCCGCGCTGCCGGGAATCGCGCTCGGCTTCGTCGTCCCGAACGCCGACCTGCTGTGGCGGGCGCTCCGCGAGCGGAGCGCCCGCCCGAGCGGCGAGTCGGACCGCTAGCAGTTCTTCTGCACCCAGGCCTCGATGTGGGCGGCGGCCTGCTGCACCTCCTGCGAGTCGAGCGTCGTCGCGAGCTTCTGCAGCTTCGCAAGGGTCGCGGCGTCCGGGGTCCCGCTCGAGAGATCGACGCCCTTCAGCGCCGCGGCGATCTTCGCGTAGTTCCTCGCGAGCACCTGCCAGTCGGCCTTGATCTCGTCCGGCACCTGATCGGCCATCTCGTCGAACAGCTTCGAGACGTCCGCGATGCCGGCGTCCTGACCGCCCGTCGCCGCGGCGAGCTTGGAGCCGAGACCGGCCAGCTCCGCGCACTTTCCTGTGAGCGCGCCGGTGTCGCCACCGGTTGTCTCGGTCGTCGTCTCCTCGGTCGTCGCCGTGTCCGCGGTCGTCGTCGTGTCCTCGGTGGTGGTCGTCTCCGTGGTCGTCTCGGCCACCGTCGCGGTGTCGCTGCTCGCCTCGTCGGAAGAGCCGCCGCATCCCGCCGCGACGAGTGCGAGCGCCGCGACGAGCAGTGCCGCCAGCCTTCGTGCATTCATGGAATCCCCTTCGATCGTCTGGCCGCCCTCACTGCCGCGCGGCGCCTGCATTCTGCGCTTCCGTCCGGCCGGAGGGAAGGACGAGCAGGGAGACGCTCTCGATGTGCGGCGTGTGAGGGAACATGTCGACCGGCGTGCAGCGCTCGAGGACGTAGCCGTAGTCGTCGCGCAGGACGGCGAGGTCGGAGGCGAGCGTGGTCGGGTTGCAGGAGACGTAGACGAGCCGCTGCGCCTGGAGAGCGCCGGTGCGCCGGAGAGCCTTCCCTGCGAGCCCCGCGCGAGGCGGGTCGACGACGACGACGTCGGGCGGCCCGGCCCGCTCGCGGAGCTCCTCGAGCGACTGGCCGACGTTCCCCGCGAAGAAGCTCGCGTTGGCGATCCCGTTGACGCCGGCGTTCTCGATCGCACACGCGACGGACTCCTCGGAGATCTCGACGCCCCACACCGAGGACGCGGACGCGGCGAGCGACAGCCCGATCGTCCCGGTGCCGCAGTACAGGTCGTACACCGTCTCGGTCCCGGTGAGGCCTGCTGCGTCGCGGGCAAGCCCGTACAGCGTCGCCGCCATCGCGGTGTTCGTCTGGAGAAAGGCGTTCGGCCGGAGCCGGAAACGCAGCCCGCAGAGCTCTTCCTCGATCCACTCGCTCCCCCAGAGCAGTCGCGTCGGGAGGTTCGTCACCTCGGCCGGGCGGTCGTTCACCGCCCAGTGGAGTGAGCGCACCTCGGGGAACGCGGTGAGCGTCTCGACAAGGTAATCCACGTCGAACCGCTCGCCGGGCGCCGTGACGAGGAGCACCAGCACCTGCCCCGTGTTTCGCCCCTCCCGGACGACGAGGTGGCGCAGGTACCCGGTGCCGGAGTCCCGGTCGTACGGCTCCAGGCCCTCCTCCCGCGCCCAGCGCTTCACGGCCTCCCGGATCCCGTTGCCGACGGCGGTCGTGAGCAGGCACTCCTCGACGTCGATCACCTCGTCCCAGCGGCCCGCGCGGTGGAACCCGAGGACGAGCCCGTCCGGGCCGGGCGCGAACGAGTACTCGAGCTTGTTGCGGTAGCCGTACTCCTGCGCGGCGGGCACGATGGACGTCACCGGTGGCTCGGCGAAGCCTCCGAGCCGGGTCAGCGCGTCGCGCACCTGCGCCTCCTTCGCCGCGAGCTGGCGCGCGTACGCGTAGTCCTGGAAGCGGCAGCCGCCGCAGACGCCGAAGTGACGGCAGGGAGCAGGCACGCGATCGGGCCCGGGCTCGAGCAGCGCGGTGCGCGTCGCCTCGGCGAAGCCGCGCTTCACCTTCGTCGCGCGGGCGCGGACGAGGTCTCCCGGCAGCCCGCCGCGCACGAACACGACGAACCCGTCGAGCCGGGCGACCCCGTTCCCGCCGTATGCGAGCGAGTCGATGCGCAGCTCTACCTCGTCGCCGGTGCGGATCGGCGCGGCCACGGCCCGAGGGTAGCCGCCTTACCGCAAGACCGAGACGTGCACCGAGCGGGTCCGCGGGCCGTCGAACTCGCAGAAGAAGATCCCCTGCCACGTGCCGAGCGCCAGTCTGCCGTCGTCGCGGAGCGGGACGACCACGCTCGGCCCCATGAACGAGGCACGGATGTGCGTCGGGGCGTTCTCCTCGCCCTCCTCGACGTGCTGCCACGCCCAGTCGGGCGGGACGATCCGCTCCAGCGCGGTCTCGAAGTCGCGCGCGACCATCGGGTCGGCGTGCTCGTTGATCGTCACGCCGGCGGTCGTGTGCGGCACGTAGACGAGCACGGCCGACCCTTGCTCGCCCGCGACGGCGTCCTCCACGAGCCGCGTGACGTCGACGAGCTGGCTCTGGCGCTCGGTGCGGAGCGTGAGGGTCTCCACTCCCGGTTCAGAGAGCGCCGCCGGCGGCGGGCGGGGCGCTCGCCTCGACGCCCTTGTCGCCGACGGACTCCCGTGCGAGGAAATCTTCGACGTGCATGACGTTGTCCTTCGAGCGCGAGACGACGTCGAGCAGCGAGGACATCGACGAGACCTCCTCGCGCTGCTCCTGCAGGAACCAGTGCATGAACTGCTCGGCCACGAGGTCGCCCTCCTCGCGCGCGGTGAGCGCGAGCTGCTGGATCTGCGCGGTCACGCGCTTCTCCTGGTCGAGTGCGAGCTCGACGGGCCCCACGGCGTCGGCGAAGGAGACCTGTGGCGCCTCGACCGCCGGGATCACGACGTCCTCGTCCGAGTCGAGGAGGTACTGCACCATGATCATCGCGTGGTTCCGCTCCTCGACGGCCTGCCGGTAGAAGTGGGCGGCGAGCTGCGGCAGCGTCTGTGCGTCGTAGTGGACGGCGATCGCAATGTACTGCTGCGACGCGCCGAACTCGTAGGCGATCTGCTCGTTGAGGGCCTCGGTGAAGCGGGACATGCCGTGACTCTACTCAGCGAGTGGCGACCGACCGTCCGGAAGTAGCATCGCACGATGCCCGGTATCGGCATCCCGGAGACGCTCAAGGGCCGCAGCCTCACCCGGATCTCCGCCTGGAGCCCGGACGAGCTGCTCCTCGCGCTCGACCTCGCCCGCGAGCTGAAGGTCGAGCGGGCGCGGCGGAAGGAGCTCCGGCTCCTCCCCGGCCGGACCGTCGGGCTCATTTTCCGGAAGCCGTCCACACGCACGCGGATCAGCTCCGAGGTCGGGATCGCGGAGCTCGGGGGCATGGCCTTGTACGTGCCCGCGGCAGACCTGCAGCTCGGCCGCGGCGAGTCGACGCGCGACACCGCGCTCGTGCTCTCGCGCTTCCTCAGCGCGATCGTGATCCGCACGTTCTCCCAGGCCGAGGTAGAGGAGTACGCGGAGCACGCGACGATCCCGATCGTCAACGGTCTGACCGACTCCTCCCACCCGCTCCAGGCACTCGCCGACGCGATGACCATCCGCGAGCGGTTCGGCGCGCTCCAGGGCGTCCGCGTCGCGTATCTGGGCGACGGGAACAACGTCTGCAACTCGCTCCTGCGCATCGGCGCGCGAACGGGCATGCACGTCGTCGCGGCATGCCCCGACGGCTATGCGCCCGACGAGGCGATCGTCGCGGCGTGCGGCGAGGACGCTGCGGCGAGCGGGGGCAGCGTCGCGGTCGTCGCCGACCCGCACGAGGCGGTCTCCGGGGCGGACGTGCTCTACACGGACGTGTGGACGAGCATGGGCCGGGAGGAGGAGCACGACCGGAGGCTCCGCGACCTCGCACCGTTCCGTCTCGACGAGGAGAAGCTCGAGCTCGCGGGCCCCGACGCGGCGGCGATGCACTGCCTGCCCGCCCATGTGGGGGAGGAGATCACGGCCGGCGTCCTGTACGGGGAGCGCTCGCTCGTGTGGGACCAGGCGGAGAACCGCCTGCACGCGTACAAGGCGGTTCTCGCCCTGACCGTCCGCTGACCGCCACGCCTATCCTTCCGCCCGTGCGCTTCGAGGACGTCGTCCGCTCGGCGCTCGACGAGCTGCCGCCGGAGATCGCAGGCGGCTTGCGGAACGTCGCGGTCGTCGTCGAGGCGGAGAACGCCGACGACCCCGACCTGTACGGCCTCTTCGAGGGGGTCCCTCTCACCGAGGGCGGCCCCGACGCCGGCGACCTCCCGAACAGGATCGCGATCTACCGGGTCCCCCTCGAGGCCGACTTCGACGACGAGCGAGAGCTCCGCGAGGAGATCCGCATCACGGTGCTGCACGAGCTCGGCCACTACTTCGGGCTCGACGAGGAGCGCCTCGCCGAGCTGGGCTACGAATGACGACGTTCCTCGAGGTCGTCACCTGGGCCGCCTTCGTGGCGGGCGCGGTCGCGATCGGGCTCTTTCTCTTCGCGCGACGACGTTAAGAGACGCGAAATCCGGGGAATGCCGCAGCTCGTGGAGACGTTTTTCGTCACATGAACGCCATTCCGCGGATTCATGAGCAGATCGAAGAGCTGAGCGAGCAGCGTGTCGCTCTCTGGAACTCGCTCTCGCAGGGCCGTGACCCCGCCGTCGTCGAGCAGATCAAGGCGCTCGACGCACAGCTCGAGGAGCTGTGGGAGGCGCATCGTGCGGAGCGGGCGCGCATCCGCTTCGGCGAGCGCGACGACATCGTGCGGCGCGCCAGGGCCGAGGAGCGTCTGGAGCGGGCCGCGTAGCGCGGCCCCGCTCGTTCCGCAGGGAATCCCGCCGGTTCGCCGTACCATGTGCCCGTGCTCGGACGCCGGGTCGAGATCGACGACGCAGTCACGCAGGAGCGCCAGGCTCTCGCGGAGCAGCGCGACGCGCTCGAAGATCTGAAGCGGCAGCTCGCCGAGCGTGTCGCCGCCGTCGCGGAGCGCGAGAGAGAGCTCAGGGCCGCGCTCGGCCAGGTCGCCGCGGGCAAAACGCCTGCGGTCGCGCTCCCTGCGGTCGTCTCCCCCGAGGCCGACCGGCTCGCCGCGCGGGCGGCCGCGCTGGCGGAGCGCGAGCGCGCGCTCGCGGCCCGCGAGGCGGCGCTGGAGGCGGCCGAGACGAACGGCGCCGCCGACGCCGGCAAGGCCGCCATCGCCGAGTTGACCGCAGCGCTCGAGGCACGGGCCCGGGAGCTCGAGTCCCGGGAGCGGGCGCTCGAGGAGCGCGAGCGGATCCCGGTCGACCCCGACGGCGCGCGGCTCGCGCACATCGAGGAGCGCCTCGACGAGCTCCGAGCGGCGGAGGAGGCATTTCTCCGCACCCGCCGCGAGCTCGCCGAGCACACCGACGCGATCTCCGCGCGCGAGCAACTCCTGGCCCAGCGCGAGCGGGAGCTCGACGAGCGGGAGGACGGCTGGGGCGGCCCCGACCTGCACGAGCTCGAGTCCCGGCTGCGCCGACTCGAGACGCAGCGCCAGACGGCGCAGACGGGCAGCTTCAGCGGCGGCTTCCGCCGGCTCGAGCAGGAAGGCGCCCGCCGCCCACCCCAGAGCTGACCGCCGTCGCCGGCGATCTCGACGAGGTGGAGGAAATCGCCGCTCGACTGCCTATTATGAGTGCATGAGGCGGCTGGGGAGCCCTACCTCGAACCGGGGGCAGGTGACGACAGAGTTCAGCGTGCTCCTGGCGCTGATCGCCGTCGGTTGCATCCTGGCGGTCCTGGTCCTGGGGAACGGAATCGGCGGGCTCTTCCCAGACCCTTCGCCGGACCCGTCTGGGCACCAGCCGTTCATGCCGCCCAAATCCTCGCCCGACGTGCGCTTCCCGACCAGCATCGAGCAGTGCCTGAACGACGGCTGGCAGGACTTCACCGCCCTGGACTTCGAGAGCCAAGCGGACTGCGAGAACTACGTCAACGACCAGGCGCCCTGAGCCCCGGCGGGCGGCGAGGGTTCTGCCGCCGGAGGGCTAAGATAGGCCGGTCCGGGGCGTTAGCTCAGTTGGGAGAGCACCAGCTTTGCAAGCTGGGGGTCGCCGGTTCGAGCCCGGCACGCTCCACCTCCGAGAATGGCTTGCACAAGCCGTTCCGCCTGGATGAATGAGGGCTCGGATTGCTCCGAGCCCTCGATATTCGGCCTCCAAGTCAGATCTAGTCAGATTCCACTCGCGCCGAAGGCGGCGTCGATGGAGTCGCGGACATCGTCAAGCCCACGAGCG
>DATBET010000132.1:0-9262 GCA_036558885.1 Gaiella sp.
GGCCGACGGGACGGCCTGGATGGCCTACTACACGCTCTCGATGCTCGTGCTGGCGCTCGTGCTCGCCGAGGAGAACCCCGTCTACGAGGACATGGTGATCAAGTTCCTCGAGCAGTTCGTGCTGATCGCGCGTGGCCTCGCGCGGCAGGGGCTCTTCGACGAGGGCGACGCGTTCTTCTACGACCGGCTCGTGCTCCCGACCGGCGAGTCGAGCCGCGTCCGCGTGAAGACGATCTCGGGGCTGATCCCCCTGCTTCCCGCGGTCGGCCTGCCGGCGCCGGCCGGCGAGCGGGCCCAGCGCCTGGGGAAGCGGTTCGCGCGGCTTCGCGAGAGCTTCGAGGCGACGGGCGGAAGCCTGGTCGGACGCGTCCTCGAGCTCGGCGAGCGAAGCACGGTGCTCGTCTCGGTGCTCGCCCCCGACGCGCTCCGGCGGACGCTCGGCGAGTTCTTCGACGAGGACGCGTTCCTCTCACCGCACGGGCTCCGCGCAGTGTCGAAGCGCTACGCGAACAGCCCGTACACCCTCGACGGCGTGCCCGGCGCGACGATCGGCTACGAGCCCGCCGAGTCGACGACGACGATGTTCGGCGGGAACTCGAACTGGCGGGGCCCCGTCTGGATGCCGGTCAACTACCTCGCGATCCGCCAGTTCGTCCTCTACCACCAGTTCCTCGGCGAGGGCTTCACGCTCGAGTACCCGACCGGCTCCGGCGTCGAGCGGACCTTCCGCGAGATCGCGCAGGACCTGGCGGACCGCCTCGTCGCGATCTGGCTCCCGGACGAGAGCGGCCGGCGGCCCGTCTACGGCGGCATCGCACGGCTCCAGGAGGACCCTGCCTGGAAGGACAACCTCCTGTTCTTCGAGTACTTCCACGGCGACAACGGCGCCGGCCTCGGCGCGATGCACCAGACGGGCTGGACGGCGCTCGTCGCCGACCTGATCCTCGACCCGCCCGCGACCGCGACACCGCTCGGCGTCGACCGCGCCGGCTGACGCCGAGCCCGATGTCCGACCGTCGAGCCCCGCCACGTCGGAGGCAGAGCTCGTTGCCCCGTGTGTTGCCCTCCTCTCCCGTGCATTGCCTCTCGGCAAAGAGAAAGCCCCGCGTTTGCGGGGCTTTCTGGTGAGCCGACGCCCGGACTCGAACCGGGGACCCCTTCATTACGAGTGAAGTGCTCTACCAGCTGAGCTACGTCGGCGGGGCCGGCGAAGTGTAGCGCCGTGCAGCCGGCGGTCAGCCCTGCCGAGCGGCCCCTCGAGCGAGAACGCCCCCGCTCGTCGCGTAGACGCGCAGCACCCGAGCGCCCCGTCTGCGGACGAGAGCGACGTCCGGGCCGATCACGTAGTAGTAGTCCGCCCGTTGGCCGAGGCAGTCGGGCGACGGGCACTCCGGCAACCAGTGGAATCTGGTCTCCCGGTAGAAACGCGTCGTGGGATCGAACAGGAAGCTGACTCCCAGCGCGACCGGGCGAGGGGCGCTGGGAGTCCCGGCCAGCGCGCCGACCACCCGCTCCGTCGTCGCGTCGTAGCGCCAGTCGAGCACGTACGACAGGTTCGCCGCGGACACGAGGTTCACGCAGGCGGCGGCCGCGAGCACCACGGCGCCGGTCGTGATCGCGGTGGCGAATCTCGGACGCCGTGCCGCCACGTCGAGCGCAAGTGCGAGCCAGATCGCGAAGAGCGGGACGAAGAAGAGCGCCGTCCGCTCGAGCAGGAAGCGCGTCCCGAAGATCACGTGCTGCGCGACGGAGACGAGCCCGGGAATCGCAAGGAGGAGGAAGGCGGCCGCGTGAGGAGGGAGGCTCCTCCGAGCGATCGACCTCACCGCCGCAGCGCCCCCGACGACGACCAACGCCGCCACGAGCACGACCAGCACCACGGCGAGGGCGTCCCAGCCACGGCGATACAGAGTGCTCGTGATCAGGCGGTACGCCGTGTCTCGCCAGAAGCCGCGCTCGCCGCCGAAGTAGAGCTCGCCCTCGGAGCGGAGCCGAAGCAGCGGGACGACGACGAGGAGCACGACGGCGAGCACCGGCAGGCTCACGGCGGCGGCGATCCGGCCGAGCGCCGCGCCGGTCACTCCCGTGCGCGCCGGGACGCTCACCGCGACGACGATCACGGCGAGGACGGCGAGGAAGTACGTGAGCGCCGAGAAATTGGCCACGGCCGCGGCGGCGCCGAGCCCCGTCGCCGCCATCGCTCGGGCCGCCGCGGGCCGCTCGGCGAAATCGAGGGTGAAGAGCGCGCTCGCGGCGACCAGCGCGAGCGCAAGGCCGTAGCCCCGAGCGAGGGAGAAGAAATCGAGGACGTAGGGGTTCGCCACCGCGAGCGCGAGACCGAGCGCGCGGAGCGAACGCCGCTCCACGCGGAGGAGGAGCACCACCAGGGAGACGCCGTAGACGACGAACGCGGCGAGGCTGGCCCAGCGCAGCGCAACCTCGCTCTGGCCGAGCACGGCCTCGCCGACCGTCATTGCGACCGTGTTCAGCGGATGGTTGTTCGAGTCGGTCCCGTGGGACAGCAGGACCGACGAGAGCGACTGCTGGACGGACGCGAAGTAGCTCAGGCTCTCGTCGTGGGTGAAGGAGAGCACCCAGGCGCGGACGGCGACGTACCCACCCAGAACGGTGAGCACGGAGACCACGAGCAGGAGCCAGACGGCATCGGGAGGGCCGCGCCCGGCGTTGCGCGCGCCGATGGCGCGAGGGGTCATCCGTCTCGGAGGAGCGGCACGACCCGGTCGCAGATCAGATCGACGCCGGCCGGCGTCGTCCGCCCCTGCGGCGTCCCGAGCTCCACCCGGTCGGCGCCCGCGTCCCACAGCGAGCGGACCCGCGCGGCCACCTCGTCGGGCGTCCCCGCGATCGCGAAGCGGTCGAGCGGGGGCTCCTGCCCCGGACGCAGTCCGAGCGTCGGGTCGCGGCGGGCGACGATCTCGAGGTATGGCGCGACCGCTGCACGCACACGTTCGCGCGCCCAGTCGGCGTCCTCGTCGACGACGGACACGCAGCCGACCACCACGCGCGTCCGGCTGCCCCCACCGAGCCACGCGCGCACGAGCGGGACGATGTCGGGATTTGCGGTGCCGCCGACCTTCACCTCGTCTGCCACGGTGCCCGCCCACTCGATCGTGCGACGGCCCCAGGAGCCGATCATCAGCGGCACACGCGCGCGCTCACGGCGGTACGCGAGCGTCGTCCCGGGGGCCAGCCGGAAGCGTGTGCCCGCCACGCCGGTCTCGTCGCCCGAGAGGAGCTGCTCGACCACCTCGACCGCCTCGCGCAGGCCCCGGAGCGGCTCTGTCTCCTCCACGCCGACCTGGTCGAGCCAGGCGCCCTTCGCGAGCCCGAGGTACGCGCGGCCGCGCGAGACGAGGTCGAGCGTCGCGATCTGCCCGGCGATCTCGTACGGGTGGACGGTGAAGGGGTTGAGGGCCGCGGGGCCGAGCCGCAGGCGCTCCGTGACGCGCGCAGCGAGGAGCAGCGGCCCGATCGCCGGCTGGTAGCGAAGGTCGTTGTAGACGGAGAGCACGTCGAGGCCGGCCTCGTCGAGCCGTCGAGCGAGCGCCTCGTAGACGTCCGGCTCCTGGTTCGTCAGGAGCCCGACGCCGAGCTCCGGCCCCGGCGGTGTCTCCGTGGAAGCTACGTCAGGTCCTCGGTGACGAGCGTTCGCTCGCCGATCCGCTCGATGCGCATCACGAGCCGCTCGTCCGGATCGGGGCAGGCGACGAGGTTGTCCTGCTCGAGCCAGTCCTCGTCGGCGAGCCGGCGCATCTTCGCCGGGAGCAGCGGGAGCACCGACTGGATCGCGTAGAGGCAGAAGTGCCGGCCCTCGGGGATGCGGACGCGGCTCGACTCCGTCACCTCGAACCAGTCGCCCACCTCCATCCCGCAGACCGAGCGTCCGTCGATCCGCTCGACGGTCACCCGCACGTCGAAGAGCTTCATGTCGGTCACCGGTGCACCGCCTCCGTGGTGAAGCCGAGCGCGACGGCCGGCGCGTCTCCGTCGTTGCGGACCGTGTGCGCGTGCGACGAAGGCCACACCGCGCATTCGGAGGCGTCGAGCCGGTAGTCGACGCCGTCGACGACGAGCACGAGCGAGCCCTCCGAGACGTACATCACGTCGAGCCCTGCGTGGGTGACCTCGTCGTCGAACCGCGCGTGCGGGGCGAGTGTCGCGACCATGAACTCGAGGTGCGTGCCGGGGATCGCGAAGGTGCTGAACGCGACACCCTCGCCGCGCGGCGTCCTGACGTGGTCCTCCGACCTGATCACGACCGGCGTCGCGCGGCGGAGCGAGTAGCCGAGCAGGGACGCGACGTCGTGCCCGAGCACCGCGGCGACCTGCGAGAGCCGCCCCACGGAGATGTCCGACTGACCACGCTCCACCGCGCCGAGGAAGGACTGGGAGAGGCCCGAGCGCTCCGCGAGATCGCGCAGCGAGAAGCCCCGCTGCCGGCGCAGGCGGCGGATCACCTCCCCCACCCTCGGCGTCACCGCGGGGGCGGCGTCCACCTCATCCGCGGCCGCGTGATCCGCGGGAGCGGTCTCGACAAGCGTCATCCGAAAGCCTCCTTCCGAGTAGGAAACCTCGTGTGCGCCCGACCTTCGGCCGGTCTGCTGGGCTGTTGCCTCCCCTGGTAACGAACGTCGCTTGCGGCGCCGTCGCGGGACACAATACGATCGCGCGGTGCAAAATAACGCACGACGGGGAGCGAGGCCCGGGACGCAGACGCGAGGATGAGCGAGGCTGCAGGAAGCCTGCCGCGCAGGGTCGGGCGCCGCCGCCTCGTCCCCTCCGCGACCTTCGGCCGCTTCGTCGCGCGGAGGGCGCTCGCGCTCGTGCTGCTCGCGATCGGGATCACCCTCGTCGTCTTCCTCCTCACACAGCTCGTCCCGAGCGACCCGGTCACGGCCAACCTCGGCGAGCAGGCGGCCGGCGACCCCGCCGCGGTCGCAGCGTTCAAGGAGCACTACGGGCTGGACAAGCCGCTTCCCGAGCGCTACCTCATCTACCTCGGCCACGTGGTGCGCGGCGACCTCGGGGAGTCGGCGCTGACGCACAACCCGGTCACGACGGATCTCGGTCAGTTCGTCCCAGCGACCGCCGAGCTCGCGATCTTCTCGATCGTGATCGCGATCCTCGTCGGGGTGCCGATCGGCGTCGCCGCGGCGGTGAAGCACGACCGTCCCGTCGACCATGCGCTGCGCGTGGTCTCGCTCGGGGGCATCTCGATGCCGACGTTCTGGATCGCGCTCGTCTCGCTCTACGTCTTCTTCTTCCGGCTCGGGTGGTTCCCCGGTGGGGGACGCCTCGACCCCGGCACCCTCGACCCGCCCCACGTCACGGGGTTCTTCACGATCGACGCGCTGCTCGCGGGGCAGTGGGACGTCGCGCAGGAGGCGGTCCACCATCTCGTGCTCCCCGCGCTCGTGCTCGCCGCGTTCAACGTGAGCCTGCTCGCGCGGTACACCCGCTCGTCCGTGCTGGAGGTGATGGGGAACGACTACGTGCGCGCCGCACGCGCCAAGGGCGTGCCCGAGCCCACCGTCCTGTGGCGCTACGTCCTCCGCGCGGCGCTCCCCGCGATCATCACGGTGATCGGGCTGCTGTTCGCCAACATCCTGACCGGGGCGGTGCTCGTGGAGAACATCTTCGCGTGGCCCGGGATCGGACAGTACGCGTACCAGGCCGCGATCAACCTCGACGTGCCCGCGATCGCCGGCGTCAGCCTGTTCATCGCGGTCGTGTACGTCACGATCAACTTCGTCGTCGACGTGCTCTACGGCGTGATCGACCCGCGGATCAGGGTGACGTGAGCGAGGCCGCCGCGCTGCCCGCACCCGGCGCCGCGGCGGTCGGCCGTGTGCGGCCCGTCTGGCGCCGGCCGCTCGCGATCGCGGGCATGGTCATCGCGGCGACGTGGCTCGTCGTCGCCGTCTTCGCGCCGCTCGTCGCGCCGTACGACCCGCTCGCGCAGGTCTTCCCGGCCCTGCAGGCGCCGTCCCTGAACCATCCGTTCGGCACCGACGAGCTCGGCCGCGACGTCCTGAGCCGGGTGATCTACGGCGCGCGCGTCTCGATCCCCCTCGCGCTCCTGCTCGTCACCCTCGCGGCCGTGATCGGCGGCGTCCTCGGGGCGATCGCCGGTTACTTCCGCGGCGTCGCCGACGGCACCGTGATGCGCGTCACCGACCTCGTCTTCGCGTTCCCGGCGATCATCCTCGCGATGGTCGTCACCGCGGTCCTCGGCCGTGGCCTCCGCAACGCGGTGCTCGCGATCGTGATCGTCGCCTGGCCGGCCTACGCGCGCGTCGTGCGCGGCCTCGTCCTCTCGATCGGCGACTCGGAGTACGTCCAGTCGGCGCGGCTGCTCGGGGTCTCCTCGCGCACGACGCTGTTCCGCGACGTGCTGCCCAACGTCGCCGGGCCGGTGCTCGTGCTCGCGACGCTCGACCTCGGCACCGCGATCCTGCTCCTCTCGGGCCTCTCGTTCCTCGGGCTCGGCGCCCAGCCGCCGGAGCCCGAGTGGGGCTCGATGGTCGCCACCGGGACGCAGTACTTCCAGCAGTGGTGGATCGGCACGTTCCCGGGCCTCGCGATCTTCACCGCGGTCATCGCGTTCAACTTCCTCGGCGACAGCCTGCGCGACTTCTTCGACCCGACCTCGGCCGCGGACAGGGGCCGGTGAGCGCCGCGCTGCTCGAGGTCGAGGGCCTGCGCGTGCGGCTGCCGACGCGCGAGGGACCAGTCACCGTCGTCGACGGGGTGGATTTCGAGGTCGGGCCCGCCGAGGTGTTCGGCGTCGCCGGGGAGAGCGGCAGCGGCAAGACGATGTCGGTGCTCGCGCTCCTCGGGCTGCTGCCTCCCGGCGGGGCCGCGGACGGGCACGCGCGGTTCGGCGGCCGCGACCTCCTGCGCCTCCGCCGCTCGGAGCTCCGTGCGGTGTGCGGGAAGGAGATCGGGATCGTCTTCCAGGACCCGATGACCTCGCTGCACCCGATGCTCTCGATCGGCCAGCAGCTCGGCGAGCCGCTGCGGATCCACCTGAAGCTAAGCCGCTCGGCGGCCAGGAGACAGGCCGCGGAGCTGCTCGACGCGGTGCGGATACCCGACCCGGAGAGCGCGCTCCGCGCGTTCCCGCACCAGTTCTCGGGCGGGATGCGCCAGCGGGTCGCGATCGCGATCGCGCTCGCGGGGAACCCGAGCCTGTTGATCGCGGACGAGCCGACGACGGCCCTCGACGTGACCGTCCAGGCGGGCATCATCCGGCTCCTCGACCGGCTGCGCCGCGAGCGCGGCCTCTCGGTGATCCTGATCACGCACGACCTGGGCGTGATGTCGTCGATCGCCGACCGGATCTCCGTTTTCTACGCGGGTCGGGTGGTGGAGTCGGCCGCCCGCGAGCCGCTCGTCCTGCACCCCCGGCACCCGTACACGCGCGCGCTCCTCGACTCGCTGCCGCACCCCGAGGCACCCGTCGACACGCCGCTCGTGCCGATCCGCGGGATGCCTCCGGCGGCGGGCGCGTTCCCGGCCGGGTGCACCTTCCACCCGCGCTGCGCCTTCGCCGTCTCGAGCTGCGCGACCGAGGTGCCGGCGCTCGTCCCCGAGAACGGCCGGCTCCTCGCCTGCCCCGTCGACCCGCTGCGTGGATGAGCGTCCTCGAGCTCGAGGAGATCGACGTCACCTACGAGCGGCGCGACCGCGTGTCGCTCAAGGCGGTCGTCGGCGCGAGCCTCGCCGTCGAGCGGGGCCAGATCGTCGGCCTCGTCGGAGAGTCCGGCTGCGGCAAGTCCAGCCTCGCGCGCGCGGCGGTCGGGCTGGTCGCGCCGACCGCCGGCCGCGTCCGCTTCGAGGGGCACGACGTGACCGCGCTCTCCCGGCGGGCACGCCCGCGAGCGCTGACGCGGCTCCAGCTCGTGTTCCAGAACCCGTACTCGTCGCTCAACCCGCGCCGGCGGGTCGGCGACCAGATCGCGGACGGGCTGGCCGACGGGGACGCCAGGCGCGCCGTGCGCTCCCGCCGCGTCGGCGACCTGCTCGAGCGCGTCGGCCTCTCGGCGGCCGCCGCGAAGCGGTTTCCGTCGCAGTTCTCGGGCGGGCAGCGCCAGCGGATCGCGATTGCCCGCGCGCTTGCGGCCGATCCGTCGCTGATCGTGCTCGACGAGCCGCTCGCGTCGCTCGACGCCTCCGCGCAGGCGCAGGTCGCGAACCTCCTCGTCGAGCTGTCGCGCAGTCTCGAGCTCGGCCTCCTGCTGATCTCACACGATCTCGCAATCGTTCGGCACACGGCCGACGTCGTATCGGTCATGTACCTCGGCCGCATCGTCGAGACCGGGCCGACCCGGGAGGTCTGGTCGGCACCGCTGCACCCCTACACCGAGGCGCTGATCGCGGCGGTGCCGCGGCCCGACGGGTCGGGGACGTTGCCCGACGCCCTGCCCGGCGAGGTGCCCGACCCGGCGCGCCCGCCCTCGGGCTGTCGCTTCCATCCGCGCTGCCCGCACCGCTTCTCGCGCTGCCCCGCGGAGGAGCCGGTGCTGGAGAGAGCCTTCACGGCGCGCGCCGTCGCCTGCTGGCTGCCGCGCGATGCCGTCCCCACCCCGCCCTCGCAGAGGGCGGCCACTGCCCGTCAGGAGGGCTTCGTGCCCACACACAAAGGAGGAACCGCATGACCGGATCAACCATCCGTCGCGGCGGATGGATCGGACTCGTTCTCGTCGTCGCGCTCGCGGCCGCCGCCGCGGCCGCGTACGCCGGGACGAGCGCGAACGCGGCGGACGAGACGCTCGTGATCGACCGCTCGTTCGAGATCAAGACGTCCGATCCGCAGAGGGCCTTCGAGCCAACGGCCTCGCTCGTGAACCGCGGGGTCTTCGACACGCTGTTCACGTACCGCGGCTCCGATGTCGCGCATCCGATCCCGCTTCTCCTGCAGTCCTGGAAGGTCTCGAAGAACGCGAAGACGTACACGTTCCAGCTCAAGCGGAACGTGCACTTCGCGGACGGCACGCCGTTGACGTCGGCCGACGTCGTGTTCTCGTTCAACCGCCTCGTGAACCTCAAGGGCAACCCCTCGTTCCTGCTCGCCGGGGTCACCACGAAGGCGGCGGGCAAGTACGGGGTCGTCCTCCGCTCGAAGACGTCGAATACGGCCATCCCGGCGATCCTCGCGAACACGTCCCTCGGGGTCGTGAACTCGAAGCTCGTCAAGCAGCACGGCGGCACGGACAAGCCGGGCGCCGACAAGACCGAC
>DATBET010000133.1:0-15479 GCA_036558885.1 Gaiella sp.
CCCCCCCCCCCCCCCCCCCCCCCCCCCCCCCCCCCCCCCCCCCCCCCCCACCTCTGCATGCCGGGGCTGGGATTCGAACCCAGATGTCCATTGGACCGCCGGTTTTAAGCCGACTGCGTCTACCCGTTCCGCCACCCCGGCCGGGGCGAGGCTAGTTGCGGCCCGGTAACAGCGTGTCGGCGGGGAAGCGCTCGGGGCCCTGGAACTGGAACTCGTCGAAGAAGGCGGCGAAGGCGTCCTCGTCGAACGACGTGCACTTCGCGAGGTGGGCGGTGCCGTTCGACGCGTCGTTCGCGTCCCTCGTCGTCCACGCGCCGAGGGCGATCTTGTTCCCGAGGGAGGGCAGCGGCGCGAGGATCGTGCCCCTCGTGTGGCCCTCGTAGAAGGACCGCAGCTGGGCGACCGCCGCGTCGGGGACGCGCGGACCGTAGAGGATGTAGATGCCGCCGTGCTCGAGGTTGTGCACGAGCTGCGCCATGTTCAACGGCTCGGTGTACGCGCCCCAGATCGCCGGAATCTCGTAGTGCGGGCCCGAGGTCGGCGGGTTCGTGTTCCAGAGCGGCGACCTGCCCGTCGGCGTCGTGATCGAGTGCACCCCGCGCAGTGCCGGCTTCTCGAGGAGCGTGCAGCCCGCGGAGTCGAGTGCGGCCGCCGCGTCGGTGCTGCCGCCCGAGAGTGCGAACCCGATGCCGAGCGCGGCCGCCACGAGCACCGCGAGACCCCCGGCAGCGATGCCGAGCAGGAGCCGTCGGTCCGTCCCCTTGCGGGGGCCCGGCGGCCTGGATTTCCCGTGTGGACGCGGCTTCGGAGGCATGCGGAGGAACGATAGCGGCCGTTTTCGGCGCCACCTCGGCGGCCTCGAGGCTCCGTCCGAGGCGGCCGCTACGGTCCCTGACCCTCGTGACGATCGCAGCCCTCCTCATCGGCCTCCTCGCGGGCGCCGCGCTCGGCGCTCTCTGCGTCGCGTTCGCGGCGCGCGGGAGGCTCCGCTCGCTCGACGCGGGTGCACGGGGCTTCGAGCGGCGGGCGATCGAGGCCGAGGCCCGGCTCGAGGCCGAGCGGGGGACGCTCGACGAGCGCGTGGAGCACGCGGTGAAGACGGCGTCCGCGGCGGCGATGAAGGAGAGCTCGGGGGCGTTTCTCGACCTCGCGCAGACGAAGCTCGACGTCTACGTCGGCCCGCTTCGCGAGTCTCTCGGCAAGGTCGAGACGCAGGTGAGCGCGCTCGAGAGCGCGCGCAAGGAGGCGTACGGGTCGCTCACCGAGGCGGTGCGCAGCCTGCGCGAGGACCAGCTCCGCCTCCGCGGCGAGACGACGAACCTCGTGACCGCGCTGCGGGCGCCCCACGTGCGCGGGCGCTGGGGCGAGATCCAGCTCCGCCGTGTCGTCGAGCTCGCGGGCATGGTGCAGCACTGCGACTTCGTCGAGCAGCAGACGACGGCGGACGGCGAGGGGCGGATGCTGCGGCCCGACGTCATCGTCCGGCTCCCGGGCGGGAAGCAGATCGTGATCGACTCGAAGGCGCCGCTCGCCGCCTATCTCGACGCATTCGCGACCGATGCGAGCGACGAGGTGCGTCAGGCGCGCTTCGCCGAGCACGCGCGACACGTGCGGGAGCACATCCTGAAGCTCGGCCAGAAGGGCTACTGGCGGCAGATCGAGTCGACGCCCGAGTTCGTCGTGATGTTCCTCCCCGACGAGTCGTTCCTGCGGGTCGCGCTCGAGCACGAGGCGTCGCTGATGGAGCTGGCCCTCGACAACAACGTGATCCTCGCCTCCCCGACGAACCTCATCGGGCTCCTCAAGGCGGTGCACTACGGCTGGCAGCAGGAGACGATCGCAGAGAGCGCGCGGCAGATCTCCGACCTCGGCCGGGAGCTCTACAAGCGGCTCGCGACGATGGGGGCGCACGTGTCGAAGCTCGGCCGCTCGCTCGACGCGGCGGTGCGGTCGTTCAACGAGACCGTCGGCTCCCTCGAGCGGCAGGTGCTTCCGCAGGCACGCCGCTTCGAGCAGCACGGAATCACCGGCGTGACGCCACCCGCCCTCGAGCCGATCGAGCGCCAGACGCGCGTCCTCACCGCTGCGGAGCTCGTCTCCGACGAGCGTGAGGAGATACTTCCGGGGGAGGCGCACGCCGCATGAGCAGCGGAACATCGGAGACCGGGTATTCGTTTGCACAGCCGAGGGGTAGTTCTCGGCCGAGGAGCAGTACACAGCATTGGACGACGTTCGCAACCTGATCGTGATCGGCGGCGGTCCCGCCGGGTACACCGCTGCGCTGTATGCCGCGCGCGCGAACCTCGAGCCGCTCGTCATCGAGGGCTTCAACTGGGGCGGGCAACTGATGATCACGTCCGACGTCGAGAACTACCCGGGCTATGCCGAGGGCGTCCTCGGGCCCGCGATGATGCAGGACTTCCGCCGGCAGGCCGAGCGCTTCGGGACGACCTTCCTCACGGACGACGTCACGCGGGTCGACTTCTCGGAGCGGCCGTTCCGCGTCTGGGTGGGCGAAGACGAGTACCGCGCGGAGACGGTGATCGTCGCGACCGGCGCCACCGCACGCCAGCTCGGGCTCGAGTCGGAAAGGGCGCTCCAGGGCCGCGGCGTCTCGTACTGCGCGACCTGCGACGCGGCGTTCTTCCGCGACAAGACCGTCGTCGTCGTCGGCGGGGGCGACTCGGCGATGGAGGAGGCGAGCTTCATCTCGCGGTTCGCGAGCAAGGTGGTGCTCGTCCACCGACGCGAGGAGTTCCGTGCCTCGCCGATCATGGTCGACCGCGCGCAGGCGAACGAGAGGATCGACTTCCTGCTCAACAAGGTCGTCGTCGAGGTCCTCGGCGAGGGCTCCGTGAGCGGCGTCCGCCTACAGGACACGGTCACCGGCGAGGAGTCGGTGCTCGAGACGGACGGCCTCTTCGTGGCGATCGGGCACGACCCGAACACGGCGCTCTTCCTCGACCAGCTCGACCACGAGCCGGACACGGGGTACCTGCTCACCCGCGGCAAGTCGACGGAGACGAACATCCCGGGCGTGTTCGCGGCGGGCGACGTGCAGGATCACGTCTACCGTCAGGCAGTCACGGCGGCTGGCTCGGGCTGTGCGGCCGCCCTGGATGCGGAGCGCTGGCTGAGCGACCAGCGGCACGCTGCGTTATCCGCCGGTCTCGCGGTGTCCTAGACCTCACGACGGCGAACCGCCGACCCCGTCTCTAACCTCGGTCGCGTGGCGGCGGAGTGGATCGACCTCGTCGACCCGTCGCGCGACGATATCGCGCGGGTGCTCGACACGCCGCTCCCCGACGGGGCGATGGAGCTGCTCACCACCCCGGCGCGGGACGGCCACGCGGCCGTGCCGATCCTCGAGGGACACGGCGGCTGCGTGCTGGCCGTGCTCGCGCGTCCGGTCGCCGCTCGGGGAAAGGATCGCCCCGACTACCTCGAGCTGGATGTCCTCGCGACCCCCGCGAAGGTGGTCACCGTCCGGAAGAGCGGCCCCGGCGGCGTGCTCCCGCCCGTCGACGGCGTCGCCGCTCAGGCCGATGCCGGGGCGCCGGCCGGCCGGGTGTTCCAGGCGGCGATCGACGACTGCGCCGACGCCTTCCTCGAGCTGCTCGACGAGCTCTACGAGTCGATCGACGACCTCGAGGACGAGATCGACCGGCTCACCGGCGCGGACGTCCGGCGGCGGATCACGACACTCCGCAACGAGCTCCTCCATGCGCGCCGGGCGTCGAGCGCGACCCGCGGCATCGCCCGCCGAATCGTCGACGGGCGGGTCGACGTCGGCCGCTCGGAGCTCTTCCCGCCCGAGCTCGAGAACCGCTTCGTGGACACGTACGAGTCGCTCGTGCGGGTGACGGAGGAGCTCGACGTCGCGCGCGACCTCCTGGGCGGCGTGCGCGACTTCTACCAGGCGAAGATCGCGGAGCAGCAGAACGAGGTCGCGAAGACGCTCACGGTGATCGCAGCGCTCGTCCTCGTGCCGAGCTTCATCGTCGGGTTCTACGGGCAGAACTTCGGAGGCCACTTCCGGGACTGGTACTGGAGCATCGGCGTGTCCGTCGGGCTGATCGTCGCGACGACGGCCGTGCAGCTCGTGCTCTTCCGCCGCCGTCGCTGGATCTGAGGCTCTCCCGGACGTCCGCCGGTGGCGCCGCTACCCTCGATGCGGGTGAGCGCGCCGGCCCACACCCCGACGTCGTCCGACGAGTCGGTCGCGGTGGCCGCACGGCTGGTCGCGGTGCTCGATCGCGTGCTCCCGTTCCTCGGTCCCGGCCTCGCGGCGCTGCTCGGCCTCGCGGCGCTCGGCCGCCGTTCGCTCGGCGTCGACGAGGCGTCGCTCCTGGCCGCCGCGCAGGGGTCGTTCTCGCACGTCGTCGAAGACGCCCTTTCCCATGACCCCGCGAAGGCGGGCTATCTCGCGCTGCTGCAGCCCGTCGCCGCGCTCGACGAGTCCGAGGTCTGGCTGCGGCTCCCCTCGGTCGTCGCCGCCGTGGTCGCTGCGATCGCTGCCTACCGCCTCGGCCGGCGCCTGATGAGCCGCTACGCCGGCGCGGCTGCGTCGCTGGTGCTCGCGACGTCGGTCGGCGCTGTCGGGCTCTCGCGCACGGTGGGGCCGCTCGCGCTCGCCCTGGCCGCGATGCTGCTTTCGAGCGCGCTCTTCTCACGCGCGGTCGACGGCGGCAACGCATTCTGGTGGGCGGCGTACGCGGTGAGCGCCGCGCTCCTCCCGCTCACGCATCCGATCGCTGCGAGCGCGCTCGCCGCGCAGCTCGCGGCCGCCGCGGTCGCCCGGCGCGAGATCGACCTACGGGTCGCCGTGCCCGCCCTCGCCATTGCCGTGCTCGAGTGCGGGCTGCTCCTCGTCGCCGCAGCCGCCGACCGTGCGGACGCGCCCGACGGCGCCGGACCGCTCGAGCTCGGCGACGTGGGCGCCGGAGTCGGACGTGCGCTCGGCTGGAGCCCCGTGGTCGCGGCGCTCGCGGTCTGGGGCGTCGTCGCCCTCCACCGCCGCAGCGAGCCGGGCCGCGGCCGCTGGAAGGCGGTGCTCGTGGGCGGCCTCGTCGTGATGCCGATCCTGTTCGTGCTCGCGGCCGGCATCGCCCTGCCCGTCTACCCACGCACCGCCCTGGCCGTCGCCGCAGGTGGGCTCTCCCTCGGCGCAGGTATCGGGCTCGTCGCGATCACGGACCGCGGCGTCCGACTGGCCGCGGCAGCTGCGCTCGCTGTGGTCGCCGTCGCGGCCCTCGGGACGGCAGCAGCACGCGACGAGCGGCAGGACTGGCGTGCCGCGGCACGGCTCGTCGAGGCCCGCGCGGCGCCACGCGGGACCGTCGTCGTGCTGCCCGAGCGGGCGCGCGCCGCCTTCTCGTACTACGCGCCGCAGGTCCGTCTCAGCCGCATAGGGCGAGGCGACGCCGTGCTCGTGGTCGTCGCAGGGGAGCCAAGCGCCGCGACGGCGTCCGGGCGACGGGTCGTCTCGACCCCGCGCTACGCGCTGCTCTCCGAGGACCACGCGGGCGACGGCCTCGTCGTGCAGCGCTGGGTCAGGCCGTAGGCTCTAGACGGCTATCGCGTCGACCCGCGCCGCCGGACACAGATCGACGAGCACGCATTCCTCGCAACGGGGTTGTCGCGCGATGCAGACTCGGCGCCCGTGCCAGATCAGCAGGTGCGGGAACCGCGCCCAGTCGGCGCGCGGAACGACCCGTTGGAGGTCGCGCTCGATCTTCACCGGGTCCTCGTGCCGTGTCAGCCCGAGGCGCTGCGAGAGACGCCGAACGTGCGTGTCGACCACGATGCCCTGCGCGTGGCCCAGCTCCGCCGCCACGACGTTCGCGGTCTTCCGGGCCACTCCGGGCAGCCGCAGCAGGTCGTCGAGCCGCCACGGCACCTCCCCGTCGAACTCGTCGAGGAGCACGCGCATCGAGCCGCGGATCGACCTCGCCTTCTGCCGGTAGAAGCCCGTTGCGTAGACGTCGCGCTCGAGCTCCTCGACCGGGACGGCGAGGTAGTCCTCGGGCCGCCGGTACTTGCGGAAGAGCGTCTCCGTGACGCGGTTGACGTTGACGTCCGTCGTCTGGGCGGAGAGCATGACGGAGATCAGGAGCTCGACGTCCGAGCGGAAGCGGAGCGCGATCGTCGCGTCCTCGTGCTCGGTCGCGAGCCGCTCGACGATCGGGCCGATCCGCTCCTTCCGCGTGCCGAGGCCGTGCCTGCGTGCCTCGGCGACGTAGCTACGTGCCACGCCGGCTCTCGAAGGAGGCCGTCGCCTCCTCCGCGCTGATCTCGCCGCGCAGCGAGTCGACGAGCCACTCCGCGAACAGCGGGAACCTTGCCTGCTCGAGCCTCGCGAGGGCCGAGTGCGAGTCGTATGCCGTTGCGGCGAGCTCCACGCCGTCGTCGCCGAGGAGAGCCCACCGCGCGTCCGGCGAGCCCTCGTAGGGCATCCCCACGCTGCCCGCGTTCACGAGCCGGACGTCCGCCACGCGTCGGTCGTACTGGACGTGCGTGTGCCCGCAGACGACGACGCCCGCACTGACGCTGCCGAGCTCCCGTGCCACGTCCTCGTCCGGCGTGACACGCGTCAGGATCGGCAGATCGGAGGTCGGCGTGGCGTGGCAGAAGAGCACGCGCCCGAGCCCGGTCACGTCCAGCTCGACGGTGAGCGGCCAGCGGGCGACTCGCGCGACGCGCTCCGGCCCGAGCCGCTCGTTGCTCCACCGTGCGGCGGCGCCGAGCTCACCGCCCTCGGGCGTTTCCACTGCCTCCCGGTCGCAGTTCCCCGTGACGAAGCGGGCGCGCGCGCCGAGCGCCTCCAGCGTGTCGAGGCACTCGGCCGGGTACGGGCCGACGACGAGGTCGCCGCCGCAGACGATCGTGTCCGCCTCCGCGCAGCGAGGATCGGCGAGAACCGCCTCGAGGGCCGGCAGGTTGCCGTGGACGTCGTAGAGCGCGGCGACCCTCACGACGAAGACGCTACCCCGCCGCGGTCAGCTCCGGAAGCGGCATCCCGTCTGGCTCCGAACCCAGGCGCGGGCCGGCGCAGACGCGGTCGAGCGCGGGGCAGCCGGAGCACGCGAACTCGCTCGGCGTCGGCCGGAACTCGCCCTCACGGATTCTCGCGATCACCGCGGCGAGCTCCTCCTCCAGCACCGCCTCGTCCGCCGCGTGGAACATCGCCGAGACGGGCTCGCCCGGCGCCTCGAGGAAGTGGTAGACGACCTCGACCTCCCGCGCGCCCGCCCGCAGGCAGGCGAGCGCGTAGACGGCGCGTTGACCGCCGTATTCCTGCTCGACGATCTCCCCCGGGTCACGCCCGCCGAGGGCGTTCGTCTTGTAGTCGAGGACGAGCGCCTGCCCGCCGTCCCGCCAGAGCACGTCCAGTCGCCCGTTGAGGAGGACCCCGTCGAGCAGGAAGGCGAACGGCCGCTCGACGCGGACGTTCCCGAGCGCCGCGACGCGGCGGGCGAGCTCCGAGTCGCAGTAGGCCGCGACGAGCGTCTCGACCCGCTCGACCTCGCGGTCGTCGATCGAGGGGTACCACCCGCGGACGTGCTCCGCCGCATCGGCCGGGGTCGCCGGGCGCGCGAGGTCGACACGCTCCAACAAGCGATGGACAGCGTCGCCGATCTCCGTCGCGTGGAGCCCTCCCTCCCCCACCGCCTCGCCGTTGCGCTCGGGCTTGCCCCAGGGCGTCGGGCGCATGCCCGCGACGCGCTCGGCGTAGTAGCGGTAGGAGCAGCGTTCGAACAGCGAGATTGCGCTGAAGGAGAGCCGCGACACGTGATGGAGCGGCGGCTCCGGGATCGATTTCAGCGCCCGGAGCCGCGGGGCAGGCAACGGCAGCTGCTCGCCGGAGCCCTCGAAGAGCGCGAGCTGGCCGACCCCGGGTACCGGCTCGACCAGCGGTTGCGATGCAGCGCGCGGCTTCGGCGTGGCCTGTCCGCGGTCTATCCGGAGCAGCACCCTCGCCCCGCCGCGCTCGACCTCGTACGGCTCGCCCCCCTGTCGCTCGCGCACCTCGCCCTCGAGGCCGAGCCGGCCGAGCACCCACGCGATCGGCGTCTCCTCGGCCGCGTCGTCGCCGACCGAGCCCGACACGAGGAGGCGCTCCATCGCGCGGGTCATCGCGACGTAGTAGAGGCGAAGCCTCTCGGCCTGCTCGGCGCGCTCGCGCTCGCCCTTCACGTCGCGGTAGGAGGCCGTGCCGACGCGAGTTCCCGTCGCTGGATGGGCCACCTTGAACCCGAAGCGCCCGTCCGAGAGCGCGAGGATGTCCGAGACGGGCGGGCGGACGCGTCCCGCGTCCGCCACCACGACGACCTTGAACTCGAGGCCCTTTGCGGCATGGATGGTGAGCAGGCGGACCGCGTCCCCTCCCTCCTCCTCGGAGACGGCGTCCGACTCCTTGGCCCCGAGGGCCTCCTGCCCCTCGACGAAGCGCACGAATCCCTCGAGGTCGGCGCCGCGCAGCTCCTCGTATGCCCGTGCGAGCCGGGCGAGCTTGCGAAGGTTCGCGTACCGCCGCCTGCCGTCGCGCCGCGCGAGCACGGCGAGGTCGTAGTCGTGCTCGGCGAGGATGCGCTCACAGAGGAGCTCGAGGGGGACGTGCGCGGCGAGCTCCAGCAGGCGGTCGTACCGCTGCCGGAACGCGAGCAGGAGTCGCCGGTCGTCGTCCTCGAGGTCGCCGGGAAGCGACCGCTCGATCCCTCGGAAGATCGGCTGGCGCGCTGCATCGGCCCTGATCAGCACGAGCGCGTCGTTCGACACCCCGACGAACGGCGAGGCGAGCACCGTCAAGAGCGCCTCGTCGTCGTAGCGGTTGTGCAGAAGCCGCAGATACGCGAGCAGGTCGACCACCTGCTGCTGGCCGAAGTAGCTGCGCCCCGCGGCCCGGTACGTCGGCAGACCGACCGCGCGGAGCTCCTCCTCGAACCACTCGGCGTCGGTGCCCGCCGCGAACAGCAGCACGATCTCACCGGGGCTCGCGACACCCGCGTCGACGAGCTCGCGGACGCGTCGGGCAACGTGCCTCGCCTCGGAGCGCCGCCAGTGGACACCCGCGTCGGCGGCCGCGGCCTTGTCTGTGACGAGCAGCTCGAACGCGCTCGAGAGCGACGGCTCCGCCGCGCCGCCGGCAGGCTCGAGCCGCTGGAATTCGTCGCCGAACTCCGCCGAGAAGAGCTCGTTGACGGCGGCGAGCACCTCCGGCCGCGACCGGTGGTTCAGCGTCAGCGGGAGCACGGTCTCGGCCTCCGCGCGGCGCTCGCGGAAGACCGCGACGTCCGCGTGCCGGAAGCCGTAGATCGACTGGAACTCGTCGCCGACGACGAAGAGGTCGCCGCCCGTCCCCTCCGAGAGAAGGTCGAGCAGCTCGGTCTGAAGGCGATTCGTGTCCTGGAACTCGTCGACCATGATCGAGCGGAAGCGCGCGCGCGTCCGCTCGCGGATCGCCTCGTCGGTGCGCAGCAGGTCGCGTGCGCGGAGCTGGAGGTCCTCGAAGTCGAGCGCAGCCTCCCGGGCCTTCGCGTCGGCGTAGGCGTCCGCGAACTCGTCGAGCAGCTCCTGGAGAAGCTCCCGGTCGCGGGCTGCGAGCTCCTCGAGCGCCGCCGCGACCACCGCCTCGCGGGCCTCGACGAAGCTCGCCCCCCGTGGCCCGCGGGCTTTCAGCTCGGCCAGGGCGAGTAGCCGCTCGGGCAACGTCGTGGCGGCGACGAGGTCGAGGGCGCCCTGCGCCGCTCCGCGCTGCAGCTCGGTCGCTCGCCCGTCGTCGACGAGGCAGGCCGCGGACTCGCGAAGCTCTGCGAGGCGCTCGGCCAGCCCGGCCCTCGCGCCGGGCTCCAGCACCAGGTCGCGCCCCGCGGAGCGCAAGGTCGCGTACACGCCGACGAGCATCTGCCGCAGGCCCGCAGCGCCATACGTCGCCAACAGGCGCCACCGGTCTGGCTCGTCGGCCGCACAGAAGCGCTCGAGCGCCGCGGTGAACGCCTCCGCCTGGAGGACGAGCGCCTGCGGCTCGTCGAGCACGCGGAAGGTGGGGTCGACGCCGGCGGCGAGAGGGTGCGCACCGAGCAGGCGACGGCAGAAGCCGTGGATCGTCGAGACCCACGCGCCGTCGAGCTCGAGGGCGAGATCCGGCCGCTCTCGCTCGAGGAGCCGCCCGCGGATCCTCGCACGCAGCTCCCCTGCCGCCCGCTCCGTGTACGTGATCACGAGGAGCGACTGGACGTCGAGGCCGTCGTCGACGACGGCGCGGACGAAGCGCTCGACCAGGACCGCGGTCTTGCCCGTGCCCGCGCCCGCGGCGACGAACACGCCGCCGGTGGCTTCGATCGCCGCGCGCTGCTGCTCGTTCGGAGGGGTCCTCATGCCCGCTCCTTGCGGCAGATCCGCCAGAGATCGCACCAGTGCGGGCAGTCGCCACCCTGCGGGTCGTGACGCACGTCGCCCTCACGAATCCGCTCGACGAGGCCCACCGCGGTCCCACGCGCGCGCTCCATCGCCTCGTCGAACGCGTCGGGCTCGAGGTAGTCCCGCGCGCTGAAACCGGGCACGCCGTCGTCGCCGGCGCGCAGCATCCCCCGCGGCCGGCGGCCGCCGCCGACGGGCACGTAGATCCCTCCCACGGGCTCGAGCCCGAGCTGGTCTCGCAGGACGAGCATGTAGAGCGGCAGCTGGAGCAGATCGCGCTCGCGGATCTCCGCCGCCGACGAGGCCGCACCCGACTTGTAGTCGACGACGATTCCCCGGGCGCCCATCGGGTCGCCGTCGACGCGGTCGATCTTCCCGCTGACGACGACGCCGGGCTCGAGCTCGTACGACCTGAACGACACCTCGAGGTGCCTGGGCACGAACGGCGACGGGGAGACCGCCGCATCGCGGACGAGCTGCTCGAGATCGCGTTGGAGGCCCTGCTCCAGCTCCCGCCGGTCGAGGTCGCCCGCATCGATGCGCAGGCCGCTCTCGACCGCCTGGGTGACGCACTCGCGCACGAGGGCGACCGCTGCCTCGACGTTGCCCTCGTCCACGCGGTCGGCGCCGGGGATCGCGCTCGGCAGCTCGCGATAGAAGCGCTGGAGGGCTGCGTGGAGAATGGACCCGCGCATCATCCGGTCGATCTCCTTGTCGATCGTCGCGGGACGCAGGTAGCGCTCGACGAACCACGCGGCAGAGCAGGACGCCATCCGCTCGAGCTCGGAGACGGAGTACGCCTCACGGCTCCCGACGAGTCGCAGCGCGCGCTCGTGGCTCAGCGTCGTCGGCCGGTTGAAAGCCGCGGTCGCCCGCCGGAGGCGGCGGTCCCAGCCGTTCTCGCGCGCGAGCGCGGCGGCCTCGGCCGGCGCCGTGGCGCACATCCGCGCGAGGGAGCGCAGGCGCTCTCGCTCCGTCGGCGCGGACTCGAGCTCGCGGGTGGCGGAGGAGAGCGGCCGCCTGACCGTGTGGTGCCTGACGTCGTCCGGGTCGAAGACCTCGCGCACGGCTTCCCAGAAGGGGCTCGGCTCGCGAACCGTGCCCTCGTCGCCGACCGCCTGGCGCACCAGGACGAGCCGGCGAGTCGGACGCGTGCAGGCCGTCGCGAACAGGTAGCGGTCGCGGCTTGCCTGGTCGGGACGGACGAGCCGCCCGCCACGGCGCTCGTCCAGGGCCCGCCGCTCGTCGTCGTCGAGGAACGGCTCGACCCGCGAGCGCCGCGGCAGCGCCCCCTGCTCGAGCCCGAGCACGACGACCGTGTCGTAGCGGCGCGTACGGGCCCGGAGGAGGTCGATCACGGCAACGCGGCCCGGCGCCCCCGCCGGGTCGCCCCGGACCGTGGCCCGCTCGAGGCTCGCGAGCACGTCGCGGTGGCCGACCTCGGAGCCCGAGTCCTCCAGCGCCTCGAGCTCGAGGAGCGTCCGGGCGACCGCGTCATGGGCGCGGAGGTCGTCGTGGGCCTGCGCGTCAACCGGCGGCGCGACCGTTCCGTGGGCGTTCCGCAGCATCGCGTCGACGAGGGCGCGGACGATCGCCGCCGGCGCCTCGTCCGAGACGGCGACGTCGTAGGTGGGCAGGCTCCGCCCCGCGCGCAGCTCGACCGTCGCCTCGACGGTCCTGTCGGCGCGGACGATGCCGCGGCCCCGGAGCTTGCCCTCGACCCAGTCGACGTCCCGCCGGGAGAGCCCCGAGTACGGAGAGCGGAGGTGCGCGAACAGCGCCGCGCGCTCGCCCCCGAGCCACGCGAAGCGGAGCAGCGAGACGAGCGACCGGCCCAGCGCGGTCGCCCGGAGGGGCGCACGGCCCTCGAAGGCGAGCGGCACGCCGAGCGAGGCGAACGCAGCCGCGAGCGGCACGCGTAGCGCCTCGACGGAGGGGCAGACGACCGCGATCTCCTCGGGTGAGGTGCCAGCCCGCACGTAGCCGAGGATCTCCTCGGCGGCCAGCTCGAGCGTCCCGCGCGTGCCGGATCCCTCGAGGAAGCGGATCGAGCCGTCGAGCGCCGCCCGGGTCGGCGCGGGCTCGAAGAGCTGGCGCTCCAGGTGCGCGAGCGAGGGAGGCAGGAACTCAGCCGCCCGGGGCGGAAGCTCGACCACCCCGTCCCCGGCGAGCGCGGCCAGGTCGTCCGCCGTGCGCGCGAGGGATGCGTACACCACGCGCCCGGGCTCGTACGGCAGCGAGACACACACGTCCGCGCGCGCGGCGAGCGCCTCGAGCAGTCGCCATTCGGCTGCGGTCAGGTCCTCGAATCCGTGCGCGAGCACCGGACGGTCGCCCCACGCGCCCAGCTCCTCGGTGAGACGTGTGATCGCGTGTCTGCGCAAGGCGCCACGGTCCCAGGCACGGAGCCGCGCGAGCTCCGCCCGGTAGCCCCGCACGAGGCCTGCGAGCGGCTCTGCGAGGTCCTCCGGCTCCACGAGCGCCCCGTCGACCTCCGTGAGGGCTCGGGCGAGGACGTCTGCGAAGCCGGGATGTCGGGCGCCGGGGACGCCCGCCTCGTCGACGACGCGCCGGAGAAGGATGTGGCGCTCCGCCTCGCCCAGGAGCCGGCGACCGTCGCCGTCCGCGAACGCGAGCGACTCGAACAGCGCATCGAACGTGCCGACGGTGCCCGTTACGAGGCCGTTGCAGCGTGCGACGAGCTCGCGTTCCGCACGCTCCACCTCGACGCGATTCGGCACGACGAGCCACGGATCTCGGTCGATCTCGTCCACGAACCTATCGAGCAGGAGCGCGACCTTCCCGGCATGCGCCGGCCCGACGACGAGGGAGCAACCCACCGGTGCATGGTCGTCGGGCCGACTTCCCGCCCCGGCTTACGGCCGGGACGGGAATCGACGGGAAAACGTGCTCGCAGCGAGAGAATCAGGCGAGCGACTTGGGCCTGCGCCCACGGCGGGCGACGGCCGCGCCGGGCATTCCGCCCGC
The DNA here is from genome assembly GCA_036558885.1 of Gaiella sp. Taxonomy (GTDB): domain Bacteria; phylum Actinomycetota; class Thermoleophilia; order Gaiellales; family Gaiellaceae; genus Gaiella. The sequence continues at coordinate 13,408 of DATBET010000133.1, forward strand.
GCATGAATCACAGAGATCCGCCTGCTTTGCGCCACGCCGCGCGTCGTTGAACGTCACGCGAAGAACCGCGCCCTTTCCTTCCTCCACTTCCTTGCTACACGAGTCGCAAACGAGCACTGTCTTTCGTGCCACGGGTTGATCCTCCCTCGGTGGAAATCGCTAGCGCGATTTTCCATCAGATGTCAGAGACGCCACGTCCTGATGATACGCAAATATTCGAGGAGAATTCTAGAGGAGCCACGAAAGGAATACGCGATTACACTGCGCCGGGATGGACGCGCGAACAATCGTCGTCCTGGGCGGCGACCAGACCGGGCAGGAGCTCCTCGAGGCCGCGCTGCGCGTCCTCCAGCCGGACGTCGTGGACGTCGAGCTGTCGTTCCCGGAATTCGACCTCTCGCTCGAGAACCGCCGTGCCACGGCGAACGGCGTCGTGCACGAGGCGGCACGCGCGATCGTCGAGCACGGCCTCGGGCTGAAAGCGGCCACGATCACGCCCGAGGGCGCCGACGACGTCGGATCGCCGAACCGGATCCTGCGGGAGGACGTCGGTGGCAAGGTCATCGTCCGCACCGGCCGCCGGATCCCCGGGGTGCTCCCGGTCGGTGGCGTGCACGCGCCGATCTCGGTGGTGCGCATGGCGGTCGGCGATGCGTACGGCGCGACGGAGTGGCGCGAGGGCTCTGGCGTTGCGGAGATCGCGTTGCGGACGGAGCGGATCGAGCGCCGGATCTGCCGCGCGGTCGCCGAGTTCGCCTTTCGGCAGGCCGAGCGGACCGGCGCGAAGGTCTTCGGCGGGCCGAAGTACACGGTCAGCCCCGTCTACGAGGGAATGCTCAAGGAGGAGATGGACGCGGCCGCGGCGCGGCACCCAGACGTCCCGTACGAGCCCCAGTTGATCGACGCGACCTTCGCGCTCCTGATCTCGTCCAGCGGCGCGCCGATGGTGATCCCCGCGCTCAACCGCGACGGCGACATCCTGTCCGACCTCGTGCTCCCGCTCTTCGGCTCGATCGCGGGCTCCGAGTCGCTCCTCGTCGCCTTCGGCGACGACGTCGACCAGCCCTCGGCCGTGATGGCCGAGGCCGCGCACGGCACCGCTCCCGCGCTCGAGGGCAAGGACGTCGCGAACCCGATGGCGATGATCCTCGCCGCGGCGGCGCTTCTCGTGCAGACCGACGACGACCGGTGCCAGGAGGCCGGCCGCGCGATTCGCGAGGCCACCCTCGAGGCGGTCGCAGAGGGCGTCCGCACCGCCGACCTCGGCGGCCACCACGGAACCACGGCGTTCACCGACGAGGTGATCCGCCGCACGCGCACGAAGCTCGAGGTCTGGGCGTCGCTGTAGGACCTAGGTGTCCGACGTCACTTCGGACACCTGCCGCCCTCAGGCGGCGACCGCCGCCTCGCCGGGCGCGATCTCCCCGCAGCAGTGGGCATCGAGAAACGCGTCGACCACCTCCGGGTCGAACTGCGTGCCGGCACAGCGGAGGATCTCCTCGGCGGCCTCCTCGGCGGACAGCGACGGCCGGTACGGGCGCAGCGACGTCATCGCGTCGTACGCGTCCGCGACTGCGAGCACGCGTCCTTCGAGGGGGATCGCGGAGCCCGCGCGCCTGGTCGGATAGCCCCAGCCGTCCCAGCGCTCGTGATGGAAGAGGACGTACGGCAGCGCGGGCGTGAGCGAGGCGACGCCGGCGATCAGCCACGTGCCCTCGACGGGATGTGTACGGATCTCGGCGAGCTCGTGCTCGTCGAGGAGCCCCGCCTTGCCCAGCACCTCGGGCCGCACGTTGACCTTGCCCACATCGTGGAGCGCCGCGCCGAGGCGAAGGTGCTCGAGTCTGTCCTCGTCCCACCCCAGACGCCTCGCGACGGCCTCCGCGTTCCCGCCCACGCGCGCGCCGTGCGAGGCGAGCGCGGGATCGCACACCTCCATCGCGGTCGCAAAGGCTCCGAGACGAACCACGGGATGTCTGGTTCCCGCCCCGCGGCAGGAACCCTTCCCGTATTTTCCGGTGATGCGCGTGTGCGTGCCCCGGGAGCCCGGGCCCGGAGAGCACCGGGTCGCG
>DATBET010000134.1:0-6955 GCA_036558885.1 Gaiella sp.
CGCGACGACCCGGGAGCCGCCGAGCACCCGGACGAGCTGCAGCCCGATGTGCCCGACCCCGCCCACGCCGATCACGGCTGCCGTGCTCCCCGGCTCGAGCCGCGGGACGAGCTTCTTGACCGCGTGGTAGGCGGTGATGCCGGCGTCGGAATGCGGCGCCACCGCCGCGGGCTCGACGCCGTCCGGCAGCCGGACGACGGAACGCTCGTCGGCGAGGACGAGCTCCGCGAAGCCGCCGTCGCGTGTCAGCCCCGTGAACTGGTGACGCACGCAGAAGACGTCCTTGCCGCGCCGGCAGGGGACACAGAGCCCGCAGCTCCACGCCGGATAGAGGAGCACTGCGTCGCCCACCGCGGTCGTCGTGACGTCGTCGCCGACGGCGTGCACCCACCCCGCGTTCTCGTGCCCGAGCACGACGGGAGTCGTGAGCCCCGCGGGCTCCATCAGCCCGTCGATTGCGTGGAGGTCGGTTGCGCAGACGCCGGCCCCGCCGATCCTGACGACGACGCTCCGCGGCACGGTAGGCTCCGGCTCGGGACGCTCGACGAGCTCGAGCGGGCGGTGGTACTCGCGGAGGAGCGCGGCTCTCATGCCGCCCGGGCCGCCTTCGCCTCGAGGTACCCGTTCGCGTCGGCGTCGAGATGCTCGGCGAGCCGCGTCGCGAGCGCCATGATCGTCAGGGAGGGGTTCACGGAGAGCGTGCGCGGGACGAGGGACCCGTCGCCGACGTAGAGGCGCCTCACCTCGTGCGACTCGCCGTTTCGGTCGACGACCGATCGCGCGGGGTCGTCCCCCATCCGGCACGAGCCCTGCGCGTGCGTCGACGTGAGCCCCGTCCAGCAGACCTGCGTCGCGCCCGCGGCCTCGAGCACCTCGCGGCTGAACCGCAGCCCGGCGTCGACGCGCTCGCGCTCGGCCGGCTGGAGATCGACCTCGAGCCGCTCCTCGCCTTCCTCACCGAGCGAGACGGACGAGTTGTTGTCGTCGTTCGCCATCGCGAGGAACCCGATCCAGTACCGGAACCGTCGCAGCGCCTCGACGAGGCGCGGGCCCCAGACCGGCCCGTCCTCGTCCCCGATCGTCGTCGCGAAGGAGATCGGGTCCTGGATCGTCGACGCCTCGATCACGAAGCCGCCCTCCTCGTCGTGCTGGTGCTTCAGGCAATGCGCGGAGATCGGATAGACCATGTGCGCGTCCTGCGGCTCGTCGAAGAGCCCGTACACGAGCCGCACGGGGTGGAGGCCGAGATGCCGTCCGATCACGGGGCTCTCGAGCCCGGAGCGGAGGAGGAGCTGCGGCGTGTTGACCGCCCCTGCGGCGACGACGACCGCGCCCGCCCGCACCGTCTGCCGCTCGCCGGACGCGTCGACGAGCTCCACCCCCGCTGCCTCGCCGTCCTCGACGAGCACACGCTCGACCGTCGTGTTCGCGCGCAGCTCGAGGGTCGCGCGCGCGAGCGCGTCGGCGATGTACGTGTTCATCGTCGACTTCCCGGCGTTCGACGGACAGCCCTGGATGCAGGACCCGCAGCTCGCGCAGTTCGGGTCGGTGTACGCGTTGACGGGCTCGAGCTCGGCGCCGAGCGCGCGGAAGCCGGGCACCACGGTGTGCACGCTCTTTTCCCAGTCCGCCCGCTCGCGGACGCCCAGCACCCGCTCGACGCGGTCGTAATAGGGCTCGAGATCGGAGACGGAGAACGGCGTGCTGCCGTCGCTCGTCAGCCCGCTCGCCGGATGCCATTTCGTGACGTCGCGCTCGTGTGCGCGGAAAGCGACCTTGGTGTTGATGGTCGTCGTGCCCCCGACGCAGCGGCCGGCGAGGAAGGTGACGAGCTCGCCGTTGGGAAGCGGCGCGAAGCGGAGCGGCCAGAAGAGGTCGTGCGCCGCCTTCGCCTCGAAGCGCGTGAAGTCGTGCCCGCGGAGGTGCGGTCCGCACTCGACGAGCAGCACGTCGCGCCCGCGCTGTGCAAGCTCGCCCGCGATCACGCCGCCGCCCGCGCCCGAGCCGACGACGACGACGTCGTAGGCTGCGTTCACGCGATCCCCAGCCAAGACCACTCCTTCGCGAGCCGCGTCGCGAGCGGCGAGTTGAAGTCGATCTCCGCCCACGCGCCCGGCCCCTCTTTCCCGGGCGCGACGAAGTCGGAGTAGTACGCCTCGATCACGAGCGCTCGGACGAAGCCGAACTCGGGCGTCTGCGCCTGCTCGGCCAGCGCCTCGGCGCCCTGCGCCGCCGCCGGCGCGAGCGCGTCGATCGAGGCGAGCGCGCCGTCGCGGACCGGGGGCGGCATCCCCGCGACGAGGGCGTCGACGTAGACGACCGGCCCCACGCGACCCGAGCCGGGGACGATCAGCTCGCAGAGCGACTCGACCGCCGCCGCCCGCGCCTCGTCGAGCGCGCGGAGCCCGGTCACGCCCCCTCCAGGCGGATGATCGCCTTCATGACCTCGGCAGGATGCCCGATCGCGTAGTCGATCGCCACGGGCGTCTCGTCGAGCGTGAACTCATGGGTCAGCAGTCCCGCCAGCGCGTCCCGGCGCCGTGCGACGAGTGCCGCCGCCTCGGCGAACTCGTCCCCGTTGCAGCAGCTCACGCCGAGCACGTCGATCTCCCGGAAGGCGAGGTCGCCCACACGGAGCGGTGCGTCGTGCGCGGAGAGGCCGACCACGACGACGCGGCCCGCCTGAGAGACGAGCCGGACGGCCGTCTGGACGAGCTCCGGCACGCCCGTCGCCTCGAAGACGACCTCGGGGCCCTCGCCGCCGGCCCACTCGCGCCCTGCGGCCACCAGGTCGTCGTCCTCCTCGAGGGTCAGCAGCTCGGCGCCCACCGCTCCGCCGCGCTCGACGCGGCTCGCCACGCGGTCGACCAGCAGCACCGACGCGCCGCGGTCGAGCGCGGCGGTCGCGACCGACTGGCCGATCGGGCCGGCGCCGAGCACGACCGCCTTCTCGCCCTTCTCGAGCCGGGCACGAACGACCGCCCGGATCGCGATCGAGACAGGCTCGATCAGAGCGGCGAGGGCCGGGCCGAGATCGCCGACGGGGAACACCTGGTCGGCAGGCACCCGGACGCGCTCCTGCAAGGCCCCGTCGCGGTGGATCCCGACGAGGCTGATGTTCGAGCAGACGTTGCGGCGTCCGATGCGGCACGGGTAGCAGTGCCCGCATGCCGTCACCGGCCACACCGCGACCCGCTTGCCTGCACGCAGGCCGGCCGGGCAGCCCGGCCCCACGGCCTCGAGCACGCCCGCGAACTCGTGGCCCTGCACGCGTGGGTACAGATCTGGACCGACCGCGTCCCCGAGATGGCCGAGGAAGTAGTGGAAGTCGGAGCCGCAGAGGCCGACGGCCTCCGGACGCACGAGCACCTCGCCTTCGGCGGGGTCGCCTGCGTCCGGCACGTCCGTGACCCGCATCGCCCGGGGGCCCTCGGTGACCGCCGCCTTCATCCGGGTTCGTCGCCGGGGGCATCCGATTCGCGGCGTAGGTAGGCGCTGTGCAGCACCTCCGGACGGCTCTTGAGCTCGGCTGCGGTCCCGTGGTAGCGGATGCGGCCGCCCTCGATCACGTACGCCGTCGTCGCCAGGCCGAGCGCCACGTGGGCGAACTGCTCGATCAGGAGTACGCCGACGCCGCTCTCCGCCACGGCGGCGAGCGTCGGGACGAGGCGCTGGACGACGATCGGCGCGAGGCCGAGTGACAGCTCGTCGACGAGGATGAAGCGCGGGTGCGAGACGAGCGCCTGGGCGAGCACGAGCATCTGCTGCTCGCCGCCGGAAAGCGACCGCGCGGAGGCCTTCCAGCGCCGCTCGAGCGTCGGGAACAGCTCCAGCGCGTAGGCGATCCCGTCGCGCGCCTGCGACCGCCCGAGCGCATACGTCGCGACCTCGAGGTTGTCCTCGACCGAGAGCTCGCCGAGCAAACGCCGTCCCTCCGGCACGATCGCGACCCCCGCGCCCCGGATCGCCTCCGGACGCCGCCGGGTGAGGTCCTGGTCGCCGACGAGGACCCGGCCGGCGGTCGGGCGAAGGACGCCGCCGACTGCCAGCACGAGCGACGACTTGCCCGCGCCATTCGGGCCGAGGAGGGCGGTGATCGCGTTGGCCGGGATCTCGAGCGACACGTCGTGGACGACGGGCCGGCCGCGCGAGACGCAGAGCCCCTCGAGCTTGAGTGCGGGCGCGTGGGTCGCCCGCGGCGCCTCGGCCGTGGCGCTCATTCCGCCTTCGCCTCCGCCTCGTCGAGTGGCGTCAGCTCCTCCTCGCCGAGGTAGGCCTTGATCACCTGCTCGTCGCGGAGCACCTCGGCGGTCGGGCCGAGCGCGATCAGCTTGCCGAAGTCGAGCACGGCCGTCGTCGCACAGCAGCGGGAGACGAGGGTCATGTCGTGGTCGACGAGGATCGTGAGCGCGCCGAACGCGTCCGGGATCTTCCGGATCACCTGGGCAAGATGCTCCGTCTCCTGCGCGGGCAGGCCCGCGGCGGGCTCGTCGAGCAGCACGAGCCGGGGCCGGCCGACGACGGCCCGGGCCACCTCCACCAGGCGACGCTCGCGCGCATTCAGCACGCCGACCTTCGTCTTCGGCGGCATCGTCAGCCCGACGAACTCGAGCGCCGCGAGCACGTCCGCGCGCCGCGTCGAGCGCTTCGATCCGGAGTGCTCGTGGATCATGGCGACGTTGTCGTAGACCGAGAGCTGCTCGATCGCCATCTCGGTCTGGAACGTGCGACGCAGGCCCCAGCGCGCGCGCCGGAAGTCGGCCATCTTCAGGAGGTCCTCGTCGAACGCCGTGATCGTGCCCGCGGCCGGCTTGACGAAGCCGCTCAGCACGTTGAAGAACGTCGTCTTGCCCGCGCCGTTCGGCCCGATCAGGCCACAGGTGCCGACCGGGAACACGAGGCTCATGTCGTCGATCGGCGTGATCCCGGAGAAGCGGACCGTGAGGCCGGTGACGTCGATCACGGGCCCCCGCGCTTTCCGAACAGCGACCGGACGCTGCGCGACACGAAACGGCCGAGGTTCGCCATGTCGCGGGGGAACTGCTGGGCCAGCCCGCCCGGCGCGGTCAGCAGCACCTGGAGCAGGCCGATCCCGAAGAGGATCAGGAGGAAGTTCGTGTCGATCCCCCATTGCGCCTGGAACAGGAACGGGAGCACCTGGTTGAAGACCGCCGCGACGATCGCGCCCCAGATGCTGAAAACCCCCCCGATGAGCGCCGTCGCGGCGAGGGTGAGCGAGTCCTGCGTCCTGAACGTGATCACCCGCGGCACGCCCACCTGCGACGCGAAGAGGCATCCCGCGACCCCGGTCATGAACGACGCGAGCGCGAACGCCCACATCTTGTAGAAGGTGATGTTCACCCCGGCCGCGAGCGCCGCCGGCTCGCTCTCGCGGATCGAGGCCCATGCCCGCCCGGGCTTCGAGGCGACGTGGAGCAGCGCGAGCAGGAACATGAGCGCCGCGACGATCACGATGTAGCGGTAGAAGTCGACGTCCCCTTCCGCGATCGACGGTCGCCGCACCGGTGGGGTCTCGGTGGTCAGCGCGCCGGTGGCCGACCTGCCCTTGAACCCGCCGCCGCCGTTCGGGAAGTCGGTCACCGACAGCACGATCGTCATCGCACCCGCGAACATCAGCGTGATCAGCGCGAGGTAGAGGCCCGAGAGCCGCAGGGACGGCAGGCCCACGAGCGTGCCGATCATGCAGGTGAGCGCGCCCGTCGCGAGCAGGAGGAGCGGATACGGCATGCCCGTCCCGTAGGCGAGCCGCGCCCCGATCCAGACGCCGACCGAGAGCAGCGCTACCTGGCCGAGCGAGATCATCCCGACGCGGCCGTACAGGATCCCGAACCCGAGCGCCACGATCGCGTAGATCGCGGTGCTCGCGAACGTCGTCAGCCAGTCGGAGCCCACGAGCGAGGGGAGGGGGACGAGCACGAAGACGAGCAGCGCGGCGATCACGACGCCCCGGACCACGAGCCGCCGCTCGATGCCGAAGGGCGCGCGGGCGCCGGTCTCCGAGCTCGCTGCGGGGGCGCTGGTCACGCCTCAGGCCGCACGCGAGATCGTGACGACCCGATGGCGCGAGAGCACGAGCAGCGCGATGATCGCGAGCACGAACGGCGCCGCCGCGCGGTAGGCCGTCACCGACGCGTACGGGGTGACCACCGCCTGCGCGAGCCCCACTGCCATGCCGCCGAAGAACGTCGCCCAGAGCGAGCGCAGGCGGCCGATCAGCGCAGCCGCGAGCGACGAGATCACGAGGAACGTGAGCGCGGCGTAGTCGAGGGAGGTGAGCAGGTCGGGCAGGAGGAGCCCCGCTGCCCCACAGACGAGGCCCGAGCCGAACCAGGCGACGGCCTCGACACGGCGCACTGGCACGCCGAGCGTCGCCGTGATCTCGCGGTCGTTCGCGAGCGCCCGCATCGCGGTGCCGAGCCGGGTGAAGCGGAGGAACAGGGTCACGGCAATGGTCAGCCCGAGCGCGAGGCAGACCGAGATGATCTGGGTGAGGTTCACGGACGTGCCCGCGATGAAGTAGTGGTGCTCGGAGCTCGGCAGCGGGAGGAAGCGGGCGAACGCGCCGCCAGCCGGTGCCCGCCAGCCCATCACGCCGAGCAGGATCAGGGCCAGCGCGAGCGTCCCCATCATCTTCACGAGCGGGTCGCGCCGGGCGAACGCGGGGCCGAAGATCACCCCGTAGACGAGGTTCAGGACGCCGCCGAAGAGGACGCAGACCGTGAACGCGAGCCATTCGGGGCAGCTCGTGTGGTTGAGCAGGTAGTACGCGATCAGGGCGCCGGCGGCCCCGATGGCGCCGAACGCGAGGTTCAGCACCCCGGTGGCCCGGTACAGCACGACCAGCCCGACGCCCGAGAGCGCGTACACGCCCCCGAACGCCAGGCCGATCACGATGAAGGGCTTGAGGAGCTGCCAGTCGACGCCGAACACGCTC
>DATBET010000135.1:0-12572 GCA_036558885.1 Gaiella sp.
CATCTACATCATCGACCTGCAGCAGACGCAGGCGCTGCTCGAAGAGGCCTACGAGTTCGCGCGCAACGTCGCCGACCGTGGGGGCACGATCCTCTTCGTCGGCACGAAGAAGCAGGCGCAGGAGGCCATCGAGCGCGAGGCCACGCGCGTCGGGCAGCCGTACGTCGCGCACCGTTGGCTCGGCGGCCTGCTGACGAACTGGCGGACGATCGCCGACCGGATCGGCTACCTCCAGGAGCTGCGCCGCCTCAAGGAGGAGGGACAGCTCGAGCTGCTGCCGGCGAAGGAGCGGATCGCGATGACGGGCGAGCTCGAGAAGCTCGAGGCGAACCTCGGCGGCGTCGCGAACATGAAGCGCCAGCCCGACGCCGTCTTCATCGTCGACCTGCGCAAGGAACAGCTCGCCGTGCGCGAGGCGCAGCGGCTCGGGCTGCCGGTGATCGCGCTCGTCGACACGAACTGCGACCCGGACGAGGCGACGTACGTCGTGCCCGGCAACGACGACGCGATCCGCTCGTGCTCGCTCGTCGTCCGCGCGATCGCGGACGGGATCGCCGCGGCGAAGTCGAAGGTCACCGAGCAGGAGCTGAGCGGAGAGCGCGCCGAGACCCCCTCCGACGAGCCGTCCGAAGAGCCTCCTGCGGAACCGGAGCCTGTGAGCGCCCCCGCCGGCCGCGAGAACGGGGCGGAGAGCTCCCCATGAGCCAGATCTCTGCCAGCCTCGTCAAGGAGCTCCGGGAGCGGACCGGCGCGGGGATGATGGACTGCAAGCGCGCGCTGGAGGAGGCGAACGGCGACCTCGAGCTCGCCACGCGCCTCCTGCGCGAGAAGGGGATGGCGAGCGCCGCGAAGCGCGCCGGCCGCGCCACGACCGAGGGCAGGGTGGCCGAGCGCGTCGCCGTCGACGCGTCGAGCGGCACGCTCGTCGCGGTCGGCTGCGAGACCGAGCCCGTCTCCAAGAACGACGACTTCCTCGGCTTCGTCGAGCACGCTCTCGAGACGGTCGAGCAAGAGGGCCCCGGCTCGGAAGTGGCGCTCGAGGACGAGCGCGTCGCGCTCACCGCGAAGCTCGGCGAGAACGTCGTGGTCACCGGCGCGGCTCGCTTCGAGGCGGTCGACGGCGGCCGGGTCGCCTCGTACGTCCATCCGCCGGGCAACAAGCTGGGCGTGCTCGTGCAAGTCCGTGGCGGCTCGCCCGAGCTCGGGCGCAGGCTCGCGATGCACATCGCCGCCTCCTCGCCCGAGTGGATCGGCCGCGAGGACGTCCCCGACGAGCTCGTCGTTTCCGAGCGCGAGATCTTCGCGGGCACCGACGAGGTCCTCTCGAAGCCCGAGCAGGCACGTGAGAAGATCGTGGACGGCATGCTCCAGAAGCGCTTCTTCGCCGCCCGGGTGCTCGTCGACCAGCCCTGGATACACGATCCCTCGACTACGGTCGGCCAGGCGCTCGCAGGCGAAGGGGCCGAGGTGCTCGAGTTCGAGCGGCTCCAGCTCGGATGAGCGTCGCTCGCCTGCGGCTCGCTCCCGTGGGGGAAACCATGTTTCCCCCAAGAGCGCCCTTCTTCCGGAAACCGTGGGGAACCTCCCGGTTCCCCACACCCCTCCCCGCTCATGGGTCGACCGAGGTCGACCAATGAGCACGGTCTCGCCGCGAGAGGCGCGCCCCGGAGCCGGGGCCGGGCGACCGGGCTTCGGCCGGGTGCTCCTCAAGCTCTCCGGCGAGAGCCTGATGGGCGACCGCGAGTACGGGGTCGACCCCCACACGGTCTCCGCGATCGCCCGCGAGGTGGTCGCGGTGCAGGAGGCCGGCACGGAGGTCGCGATCGTCGTCGGCGGCGGCAACTTCTACCGCGGGATGAAGGCCGCTGCGGAGGGCATGGACCGGGCGACGGCCGACTACGCCGGCATGCTCGCGACGCTGCTCAACGCGCTCGCGTTGCAGGACGCGCTGGAGCGCCTCGGCGCCCAGACCCGCGTCCAGTCCGCGGTGACGGTCTCGGAGGTCGCGGAGCCGTACATCCGGCGCCGCGCGATCCGCCACCTGGAGAAGGGCCGCGTCGTGATCTTCGCCGCAGGCACCGGCAACCCGTTCTTCACGACGGATACCGCGGCCGCGCTGCGCGCGCTCGAGATCGGCGCCGAGGCGATCCTGATGGCAAAGCACGGCGTGAACGGCGTCTACGACGGCGACCCGCGCACGGACGCCGGCGCGCAGTTCCTCCCGGAGCTGACGCACCTGCAGGCGATCGAGCGTGGGCTCAAGGTGATGGACACCACTGCGCTCTCGCTGTGCATGGACAACGGCGTGGAGATCCACGTGTTCGAGCTCGCGGACGGGAACATTGCGCGTGCCGCGCGAGGGGAGAGGATCGGAACGCTCGTCACGACCGGGACGGGCGAAGGCGACGACGTACGGTAGGAGGCGCGGTGGCTGCGATCGAGGAGTTCCTGGCGGACTGCACGCGGCGGATGGACGGGTCGATCGAGCACACGCGCACCGAGTTCAACTCCGTGCGCACGGGGCGGGCTTCGACTGCGCTCCTCGACCGGATCACGATCGACTACTACGGCACCCCGACGCCGCTCTCGAACATGGCGACGATCGGCGCGCCCGAGGCGAGGCTGCTCTCGGTGCAGCCGTACGACCCGACGCAGATCAAGGCGATCGAGAAGGCGATCATGGAGTCCGACCTCGGCCTGACGCCGTCGAACGACGGCAAGCTGATCCGCCTGCCGATCCCGGCGCTCACCGAGGAGCGGCGGAAGGAGCTCGTCAAGGTCGTGCGCCGCTACGCAGAGGACGGCAAGGTCGCGATCCGCAACGTGCGGCGCGACGTGATGCGCCATCTCGAGGAGCTGGTGCGGAACGGTGACGTGGGCGACGACGAGGAGCGCCGCGCCGAGACGCAGGTGCAGAAGCTGACCGACGACCACGTGAAACGGATCGACGAGCTCCTGAAGAACAAGGAAGCCGAGATCATGGAGGTCTGATCGCGGCGCGATCGAGCCTCCTGGACGAAGGGAAACGCCATCTCGACTCCCTCAAGTTCTCGGGACGCGGTCCCGAGGACGGTCGCGATCATCATGGACGGCAACGGCCGCTGGGCGGAGAGCCGCCGCCTGCCCGTCGAGGCGGGGCACCGCGAGGGCACGCGGGCGCTTCGCCGCACGGTCGAGGGGGCGATCGACCTCGGGGTCGAGTCGCTCGTCGTCTACGCGTTCTCGACCGAGAACTGGGCCCGCCCGGACACGGAGGTCGCGGACCTCATGGAGATCCTCTCGGAGACGATCGACCGGGAGCTTCCCGACCTCGCCGAGCAGGGCGTGCGGACGCGGTTTCTCGGGCGGCGCGACCGCGTCGAGCCGTGGCTCGAGGGGAAGATGGCCGCGCTCGAGGAGCGCACCGCGCACCTCGACACGCTCCAGCTCTGGATCGCCTTCGACTACGGTGGGCGCGCCGAGCTCGTCGAGGCCGCCCGGCGGCTCGTCGACGACGGTGTTGCGGCGGGGGACGTCGACGAGAACGCGCTTGCGGCGCGTCTCTACGCGCCGGAGCTCGGCGACGTCGACCTGCTCGTCCGCACCTCGGGCGAGCTGCGGCTCTCGAACTTCCTGCTGTGGGAGGCCGCGTACGCGGAGCTCGTGTTCACGGAGACGCTCTGGCCGGACTTCGACGCGGACGACCTGCGGGCCGCGGTCGAGGAGTACGCGGCGCGCAGCCGCCGCTTCGGCGCCCGGGACCTCGCGTGAGGCCGCCTGCGGCGGGCGGCCGGGAGGGTGCGTGAGCCCGACGCTGTCGCGGATCCTGGTGGCGGCGATCCTCCTGCCGGTCGTCCTCGGCGTCGTGTGGGCAGGCGGCTGGTGGCTCTTTGCGCTGGCCGTCGTGGGCGGCCTGCTCGCCCTGCACGAGCTGTACGGGATGTCGCGCGGGCTCCATCCGATGGTGCTCGGAGGCTATGCGGGACTCGTGCTCACGCTGGTCGGCGCGCAGCTGGGCGGGGTTACGTGGCTTCTGGCCGGCATCCTCGCCACGTTGCCGGCCGCCCTCGTGGTGTTCTTCGTCTCGAGCGTTAGGCAGAACGCGGTCGCCGCCTTCGCGACGACGCTCCTCGGCGTCGTCTGGGTCGCGGGCGGGCTAGCACTGCTCCTGCTCGTGCGCGACCTCCCCGAGCACGGGCGCCTGCTCGTGTTCACGGTCCTGCTCACGGTGTTCGCGGACGACACGGCGGCGTACGTCGTGGGGCGCGCGATCGGCCGCCACCGGCTCGCGCCGGCGATCTCCCCCGGGAAGTCGTGGGAGGGCTTCGTCGCCGGCACGCTCGTCGGCGTCGCCGTCACGTTCTTCGCGCTCTACGAGCAGGACGTCGTGTCGGCCGGCGAGTCCCTCCTGCTCGGGCTCGCGATCGCGCTCGCGGCCACGCTCGGCGACCTCTTCGAGTCCGCGGTGAAGCGGGACCTGGGCGTGAAGGACTCCGGGAGCCTGCTCGCGGGGCACGGCGGGGTTCTCGACCGCGTCGACTCGCTCCTCTGGGCGGGTCCCGCCGCCTACTTCATGCTTCTCGCGCTCACCTAGAGCCGTGATTCCTCAGGCATTCTTCGCACGGTGAGACGCGTCGCCCTCCTGGGCGCGACCGGCTCGATCGGCCGACAGGCGATCGAGGTCGTCGCGGCCCATCCCGATCTCCGCCTGTGCGCCATCCAGTCCGGCTCGACGCTGCTCGACGGGCTGGCCGCGGCGCACGGAGTCGACCACGTCCAGGTCGGCGGCGACCCGGTCGCGCTGCTCGAGCGGAGCGAGCCCGACGTCGTCCTCAACGCGGTTGTCGGGTTCGCGGGGGTCGAGGCGACTCTGTGGGCGCTCGAGACCGGGGTCACGCTCGCGCTCGCAAACAAGGAAAGCCTCGTCGCGGCGGGAGACCTCGCGGTCGCAGCGCAGGCGCGGGGAGGCGGCCTGCTCCTCCCGGTGGACAGCGAGCACTCTGCGCTCCACCAGTGCCTCGAAGGACGCGCCGCGGAGACGGTCGCGGGGCTCGTTCTCACCGCCTCCGGCGGGCCGTTCCGGGGACGGACGTCCGTCGAGCTCGCGGACGTCACGGCCGAGGAGGCACTCCGCCACCCGACGTGGTCGATGGGACCGAAGATCACCGTCGACTCGGCGACGCTCGCCAACAAGGGCCTCGAGCTGATCGAGGCGCACTGGCTCTTCGGCGTGCCGTACGAGCGGATCGAGGTCGTCGTGCACCCGACCTCCGTGGTCCACGGTCTCGTGCGGCTCCGCGACGGCGCCCTGCTCGCCCATGTCGGGCTCCCCGACATGCGAGTGCCGATCTCGTATGCCCTCACGTACCCGGAGCGTGCGGCGACCTCGGTCGAGCAGCTCGACCTCGAGGGCCTCACGCTCTCCTTCGAGCGGGTGGACGACGATGCGTTCCCGCTCGTCGCCCACGCGCGCGCGGCCGGGGAACGGGGCGGTACGGCACCGTGTGCGTTCAACGCGGCGAACGAGGTCGCGGTCGCAGCCTTCCTCGCGGGCCGGCTCCGGTTCCCGGAGATCGCGGACGTCGTCACGGAGACGCTCGACCGCGTCGAGGGCGCGCCCGCCCGCGACCTGGACGACCTCGTCGAGGCCGACGGGGAGGCACGGCGGCTCGCGGAGCGAAGGCTGCAGCCGGCATGACGATCTTCGTCGCGATCCTGGGCCTCGGCGTGCTCGTATTCGTCCACGAGCTCGGGCACTTCAGCGTCTCGCTCGCCCTCGGGATGCGGCCGCGGCGGTTCTACATCGGCTTCCCGCCGGCAATCTGGAAGACGACCCGGAAGGGGATCGAGTACGGGATCGGCGCGGTCCCGCTCGGCGGCTTCGTGAAGATCCCGGGCATGCACCGGCCGGCGCCGGTGGACGTCGACGCCGGCACCGCGCGGGCGCTCGAGGAGGCGCCGTCGCTCGGCGGTGCGGTCAGCCGCCTGCGCAACGCGCTCGCCGCGGGCGACCACGATGCGGCGCGCGACGCGCTCGGCGTGCTCCGCTCGCTCGCCGCGGACCGCCCACTGTCGCGTCAGGCGGCCTCCGCGCTCGACAAGGGGCTCGACGACCTCGAGGACGCGCTCGGCCCGGACGCCTACTGGCGCGCTGCCACCTGGAAGCGGGTCGCCGCGATCGCCGCAGGGCCCGCCGCGAACATCCTCCTCGCGCTCGTCCTCTTCACGGGTCTGTACATGACGTCGGTCGGCCGCGCGACGACCACCGTCGACCAGGTCTCCGCCGGCTCGCCGGCCGCCAAGGCCGGGCTCCAGCCGGGGGACACGATCGTCTCGATCGACGACGACCATGTCGAGGCGACCGACATCTCGGACTCGATCGCCTCGTCGGACGGGAAGCCGCTCACCCTGATGGTCGCCCGCAACGGGACGCTCGTCGTCCTGCCGGCGACCTCGGCCCGCGTGAGCGACGGGCGGTACAGGCTCGGCTTCGTGCTCGCGGGCCAGGGTCTGCCGCCCGGCCAGGCTGCGGCCGAGTCGTTCCGCCTCACCTGGCGCGTGACCCGCGAGATCGGTGCGTCGCTCGGGCGGCTCGTCACCGGGGAGGGCCGCAAGGACATCTCGAGCCCGGTGGGGATCGTCCAGGGCTCGTCCGACGCCGCGAAGGAGGGAACGGAGAACTTCCTGTTCGTCCTCGGCCTCATCTCGCTCTCGATCGCACTGCTGAACCTCCTGCCGCTCCTGCCGCTCGACGGCGGCCATATCGTGTTCGCCGTTGCGGAGGGCGTCCGCGGCCGCGCGGTTCGCCGCGAGGTCTACGAGCGCGTCTCCGTCGTCGGGATCGGCCTCGTCCTCGTGCTGTTCGTGATCGGCCTCACGAACGACATCGGACGTCTTTCCTAACTGGGGGAGCCTCCGGCCGCGGTGGGCGGTGATCCATCAGGGCCAGGGTCTGGGCTGCTCGAGGGCGACCGACAGGCGCTTTCGGTAGTCGGCGCGAAGGACCTCGATCGCTCCGAGGCGTTCGAGGTGCGGCGTCAGCCACTGGACGTCGAGCACGCGACACGCGGCGTCGCCGGCCTCGCAGAGGCGCCGGACGAGCGCGAAGAAGGCGGCTTTCGAGGCGTCGGCTCGGGCGTGGTACATCGACTCGGCGGCGAAGAGCCCGCCGATCGCGACGCCGTAGAGGCCACCGGCGAGCCCCTCGTCGTCCCAGGCCTCGAGCGAGTGCGCCCAACCCAGCTCGTGCAGGCGGCCGTACGCCTTCTCGATCCGCGCGTCGATCCAGCTTTCCGGCTCGCCGGGCCGTGCGCAGCCTGCGACGACGTCGGCGAACGCCGTGTCGCTGCGGATCTGGTAGCGACGAGCGGCCCGTCGGAGCGACCGGGAAGGGACGAACGAGCCGAGCGGCACGATCGCCCGCCGCCGGGGCGAGAACCAGCCGAGCCGCACGCCGAGCGGCATCGGAAAGAGGCCCAGCCGGTATGCCCGGAGCAGCGTCCCCGGCTCGAGGTCGGCGCCGAGCGCCCAGAGGTCCTCCGGGTGGTCGTCGGGCGGCGCCTCGAACGACCACGGGGTCGGCGGAGGCTCCTGCGGTCTCTGGCCGTGGGGTGGACGCTTGGGCAAGTTGCAAGTTGTAACTAGCTCGAACCCCGCGCAAGCCGTGGGGTTTCCCGCACGTGGGTACGCTGACCGCAGCATGGCCAGCACGCACCAGATCAGGGTCGGCGGCGTCGCGATCGGCGGCGGAGCGCCGGTCGTGGTCCAGTCGATGACGCTGACGAAGACACACGACGTCGAGGCGACGACCGCCCAGATCGCGGCGCTCGCCTCCGCCGGGTGCGAGATCGTGCGCGTGGCCGTCCCGAAGCGCGAGGACGCTCAGGCACTGCCGCTGATCGTCCGTCTCTCTCCGCTCCCGGTGATCGCCGACATCCACTTCAACGCCTCGCTCGCGCTCGAGGCGATCGACGCCGGCGTCGCGGCCGTCCGCATCAACCCGGGGAACATCGGCGGGCCCGACAAGACCGAGCAGGTGGTGAAGGCGGCGAAGGGGGCGGGGATCCCGATGCGCATCGGCGCGAACGCCGGGTCGCTGCCGAAGCACCTCGAGGACCTGGCCCGCAGGGACACGGCCGAGGCGCTCGTCGTCGAGGCCCTCGAGCAGGTGGCGATCCTCGAGCGGCTCGACTACCGGGACTTCAAGATCTCCGTGAAGGCGTCGCACGTGCCGACGATGATCCGGGCCTATCGGATGCTCTCCGACCGGGTGCCCTACCCGCTCCATCTCGGGGTGACGGAGGCCGGCACCCCGTTCGCGGGCGCGATCAAGAGCGCGGTGGGCATGGGCTCGCTGCTGATGGACGGGATCGGCGACACGATGCGCGTCTCGCTGACCGCCGACCCCGTGAAGGAGGTCGAGGTCGCGTGGGAGATCCTCAAGGCGCTCGGCCTCCGGGAGCGCGGCCCGGTGATGATCGCCTGCCCCTCGTGCGGACGGGACAACGTGGGGGTCGAGAGCCTCGCCGTGGTCGTGGAGGAGCGCCTGCGCGAGTACCCGCAGGCTTTCGAGGTGGCCGTGATGGGCTGTGCGGTGAACGGCCCGGGGGAGGCCGGCGACGCCGATTTCGGGATAGCCGGCGGCCGCGAAGTCGGCTTCGTGTACGCGCACGGGCGGGTCCTGAAGAAGGTCTCGTCGGAGATCCTGATCGACGAGCTGTTCCACGAGATCGACCGCTGGATCGAGGCCGGGATGCCGCGCCCCAAGCGCCTGAAGCTGGCGAAGCCGGCGGCGCTCGCGATGGCCGAGGCGAGCCTGATCCCGCTCGAGACCCTCACCGCCGCCGACTGACGAACGCCTGCGGCTCGCGGCCGGCCGTCAGTCGAGGTGGAAGTACTCGTCCAGCAGGACCAAGCCCTGGTCGGGCGCGCGACCTCCGAGGTCGAAGAACGGCGTCATCTCCGCCTGCCAGCGGGCGTTCACGTCCGTCGCGGCCATCGCGCGCACGGCCGCGTCGAAGTCGTCGGTCTCGAGATAGCCGACGACCAGGCCGTCGTCCGCGATGAAGAGCGAGTAGTTCCGCCAGCCCGTCTCCCGGAGCGCGGCCAGCATCTCCGGCCACACGTCCTCGTGGCGTGCGAGGTACTCCTCGCGATGCTCGGGCTTGACCCGCAGGAGGAAGCAGACGCGTTGCATCGGACGGCGGGCACGCTAGCGTGCCCGACTGTGGCGCGGCGGACCGAGAAGCAGGTGCAGAGCACGAGGCTTCGCCGGCGTCGCCCACGCCTGAGCGAGCTCCGGCCGCTCGTCGGCTTCGACGTTCCCGGCCTCGACGTCACCCGGCGAAGGCTCGCAGCCGCCCTCACGATCGAGGACCTCCGCGCGCTCGCGAAGCGACGCACCTTGCGGGCCGCGTTCGACTACGCGGACGGAGCCGCGGAAGGGGAGACGTCCCTCGCGCGTGCGCGGCAGGCGTTCCAGGACATCGAGTTCCATCCGCAGGTGCTGCGCGACGTGTCCTCGGTCGACACGACCGTTCAGGTGCTGGGCGGCACGTCGGCGCTCCCCTTCGGCATCGCGCCGACGGGGTTCACGCGCCTGATGCGCGCCGAGGGAGAGCTCGCCGGCGCGGCCGCCGCGGGCGCGGCCGCGATCCCGTTCTCGCTGTCCACGCTCGGCACGGCCTCGGTCGAGGAGGTCGCAGCCGCGAACCCCGACGGCCGCAACTGGTTCCAGCTCTACATGTGGAGAGACCGCGACCGCTCGCTCGAGCTCGTGCGGCGGGCTGCCGACGCCGGCTTCGACACGCTCCTCGTGACCGTCGACGTCCCCGTCTCCGGGGCGCGCCTGCGCGATCGACGCAACGGGATGACGATCCCGCCGAAGCTCAAGCTGACCACCGCGCTCGACGCGGTCCGGCGCCCGCGATGGTGGTTCGACTTCGTCACGACCGAGCCGCTCGGCTTCGCGTCGTTCGAGCGGTGGCCGGGGACGGTCGCCGAGCTCCTGGACACGATGTTCGACCCGGCGGTCGGAGACGACGACCTCGCCTGGGTCAGGGAGCACTGGCCGGGCAAGCTGGTCGTGAAAGGCATCCAGACGCTCGACGACGCACGGCGCGTGGCCTCGCTCGGCGTGGACGGCATCACGCTGTCGAACCACGGCGGCAGGCAGCTCGACCGCGCGCCCGTCCCGTTCCACCTCCTGCCGGACGTCGTCCGCGAGGTCGGCGGCGACGTGGAGGTGCATCTCGACACCGGAATCATGAACGGCGCCGACGTCGTCGCCGCAGTCGCGCTCGGCGCGCGCTTCACGCTCGTCGGCCGCGCCTATCTCTACGGGCTGATGGCCGGAGGCCGGCCGGGCGTCGACCGCGCGATCGCGATCCTCGCCGAGGAGATCACGAGGACGATGAAGCTGCTCGGAGCGCGCTCGGTCGACGAGCTCGGGCCTTCACATGTCACGCAGCTCGAGCGGCTCGTGCCGCGCCCGCGCGGCTCGTCGCCCGCCTGAGCGGCTCAGCCGCGCTCGTACGCGCTCTCGACCGAGGCGATGCCACGCTCGGCGGCCCGCTGCTCCGCGAACCCGCCCGCCCGGAACGCCGCGACGGGATCCTCGGGCAGGCCGCGCCGCTCGCGGTGGCGGGCGAGCAGCGGCCGCACGTCCGTCTCGTACGCCTCGCAGAGGACGAGGTGCGCACCGAGCACGTCGCCCGCGCGCTGCGCCTCCGAGAGGCGTTCCTCGTCGACGAGCAGCGCCTTCGCGTACGCCGCCTGAACGTTGACGACGGACCGGATCATCGCGTCGATCTTGCCCTCGACGTTGTGGGACTGGTCGATCATGAACGCGACGTCTTCCGCCTCGGCGAGCGCGATCTCGCGCATGATGCGGAACAGCTCGAACGGGTCGACCGAGCCGACGATCAGGTCGTCGTCCGCGTACTTGCGGTTGTTGAAGTGGAAGCCGCCGAGCAGCTCCTCCGCGATGAGGCGCGCGACGACCTGCTCGATGTTCGTCCCCTGCGGGTGGTGGCCGGTGTCGACGAGCACCTGCGCCTGCGGGCCGAGGCGGCGGCAGAGGAGCGCCGCGGTGCCCCAGTCCGGCAGGTCGGTCGAGTAGAACGCCGGCTCGAAGAACTTGTACTCGACGAGGAGCCGCATGCCGGCCGGGAGCAGCGCGTAGAGCTCCTCGAGGCCGGCCGTGAGGCGCGCGTGCCGCGCGCGAAGGTCGTCCTGGCCCGGGTAGTTCGTCCCGTCGGCGAGCCACAGGCTGATCGTGTCCGAGCCGACCTGCTGCGCGATCTCGACGCACTCCGCGCAGTGCGAAAGCGCCCGTCGGCGTACGGTCCCGTCGGGGTGGCAGAGGCTCCCGAGGCGGTAGTCGTCCTCGCCGAAGAGATTCGGATTGATCGCACCGAGCTCGACCCCCTCCGACGACGCGTAGCGGGCGAGCGCACCGTAGTCGTCGACTGCATCCCAGGGGATGTGCAGCGCGACCCGGGGGCAGCAGCCCGTCAGCCGGTGGACGAGCGCCGCGTCGGCGATCCGCTCCTCGGCGTTGCGCGCCGCGCCGGGCCACGGGTAGACGTGGAACCGCGTGCCGGAGTTGCCGTACCCCCACGACGGGGTCTCGAGCTCGAGCCGGTCGAGCCGGGCAAGGACCCGCTCCTCGTCCATCAGCGTGCAGTCTGACGCATCCGCGCCCCGATTTCGAATCGCTTTCGATCCGCGCTCGATCGAAAGCCGCGGCCTTGATTTCGCAGGGCCCGGGGCATACAGTCGCAGCCAGGCGTGAGCGAGGCGCTTTCCGGATTGCCGCAGCAGGAGCGGATGCAACATGTGCTGCGCCTGCTCGAGACGCGGGATTCCGTCCAGGTTGCGGAACTTGCGGAGACGTTTTCGGTTTCCGAGGTGACGGTCCGCAGCGACCTCGCCGCGCTCGCGGGGCAGGGCCTCGTCGCGCGGATTCGCGGGGGCGTGCGCGCGCTCCGCGAGGGACCGGAGGTCGGCTTCGACCTTCGCCTGCGTCTCGAGGTCGAGCAGAAGCGCGCGATCGCGCGCGCCGCGGCGGCGATGGTCGACGACGGCGAGGCCGTCGCGCTCGACGCGAGCACGACGGCGTACTACCTCGCGCTCGAGCTCCGCACCATGCGCGAGCTCGTCGTCGTCACGAACGGCCTCCTCGTCGCGACCGCGCTCGCCGACGCGCCGGGGATCACCGTGCTCGTCACCGGAGGGGTGCTACGCCTCTCCGCGATGTCCCTGGTCGGCGACCTCGGGACGGACGTCCTGCGCACGACGCGGATCAACAAGGGCTTCCTCGGCGCCCGCGGCCTCAGCCTGGAGCGCGGGCTGATGGACCTGAACCCGGACGAGGTCCGCATCAAGCAGGAGATGGCGGACGCGTGCGAGCAGGTCTACGGGATCATCGACGGGACGAAGTGGCACCGCAGCGCGCTCCTGCCGTTCGTCCAGGTCGAGGACCTCGCGGGCATCGTCACGGATCTCGGCGCGCCGCTCGACCAGGTCGACGCCTGGCGCGGGGTGGGCATCGACGTGGTCACCGCCGACCCGGGCCCGCACGAGGCCGTGCC
>DATBET010000136.1:0-2977 GCA_036558885.1 Gaiella sp.
GATCTGGACGGTCGACGAGGGCAGCATGTACGCGAGCTCGCCTGAGATGTCACCGCGCGGCAGGCCGAACTGCTCGTAGGTCTCCTCGTCCATGAAGTGCGCCTCGGTGCCGTCGTCGTAGAGGAACTGGACGCTCTTCACCTCGGTGTGCACGCGCGGGAACTTCTCGCCCGCACGGAACGTGTCGTCGACGACCGCGCCGGTCTCGAGGTTCTTGAGCTTCGTGCGCACGAACGCGCCGCCCTTGCCGGGCTTCACGTGCTGGAACTCGACGATGCGCCAGATCGAGCCGCGGTGCTCGATGTGCATCCCGTTGCGGAACTGGTTCGTGTTGACGATCTCCGCCATGACGCGGGCCAGCGTACCTATGCGACCTGCACCGGCTCCTTCGTCAGCGTGGTGAGCCGTTCGCAGCCGTCCACCGTGACGACGACCGTGTCCTCGATCCGCACGCCGACGTCGCCGGCGAGGTACAGGCCAGGCTCGACCGTGACGACGTTCCCCGGCTCGAGCACCGCGTCCGACTCGGGCCGGAGGCTCGGCTCCTCGTGGACGTCGAGGCCGATGCCGTGCCCGAGCCCGTGGCCGTAGCGCTCGGCCAGCCCGGCGGCGGCGATCGCGACGCGCGAGGCGGCATCGACCTCGCGGCCCGTCGCCGCGGGCCGCACGGCGGCGAGCCCGTCGAGCTGCGCCGTGAGGCAGAGGTCGTACACCTCGCGCAGCCGTCCTTTCGGTTCGCCCGTGAAGAAGGTCCTCGTGCAGTCGGAGGCGTACCCGGCGACCGCGCAGCCCGCGTCTACGACCACGAGCGTGTCCGGCGGGATCGGGACGTCGCGCGGCTTCGCGTGCGGCCGGGCGCCGTTCTCGCCCGCAGCCACGACGGAGCCGAACGAGGGGCCGTCCGCCCCGGCCTCGTGCCAGGCCTGCTCGATCCACCACGCCAGCTCGGTCTCCTTGCGCCCGACGAACGGCTCACGCGAGAGCTCTCCGAACACGCGGTCGGAGATCGCGGCTGCGCGGCGCATGACTTCGAGCTCGCCCGGCTCCTTCACCGCACGCAGCCCCTCGACCGCGCGCGTCGTCGCGACGAGCTCCACCCCGCCGGCTCGCAGCACGTCGGCGTTCGCGAGGCTCAGGTGCGCCGCCTCCACGCCGATCCTGCGCCCCGAGAGGCGGTCCGCGAGCGCGCCGAGGAGGGCCCGAGGCGTCTCCTCGAACCGCACCCCGTCGACGTCCCGTGCGGACTCGGCGTAGCGGAAGTCGGTGTAGAGCGTCGCCTCGCCGGCGGGGTCGACGAGGACCGCGGCGTTCGAGCTGACGAACCCCGTGAGGTAGCGGACGTTGACGAGCCCGGTGACGAGGAGCGGCTCGGCCAGCCCAGCCGCCAGACGCTCGATCCGCGTCATGACTCCCCCCGCTCCGCGAGCAGCCCGAGCGCCTGGCGGTAGCCGTCGATCCCCTCGCCCGTCACGCGGTCGGAGACGAGGCCCTCGAGCACGCTCGAGCGGCGCCACTCCTCACGAGCGTCCACGTCGGAGATGTGCACCTCGACGACCGGCCCGGGGAACGGCTCGAGGGCGTCCCGGATCGCCCAGCTGTAGTGCGTCCACGCCCCGGGGTTCAGCACGAGGGCGTCCGCGCCGTCGACGGCCGCCTGGAGGAACTCGACGTACTCGCCCTCGTGGTTCGTCTGCCGACAGCGCACCTGGAGCCCGAGTTCCCGCGCCCAGGCGTAGATCTGCGTCTCGAGGTCCTGGAGCGACGCGTCGCCGTAGACGGCCGGGTCGCGCCGGCCGAGCATGTTCAGGTTGACGCCGTTGAGCACGTCGATCCGCACGGCCGGATGCTACTGCCGCCCGCCGAACGGCCCTGCCGCAGCCGACCTGCGCCGCCGGCGGCCTTGCAACAGTGTGTTGCGAGGCCTTGGAGGCCGCCTCACGCGATCAGCTCGGCCAGCGCCCGGCGAACGTCCTCCTCCGGCACCTCGACGCCCCAGCGCGGCTTCCCCGGCGCGTCGAGCAGGACGAGGCGCGGGGCTCCGCGCTCGGCCTTCTTGTCGCGCGCGAGGGCAGCCCAGGCGGCGTCCGGGTCGACCGCCACGGGCTCGGGCGCGAGGAGCTCCTCCACGAGCCGCGCCTCGTCGGGGAGGCCGGAGAGGCGGAGCGTCGCGAGCAGCCCGAGTGCGACCGCGCGGCCGTGCGCCAGGTCGAAGCCCGCCGCCGCCTCGAGCGCGTGGGCGAACGTGTGACCGAGATTCAGCTGCGCGCGCGGGCCGCGGTCGCGGGGGTCGGCGAGGCACACCCCCGACTTGAACGACGCGCACGCACGCACCTGCTCCGGCTCCGTTCGCTCCCAAACGCGATCGCCTGCGAGCAGGCCGGTCTTGACGACCTCCGCCAGGCCGTTCCGGCGCTCGGCTTCCGGGAGGGTCGTGAGGAGCGCGGGGTCGCAGACGACGCGCGCCGGCCAGTGGAAGGCGCCGACGAGGTTCTTCGCGCTCCCCAGGTCGATCGCGGTCTTGCCGCCGATCCCGGCGTCGACCTGGCCGACGAGCGTCGTCGGCACTGCCGTCCACGGGACGCCGCGCATGTACGTCGCGGCCGCGAAGCCTGCGACGTCCGTCGTCGACCCGCCCCCGAGCGCGACGAGCGCGCCGTCCCGGCCGATCGCGAGCCCGTCCCAGAGACGCTCGAGGACGCTGCCCGTCTTGGCGGCCTCTCCGGCCGGCACCTCGTGCGAGGCGACGTCGCGCGCGCCGAGCGCGACCTGAGCCCTGACTCCGTGGATCCCGGCGACGTGCGCGTCGACGACGAGCTCGACCGGACCCTCACCGGGCACGAGCTCCTCGAGCTCGTCGAGCGCGCCGAGCTCGACGTGCACCCCGGCCGCCGCGAGCACGATGCCGTCGACGTCGGCGGCGCGCGCGTCGGCGACCGCGTCGTAGACGGGCTGCCGCGCCGCGTGGAGGGCGTGGAAC
>DATBET010000137.1:0-12422 GCA_036558885.1 Gaiella sp.
GGACGGCCACCTGCTCGCGCAGATGGTCCTCCAGCTCCGCGACGTCGACGGAGTGGATCGCCTGCCGGTGCCTGAGGTAGCTCCGCCACTGGTCGATCTGCTCCTCGAGCGAGACGCCGTTACCGGAGGCGGCGATCGTCAAGCTCCCTGGAGCCGCCAGACGCCCCGGAGCGTGGCATCGACCGCCTGCCACTGCCGGCGTTCCTCGGCGAGCTGCGCGCGGCCCCGGGACGTGATCCCGTAGTACTTACGGCGGCGGCCGCTCGTCGCGACCTCCCAGCGCGCCTCGACGTGGCCGAGGCGCTCGAGCCGGTGCAGCACGGGGTAGAGCATCCCGTCCGTCCACTCCACGCGCCCGCCCGAAAGCTCGCGGACGCGCTGGAGGATCGCGTAGCCGTAGCTGTCCTCCCCCGCCAGGATCGCGAGGACGATCGGCGTCGAGGACGCGGCTGTCAGGTCTTTGTTGATCTCCATGGGCCTGCCGACGGAACGTTTCGCCGTTACGTAGCGCCACTATACATGGCACCGCAAGGTATCGCCGTGTTCGGCTTGCTGCCGACCCTGCCCTCGTTCTCAGCCCGCGCGCGCCCGCAGCTCGGCCTTGTGCGCGCGTTTCGCAGCCTGATACTCGTGCAGCGCCTCGACGGAATCGACGTCTCCGAGGGTCGGGAAGCTCGGTGCGAGCGGCCTTGCCACGGCGATGCCGAAGCGCTTCGAGAGCACGGCCGAGAGCGCCAGGACCTTCATGTCGCCGAAGCCGGGGAGGCCGCGAATGCGCTGCTCCAGGTCGTCTGCGTCCTTCGCCTCCGTCCACACCCGCTCGGCGTGCCCGTCGTACTCGTCGGCCACATGCCGACAGAGGTCGTGGACCCGCTTGGCCATGGACCCCGGGAAGCGGTGGATCGCCGGAGGCTGCCGGAACAGCGCCTCGAGCTCGGCGGGGTCGGTCGCGGCGATCTCGGCGGGATCGAGCGTGCCGAGCCGCTGCTGCAGCTTGAGCGGGCCCGAGAAGGCGGTCTGCACTGTGACCTGCTGGTCGAGCGCGAAGCCGATCAGCAGGGCGAGCGGATCGCGCGCGATCAGAGCGTCCGCCGCGGCGTCGCCGGTGAAGTGGAGCGCATCCGGCATGCGCCGATCGTATCGTCGGCGTTCTCAGCGCGCGCGGACGCGGTCCAGCAGCCCCGGCGGCATGAGCCCGAGCGCCTCGTAGCGCTCGAGCGCGGCCTCGCGCTCCTCGGCCGGATCGGCGCTCTCGTCGATCCGGTTTCGCCGGCGGTACACGGCCGCCAGCCCGTGAAGCCGCCGGAGCTCGCGAAGCGGCTCCTCGTGGTCGTCCACACGCAGGTCGAAGACCCGGTCGACCGACGGCTGCTCGTCCAGCTCGCCGGTCTCGTCATCTCGTTGCGACGATCGAGCAGGTCACGCGCCGATCATGCACCAGCCCGCCGCGAGCGGAGGTCAGATCGTCTCGGCGAGGCGCTCCGCGATCGCGACGGTCGTCAGGTTCGTGTTGGCGCGTGGGATCGTCGGCATCACCGACGCGTCCGCGACCACGAGCCCCTCGATGCCGAGCACACGGCCACGCGT
Source organism: Gaiella sp. (assembly GCA_036558885.1). Lineage (GTDB taxonomy): Bacteria > Actinomycetota > Thermoleophilia > Gaiellales > Gaiellaceae > Gaiella. Next base: position 1,588 of record DATBET010000137.1, read on the forward strand.
GTCGACCACCCGGCCGATGCCGCACGTGCCCGCGGGATGGAAGTAGTTCCGCATCGTCCGGCTCGCGTACGCGTCGAGCGGCTCGGCCCCGGGCGCGCTCTCGGCGGCGAGCAGCCGGCGGAGGGACGGCTGCTCCGCGAGCGAGCGCGCGAGCTCGAGGCCCTCGACGACCGTCTCGAGGTCCGACGGCTCGCGGAGGAAGCCGCGCTCGACCTGCGGGAGCGCGGCGGGGTCGCGCGAGGCGAGGCGCACCCGGCCCGCCGAGCGGGGCTTGAGGTGGAAGACGCCCACGCTCGCCTCGAACGTGCCGGGCGTCTCGCCCTCGTTCGCCCAGGGGATGAGGTGGATGTCCCAGCTCCCCGGCGCGCACGCGCTGCTCGCGGCCTTCACGAACCCGTGCGGCCTGAACAGCCGGCCCGTGCGCCGGACGTGGTCGGCCGCCAGCTCGGTGAAGAGCGGTGTCGTCTCCCAGCCGATCCCGGCGCCGTGGTGGTCGAGCAGCTCCTCGCCGACCGGGAGCGGCGCGAGGAGCGGGATGCCGTGCCGCCGGAGCTCCTCTTCCGGCCCGATCCCGCTGCGTAGCAGGATCGCCGGCGTGAAGTACGCGCCGGCGGTCAGCACGACGAGGCCTGCCTCGATCGTCTCGCCCGCGGCAGTGACCACGCCGCGTGCGCGGTCGTCGGCCATGGCCAGACGGTCGACCGGCGTGTCGCCGAGGATCGTCAGGTTCGGCCGCTCGCGCGCGGCGTCGAGGTACGCGAACGCCGTGTTCCAGCGCGTGACCTCGACGACGTTCACCGGAAGCGAGGCGTGCCCCACCGGCCGCGCCGGGTCGTCGGGGTCGTCCAGCAGCGGGAAGCCGAGCTCGGCGGCGGCCTCGAGGAACGCGACGTGGAACGGGGCCGGCGTATCCGTGTTCGCCCTCGCGACACGGAGCATCTCGCGCGCCCGCGCGAGGTACGGCGCGAATCGGCCGCAGCCCCACTCGGGGCCCCATTCGTCGTAGTCCGCGGGCGTGCCGACCACGGCCATGCAGGCGTTGTGCGTCGAGCACCCGCCGATCACGCGCGCGCCGAGCGAGCGGCCATCCTCGCCGCCGCCTCCCCAGTCGTGCGTGAAGGTGAAGGAGCGCGGGTCGAGGAGGTCGTCCGGCCACGCACCGGATGTGCGCGGCCCGTAGTCGGGGCCTGCCTCGACGAGGCAGACCGAGCGGGTCGGGTCCTCCGACAGCCGCGCGGCGAGCACGCAGCCCGCGGTGCCTCCGCCGGCGATCGCCACGTCGTACGTCACCGGCGGAGAATACGACCTCGGCTAGCGGCCTTCTGGCGGCGACCAGACGTACGGCGTGGTCGTCGTCACGGCCAGGAAGCCGAGACGCTCCAGGATCGGGCGGCTGTCGTCGGAGGCGTCCGTCTCGAGGTAGCGGAAGCCGCGCTCGGCGGCGAGGTTGGCTCGGTGGGAGACGGTTGCCCGGTAGATCCCGCGTCGCCGCCATTCCGCCAGGGTCGCGCCGCCCCAGAGCGTCGCGAAGTCTGTGCCGCCTTCGAACCGGATCCACGCCGCACAGACGACCGTCGCACCGGCCTCCGCCACGACAACCGAAAGCGCGTCCGGGTCGACCGCACGCTCCGACTCGAGCATGTCGACGAGCCAGCTCTCCTGGCCCTCGTCCCCCCAGACCGCCTGCTCGAGCGCCGCGATCCGCTCGAAGTCGGCGCGGCTCGTGACCTCCCGCAGCGACACGCCCTCGGGCAGCCGCGGCTCGGCGCCGATCTCCCTGACGGGGGCGATCACGATCGTCTCCGTCTCCTCTGGCACGAAACCGGCCGCGAGCAGCCGCCGCGGGAGATCGTCGGGCCGGTCGTGCCCGTGCAGCTTCCACTCGAACCGCTCGCCGCGCTCGGCGAACACGCGCACTTGGCGCGCGATCAGCTGGTCGAGGTCCGCCCCTTCGAGCCCGGCGAGGTCGCGGTAGAGGACGAAGCCGCGCCCTGCGAAGCCCGAGAAGCGCACGAGCGGCCCGTCCCGCTCGACCGTCGCGCCGCCCGGCAACGGGTCGGGGACGCGGTCGCGCAACTGCGCCTCGTAGGCGGCCAGCAGCTCTGGGGCGTCGGGCACGCGCAGAGCCTACGACTCGGGGCCGCAGGCGAACGTACGGTCGCCCGTACGCCTGCGCCCGCAGCGCCTGGCTACGCTCGCTGAATGGATGCGCTCGCCTCGCTCTCGCCTGCGACGAGGACGTGGTTCGAGCGCGCGTTCGGCGCCCCGACCCCGGCGCAGGAGCTCGCCTGGCCCGCGATCGCGACCGGCGCGCACGTCCTCGTCCAGGCGCCGACCGGATCGGGGAAGACGCTCGCGGCGTTCCTCCACGGGATCGACCGCCTGAACGAGACCCCCGGCGAGGGCCTTCGACTGCTTTACGTCTCACCGCTCAAGGCGCTCAACTACGACATCGAGCGGAACCTCCGCGGGCCGCTCGCCGGCCTCCGCTCGAGCCTCGTCGTCGGCGTCCGCACGGGCGACACCGCGCAGCGCGACCGCCAGCGGATGCTCCGCCAGCCGCCGGACGTGCTGATCACGACGCCCGAGTCGCTGTACCTCCTCCTCACCTCGCAAGGGCGGGAGATGCTCCGGAGCGTCGAGACGCTGATCCTCGACGAGGTGCACGCGGTCGCGGGGACGAAGCGCGGTACGCATCTCGCGGTCTCGCTCGAGCGGCTCGAGCGAATCGTGTCGCAGCCGTTCCAGCGGATCGGCCTCTCGGCGACGCAGCGGCCGCTCGCGGAGATCGGGCGCTTCGTCGCCGGCACCGGCCGCGAGATCACGCTCGTCGACGCGGGCAAGAGCAAGGAGCTCGACCTCGAGGTCGTGATCCCGGTCGAGGACCTGCGCGAGCTGGGTGCTCGGAACGAGCTGCCGCAGCCGGTGGTGCAGGACGGCGTCGAGATGGACTCCGGCTACGAGGCGAACAGCCACTCGATCTGGCCGTCGGTCTACCCCGCGCTGCTCGAGCTCGTCCGGGCGCACCGCTCGACGATCGTGTTCGTCAACAACCGACGCCTCGCCGAGCGGCTCGCGCTGCGCATCAACGAGCTCGCCGAGGAGGAGGTTGCCCGAGCACACCACGGCTCGCTGGCGCGCGAGCAGCGGGTGCTGATCGAGGAGGACCTCAAGGCGGGCCGGATCCCCTGCCTCGTCGCGACGTCGAGCCTCGAGCTCGGGATCGACATGGGCGCGGTCGACCTCGTCGTGCAGGTCGAGAGCCCGAAGTCGGTCGCGCGTGGGCTACAGCGGGTCGGGCGGGCGGGTCACGAGCTCGGCGCGGTCTCGAAGGGCCGCATCTTCCCGAAGTTCCGCGCCGACCTGCTCGAATGCGCCGTCGTCGCGAGGGCGATGCGCGAAGGGGCGATCGAGGAGACGGCGATCCCGCGCAACCCGCTCGACGTGCTCGCGCAGCAGGTCGTCGCGATCTCGGCCGAGGAGGAGATCGCGGTCGACGAGCTGCACGAGCTCCTCCGTCGCGCGTACCCGTTCGCCGAGCTCTCCCGCGAGCAGCTCGACAACGTGCTCGACATGCTCGCGGGCCGCTACCCGTCCGACGAGTTCGCGGAGCTTCGTCCGCGGATCGTCTGGGACCGGACGGCTGGCATGATCCGCGGCCGCACGGGCGCGCGCCGCCTCGCCGTGACGAACGCGGGGACGATCCCCGACCGTGGGCTGTACGGCGTGTTCCAGGTCGGTGACGGCGGGCGGGTGGGGGAGCTCGACGAGGAGATGGTCTACGAGGCGCGCGAGGGTCAGACGTTCATGCTCGGCGCGTCGACCTGGCGGATCGAGGAGATCACCCGCGACCGGGTGCTCGTCTCGCCCGCGCCGGGCGTCCCGGGGGCGGTGCCGTTCTGGAAAGGGGAAGGGGTCGGGCGCCCCTACGAGCTCGGCGCCCGCATCGGGGCGGCGTCGCGTGAGCTGGCAGCGCTCTCGGACACGCGTGCCACGAAGCGGCTTCGCGACGACTACCACCTCGACGAGCGCGCGGCAAAGAACCTGCTGGCCTTCCTGCGCGAGCAGGAGCGCACGAGCGCGTTGCCGACCGATCGCACCGTCGTCGTCGAGCGCTTCCGTGACGAGATCGGCGACTGGCGCGTCTGCGTGCTCACGCCGTTCGGCGGTCGGGTCCACGCGCCGTGGGCAATGGCGCTCCAGGCGAAGCTGCGCGACACGCTCTCGCTCGAGGTGCAGTCGCTCTGGTCGGACGACGGCATCGCGCTCCACTTCCCGGACGCCGACACGCCGCCCTCGCTCGGGGACTTGCTGGTCGAGCCCGAGGAGCTCGAGGACCTCGTCGTGCAGGAGGTGGGCCGTACCGCGCTCTTCGGCTCACGCTTCCGCGAGAACGCGGGCCGCGCGCTCCTCATCCCGCGACGGCGGCCCGGCCAGCGGACGCCGCTCTGGCAGCAGCGCCTCAAGGCCCAGAGCCTGCTGGAGGTCGCGCGGCCGTACGGGTCGTTTCCGATCATCCTGGAGACGTACCGTGAGTGCCTGCAGGACGTCTTCGACCTGCCCGCGCTTCGCGGAATTCTCCACGGGCTTCGCGCGCGCGAGCTCGACCTCGTCGAGCTGGAGACGCCCTCCGCCTCGCCGATGGCCTCCTCTCTCCTGTTCGACTACGTGGCGACGTACATGTACGAGGACGACACGCCGGCCGCCGAGCGGCGTGCGCAGGCGCTGTCGCTCGACCGGGAGCTGCTGCGCGAGCTGCTCGGCCAGGAGGAGCTGCGCGACCTCGTCGACCCGGGCGCGCTCGCCGAGGTCGAGGCATCGCTGCGGCCGACGCCGCGGAACGCGGACGAGCTGCACGACCTCCTGCGCCGGGTCGGCGAGCTGCGAGACGCCGAGATCGACGCCGGGTTCGCGGAGACGCTCGTGCGCGAGCGGCGCGCGTTCCGCGGGCGGGTCGGCGGCGCGGACGTCCTGATCGCCGCCGAGGACGCGGGCCTCTACCGCGACGCGTTCGGCGTGATGCCGCCCGGCGGGCTGCCCGAGGCGTTCCTCCAGCCGGTCGACGACGCGCTCGAGCGCGTGGCGCTGCGCTTCGCGCGTGCGCGGGGGCCGTTCACCACGGGCGAGCTCGCGCGCCGGTACGCCCTCGACCCCACTGACGTGGAGGGGGTGCTCGCGGGGCTCGAGGCACGTGACCTGCTCGTTCGCGGCGAGCTTCGCCCGGGCGGCGTCGAGCGCGAGTGGTGCGACCCGGACGTCCTCCGTCGAATCCGCCGCGCGACGCTGGCGACGCTTCGGCGCGAGATCGAGCCGGCCGAGCAGGCCGCGCTCGGGCGCTTCCTGCCCGGCTGGCACGGGATCGACCGCAGGGCGACGCTGCGGGAGGCGCTCGTCCCGCTCCAGGGGTTGGCGCTGCCTGTGTCGCTCTGGGAGACGGAGATCCTGCCCCGCCGGGTGCCCGGGTACCAGCCCGCGGCTCTCGACCAGATCTGCGCGTCCGGCGAGGTCGTCTGGGTCGGCGCGGGGCTCGACCGTGTCGCGCTCTACTACCGGGAGGACGCGCCCCTGCTCGGCCCGGCGGTCGTCTCGGAGCCGCTCGCGGGGTCCGTCCACGAGGCGCTGCGCGCCGCCCTCGGGCGGAGCGCGGAGTTCTGGCTCGACCTCCTCGTCGCGGCGGAGCTCGACTCCGCGGACGCGCTCCCGGCGCTGTGGGAGCTGGTCTGGGCGGGCGAGGTGACGAACGACGCCTGGGCGCCGCTCCGCGCGAAGCGCCGCTACGGGGTGCCGACGGCCGAGCGCCGCACCCGGCGCTTCTCGCGCTCGCGCGGCTCGGGTCAGGTCGCGACGGCCGGCCGCTGGTCGCTCGCAGCGCGTCTCTTCCGTGCAAGTGACACAGTGTCACAAGGTCAGTCGCGCGACCGGCGGCCGCTCGCCGAGCTTCTCCTGGAGCGCCAGGGGATCGTCACACGCGACGGTGTCCGCGCCGAGGGAATCCCGGGCGGCTACGGCGCCGTCTACGGAGAGCTCCGCGCGCTGGAGACCGTCGGCGCCTGTCGCCGGGGGTACTTCGTCGAGGGCCTCGGCGGTGCGCAGTTCGCGCTCCCCGGAGCGGTCGAGCGGCTGCGCGAGCTCCGCAGGGCCGAGGACGAGGAGCCGTTGGTGCTCGCCGCGGCAGACCCGGCCCAGCCGTACGGCGGCGTCCTCCCCTGGCCGCGGCGGGCTGCCGCGCGGGCGGCGCGGGTCGCAGGGGCCCACGTCGTGCTGCTCTGCGGGGAGGCGGTGCTGTACGTCGAGCGCGGGGGGCGCTCGCTGCTTCCGCTCCGCGAGCCCGACGCGGAGTGGCTGCGGCCCGCCGTCGAGGCACTCGTCGCCTGGGTTCGCGCCGACCGCGGGCGGCGGCTCTCGGTCGAGCGGTTCGACGGGCAGCCCGTGGTCGAGAGCGAGGCTCTGCCGCTGCTCGTCGAGGCCGGCTTCCTCGCGGGGCCCAGGCGCGCGGTGCTGCGGCCCTGAGGGCTCAGAGCCACTCGACCGGCACGCCGTGGGGCGGCGCGTGGCCGAGCGTCCCATCCCCGCCGGCCGGCCAGGTCCGCAGGGTCACGTAGAACGCCAGCTCCCCGCCGGGACCGAGGCGGCGTGGTTCGAACGCGACATGCGCGAGCGGCGCGTCGTCCCCTGCCTCCGTGCCCGCGCGCTCGAGCTGCACGAGCACCGACGCGCGCTCTGCGTCGTCGAGGTACTGCCACATCACGGAGTGCCAGACCACCGTCCAGGCATCCGGGGCGGGGCTCAGGGCGGCGAGGAAGTCCCCGGCGCCCTCGCGGGCGACGGTCACGGGCGTCTCGCGCGCGACCGCGAGGGCGCCCCGCAGGCGCGCCAGCCGCGCCGGCTGGTCGGGCCACACGAACGACGTCAGGGTCAGCGCGCCGGCGTCCGTGGCCGCGTCGATCGGATCCCGGTCGCAGCCGAGGCGCTCGACGACCTCGAGCAGGGGGCCGGTGACGGGCACCGATCCCCGCCAGGCGTCGTCGAACACGACGGGCGAGCCGACCGGGCCGGTCGCGTTCACGCCCTCGAAGCGGAACCGGTCGGCGAGCAGGTTGAGGCCGCCGCTCGCGCCCAGCTCCAGGAGCCGGACGGGCAGCGGCCGGATCGCCTGCAGGTGCCAGAGCGCGCCGACGAGCGTCGCGGCGCGCCCCACCTCGTTCGTCTGCGGTGGTCGCCCCAGCGAGACGCGGAGCTCTTCGGCGTGGTCGTCGAGAACGGCGAGGAGCGGCGCGGCAGCGGCACCGGCGTCGCCGTCGCCGCCCGTGCTCGGGTAGTGCGCGGCGAGGCGGGGCTCGAGGCCCGAGAGCACGCGGCGGTGCACGCCGCCGAGGAGCCGGAGCGCGAGCAGCGAGTCGACGGGATCGTCCTCGTGGCCTTCCAGGAGCCGGGCGGTCGGCCCCCCGCCGTCCGCGTCCTCGGCGAGCCGTACGAGGATCTCCGCGTAGAAGCCCGAGCCGAGCGCGGCGCACGCCGAGGCTTGCCAACGGAACAGGGCTCCGACGCCGTCGCCCATCGGCCCATTCAACCACCCCCCGGACCAGAGGAAGACGGGGCGTCCGTCTCGCCCCGTCTTCCGTCCCCCCGTTGCGGCCTACGGCTACGGCAGGCCGATGCTGTGACGCTTGCGCGCCGTGAGCAGGACGCCTGCGGCCGCTGCCGCGAGGAGCGCCGCCATCGCCGCGCCGGCGCCGAAGGACGTCCAGTCGATGTCGTCGCCGCCGGACACCGTGGGCGCCGCGGCCGTCTCGGGAACCCTCGTCAGCGCGGTGTCACCCGTCAGCCCCTGCGGCCGCGGTGCCGCTACCCGGTTGAGGGACGAGTCGCCGGTCAGCCCGAGCGACTGCACCCGGGTCGACTGCGGGTACTCGACCTGGATCCCGTGCGGCAGCGACGCGAGCGAGGTGCTCTCGTGCCCGTTCGACGCGAGGGCTGCGTGCACGCCGGTGAGCTGCTGCTGCGTGACCTTCCCGCCGAACTGCGACGCGTCGACGCCGATTCCCTGGCTGAGGTAGGGGATCGTCTGCGCCTGCTGGGCTGCGGCCTGCGCGGCGACCGTTCGCGACGCCTGCCCGGAGAACTGCGTCTCGTCCACTCCCTGCCCCTGGCTCAGGTAGGGGACCACGTAGTAGTCGCCCGACGACTGCGCCTGCCATCCGTCCGACTGCGAGGTGACGGCCTGGGTGCCGTTGCCTTCCGGGACCTGGGCGCCCGCGTTGCTCGCGAGCACCGCCGCGAAGGCGGCCAGCGCTGCCGTCGCGAAGATCATGCGTGTGACCTTGTCGTTCACTTCTGCCTCCTCGTCCGCCTCGACCGTTCGACCATGGCGGGGACGCTACGAAGGGGGCGCTCCCGCGTCGTTCACGCATGCGCCACTGGTTGTGTAACGCTTGCGACAGAGAGATGGAGTGGCGGCTCTTCGAGGGAATCCCGCCGGACGACGTCCGTGCCGTCCTCTCTCTCGCGCGCCGGTGCACCTACAGGCGCGGGGAGGTCGTCTTCCATCGCCACGATCCCGCCGACTCCATCCATCTCGTCGCGAAAGGCCGTTTCGACGTCCGCATCGGGACGCCGCTCGGCGACACGGTCGCGCTCGGCATTCGAGGGCCGGGCGAGACGTTCGGCGAGCTCGCGGTGATCACGGAGGGGGAGCGCAGCGCAACCGTCACCGCGCTCGAGCCGGGGGAGACGCTCGTCGTCCGCGGCTCGGAGCTCCGGCGTCTCGCGCGGCAGCACTCTTCCGTCGACGAGGTGCTCGTCCGGCTCCTGTCGGAGCGCGTGGCCGCGCTCTCCGAGCGGCTCGTGGAGGCGTACACCGTCGGCGCCGAGACGAGGGTCGCACGCCGCGTGCTCGAGCTCGCGCGGGTGTTCGGTGGCCCGCCGCCGGTCGCCATCCCGCTCATCCAGGACGACATCGCGGCGCTTGCGGGCACCTCGCGCGCGACCGTGAACCGCGTCCTGCGCGAGGCCGAGCGGCAGGGGATCGTCGAGCTGCGCCGCGGTCGGACGATCGTGCTCGACGAGGACGCGCTGGCCCGGCTCGCGCGTGCGACCGACAGGAATCGCGCGCTCCGTCCGTAACTGGGACGGTATGGCCGTCCGGGCGCCGCAGCTCCACCATGCGCTCCGGGCATTCACGCTCGGGGCGTTCGCGTACCTTCTGCGGGAGCTCGACGCGGGCGAGGCGCTGCCGTTCGCCTTCGAGGAGCACGCGGGCCGCGACGGGCCGGCGCTCTACGAGTACCGCCCGCTCGTGCGGGACTTCGTCGAGGCGCGTGCCGCACGGCTCCGCGGCCGCGACGACGCCGCGATCGCGCTCGAGGAGCTCCACCGCGAGCAGAGCGCGGCGATCTACGCGCGGGCGCACGCGGGCCGCGAGCCGTCCGAGGACGACGCCCTGTTCCGCACGGTGCTCGTCGACCTCCTCGTGCGCGTGGCGGAGGCGTGCGGCGGCTTCGACTGGGACGACGAGGCGTTCGAGCGCTGCCACGCGGAGCTCGAGCGCTCCCTCTTCGGGGAGAGCCGCGCCTATGCGGCCGTCGCGCCCCTCGTGGGGCTGACCACGAGCATCCAGCGCGAGCTCGGGCCGGGTCTCCGGGTCCGCGTCGCGGCGGACGGCGAGCTCGCCCGCCACTGGCCCGAGACGCGCGGCCTCCTGCCGCACGGATTCGGCCGGGAGGCCGACCGCTATTGCGTCCTCGAGCTGCGCACCGCGGTCGGGCCGGGCGACGACGTCCCCGACGCCCCGTCCGAGATCGCCGACGCCGTCAGCGCGATCCGGCTCGCGACCGCGGCGCCGCTCGCCGCAGGGCCGGTGCTGTTCGAGACGCTCGACGGCCGCCCCTACGGCATCCGGCCCGTGCTGCCGATCGCCGCCACGCAGCCGCCCGGCGAGCCCACCCTCCTCGACGAGTTTCGCGGCGCTCTCGCGGCGGAGCTGCTCGTGCGGCTCGGCCTCGCGGATGCCGACACGACGCTCGCCGAGGCCCTCGACCGCTGGGAGCTCTCGCTCTTCCAGCACGAGCCGTTCAGGTCGGAGCAGCTTCGCGGTGCGCTCACCGCGCTGTTCGGCTCGACCTGGTCGCTCCGCGTCGCCGTCCTCCTCGAGGCCGACCCGGAGCGGCGCGAGGCGCTCCACTGTGCGCTCGAGGCGCTGGGCGGGGGAGAGGAGGCCGACGACGCCGCCCGCGAGGCCGTCCGGCGCTCGCTCGTCGAGGCCCTGCGGGACGGCGACAGGATCGCGCTCGCCGCCCGCCTCGATCGTGCGCTGCTCGGGACCGAGGCGCCAGGGCGCCTCCGCGCTGCCTCGTAGCGCGTCCCGCCCTCTCTCTGCCTCGGCCTCGCGGACGTCGAGGGGGCAGGCACGTCCTCGTCGCGGCTCGCACGCCTTGTTCCAGAACTGGCACGAAGCCGGCGCACAGCCGTGACAGATGCCCGGCTACGGTCGATCCATGGAGGAGGCACGGAGCGTGATCGAGCGGTTCGAGCGGATCGAGTCCATGCGACGGGCGAACGCGGGCCCGGTCGAGCTGCTCGGCGAGCTCCGCGCCCTCCTCCGGGAGGCCGAGGCATGGGCGCGGGCGGAAGGGGGTGATGCCGGCGATGCCGCCGTCGCGCGACTGCGACAGGCACTGGCGCGTGACATGATCGGAGCGTGATCGCGCACAGGGGATGGCGTCGATCGAGGCGGCGTGAAGGAGTCGACCGGACCGCGGTGAACGAGGCGGGGTCATGGGTCTCATCCGCCTGCTGCCCCGACCCGGCGGCTCGCCGCCGAAGCCTGCCCCCGAGCG
>DATBET010000138.1:0-4785 GCA_036558885.1 Gaiella sp.
CGTCCCTCCGCGCCACGGCGCGAGTCTACGGCTGCGGCGCCGATGAACGGGTACCCTTCTCCCGCTCGGGGTGTGGCGCAGCCTGGTAGCGCGCTCCGTTCGGGTCGGAGAGGCCCCCAGTTCAAATCTGGGCACCCCGATCAGGGCGGGGGAACCCATGGTTCCCCCGCCGTCCCCCTCCTTCGGGTTTCGCTCACGGGAGACTCGTCGTTGGCCTCCCGGCCGGCACAGCCGGCCTCCGGCCGCAACGGCTCGTTCACCGATTGCTGTCCACGAGCCGTATCCTCGCTCGCGTGCTCGAGGCCGTCCTGCTCGACGTCGACTTCACGTTGTTCCGGCCCGGGCCCGAGCTCGGGCCGGAGGGCTACCGCCGGATCGCGGCCCGTCACGGCCTGACGCTCGCTCCAGGGCTCTACGACGAGGCGCGGCAGGCCGCGATCGCGAGCCTCCAGCGTGACCCGGAGCTCGTCCACGACGAGGAGCTCTGGGTCGCCTTCACCGAGGAGATCGTCACAGGCATGGGCGGGGCCGGGCCCGGCGCGCGCGAGTGCGCGCTCGACGTCGTCCGCGAGTGGGAGCGGCACGAGAACTTCTTCCTCTACGAAGACGCGCTTCCCGCCCTCGCCGCCCTGCGCGCCGGTGGCCTGCGGATCGGGCTCGTCTCGAACGGGCAGCGCGACCTCGAGGAGTTCGCACGTCACCACGGCCTCGACGTGGACGCCTGCGTGGGCTCCGTCAGCCACGGGCGGGTGAAGCCGCACCGCTCGATCTTCGAGGCGGCGCTCGCCGCCCTCGGGGCGACGCCCTCGGAGGCCGCGATGGTCGGCGACAGCTACGAGGACGACATCGAGGGAGCCCGGGCGCTGGGCATGCGCGCGATCCTCGTCGACCGGGACGGGCTCCACGTCGACGAGCCCGACCGGATCGACACGCTGCTCGCACTGCCGGCCGCACTGGGCCTGTCCCCTCCGTAGCCGGGCGTCGGGAGGCGCTGTTTGCGCGGCGTCGCCCGGCGTCCCTATCCTGACCGGACGTTGACTGACCGTTCGATCGCGCGCGGGCGCGCGTCCGGGGATCGCCAGGGCGGGGCGGAGGAGACGCGTCAGCGGATCCTCGACGCCGCCGTGCGCGTGTTCGCGCGACGCGGCTTCCACAACTCCCGCGTCGGCGACATCGCCGAGGAGGCGGGCGTCGCGCACGGGCTCCTCTACCACTACTTCGCCTCCAAGGACGATGTCCTGGAGACCGTGTTCCGGGAGAACTGGAGCGAGCTCCTCGAGCGCTTCGCCGGCGTCGAGGCGTCGAACGAGCCGGCCGACGAGAAGCTCCTCGGCCTCGTCAAGATCCTCCTGCGGACGTGGCGGAACGACCCCGATCTCGTCACCGTGATGGTGCGCGAGGTGGGGCGGAGCGCACACCTTGCGTCGCAGGTCGACGACATCGGCCGCGGCTTCGAGGTGATCCAGCGCGTGATCGAGCAGGGCCAGAGCGAAGGCGTGTTCCGCCGCGACGTCGATCCACTGCTCGCGAGCTGGGTCGTCTACGGCGGGCTCGAGGAGATCCTCACGGGTTGGGTGATGGGCAGGCTTCCCGACGGCGACGAGGAGGTCGCCCGTGCCGAGCGCACGATCGTCGACGTCTTCCGCGACGGTCTCGTCAGCTCGCCGGTCGTCGCCTGACGCCGCGCGGCGGAACACGTTCGTCCTCGGGACGGGCGCGCTCGGCCTCGCCTGGTCGCTGACGACGACCTCCGCCTATCTGCCCCCGATCCTCGGTCGCTACACCGACTCGACGACGCTCGTCGGTCTCGTGCTCGCCGCCGAGGGGTTCTTCGCGCTGACGCTGCCGCTCGTGATCGGCCCCTGGAGCGACACCTTCCACACGCCGCTCGGTCGTCGGCGCCCGTTCATGCTCGCGGCGCTCGGCCCGATGGCGTTCGCCCTGGCGCTCGTCGCGTTCATGCCGAGCCTCTGGACGACCGCGCTCATGCTCTTTGGCCTGTTCTTCGCGTACTACGTCTACGAGCCGCCGTACCGCGGTCTGTACCCGGATGTCCTTCCGGGGACCGTCTTCGGCCGGGCGCAGGGCGTCCAGCACGTGTTCCGCGGCATCGCGATCGGCGGCGCGCTGATCGGCGGCGGCTATCTCTTCCACCTCTGGCGGCCGGCGCCGTTTCTCGCCGCGGCGGGCATCGTCTCGGCGGCGTGTGCGGTCCCGATCGTCCTCGTCACCGAGGACGGTGGGCACGGTCGCGTCTTCGAGGGCGTGCGCACCTACGTGGCGCAGTCGTGGCGCGTGCTCCGGGCGAACCGGGACGTCGCGACGTTCCTCGTCGCGAACACCGCGTGGGAAGGGACGTTCGCCGGTGCGAGGACGTTCGTCGTCCTCTACGTGACGGTGGGGCTCGGCGAGCCGCTCGTCACCTCGACCTACATCCTCGGCTCCGTCGCGGCGGGTTACATCCTCGCCGCGCTCTTCGCGGGGCGGATCGGCGACCGGGTCGGGCTCGCCCGGGTGATCACCGTGGCGTCGGCGATCTACGGCGTCGGGCTCCTCGCCGGCGGGCTCGGCACGACGTGGCACGCCTGGTATCTCGCGCTCATCTTCGTCGTCGCGATCGCGGGCGGCACCGTCATGACGCTTGCGTGGGGCCTCCTCTTCAAGCTGATGCCCGCCGACGAGCGCGGGGCCGTCTCGGGGCTCGCGACGACCACCAAGGGCATCGGCCTCGTGATCGGGCCCCTTGCCGCGGGCGCGGTGATCGACATCCTGGGCCCGCATCTCGAGAAGACCCAGGGCTACCAGGCGCTGTGGCCCGTGCTCGGCGTGCCGATCCTGCTCGCGATTCCGTTCGTCGCGCGGCTCTCGCGCGCCGAGCGGGCGCTCGGGAGCGAATGAGGGCGCACAGCTTCGAGCCGCTCCGCGAGCGGCCGTTCCGGCTCCTCTGGCTCGCAGCCGCGACGAGCGCGGTGGGAGACGCGATGACCCCCGTCGCGCTGACGTTCGCCGTGCTCGACGCGACCGACTCCGCGGCCGCGCTGGGCGTCGTGTTCGCGGCGTTCACGCTCTCCCACTCGGTCTTCATCCTCGCCGGCGGCGTCTGGGCCGACCGGCTCGAGCGGCGTGTCGTGATGCTCTCGTGCGACATCGTCCGGGGGCTGGCGTTGCTGGCGCTCGCGGTGCTCGTGATCTCCGGGCGGGCGGCGCTGTGGGAGTTCGTCGTCCTCGCGGTCGTCGTCGGCGCGGCCCAGTCGTTCTTCGCGCCGGCGTCGACCGGCCTCGTGCCACAGGCGGTCAGCCGCCCGCAGCTGCAGAACGCCAACGCCCTTCTCGCCCTGACGCGAAGTGGAACCTGGATCGCCGGGCCTGCGCTTTCGGGCCTGATCGTCGCGACGGTCGGGCCGGGCTGGGTGTTCGCGATCGACGCCGTGACGTTCGCCGCGAGTGCCGTCCTCCTCGCTGCGGTGCGCGTGTCGGCCGCGGCGGTGCAGGAGCGCCGGTCGTTCTTCGGCGACCTCGCCGAAGGCTGGCGAGCGGTTCGCGCCCGGCGCTGGCTCTGGGCGAGCCTCCTGAGCTTCGGGATCGGGAACATGGCCTGGGGCGCGCAGGGTGTGCTCGGCCCGATCGTCGCCGAGCAGGAGCTCGGCGGCGCCGCGGCTTGGGGGATCATCGCCACGGCGGGCGGCATCGGCGGCGCGCTCGGCGGGGTCGTCGCGCTCCGCTGGCGGCCGCCGCGTCCGCTCGTCGCCGGCCACCTCGTCGCGATGGGGATGGCGATCTACGTGCTGCTCTTCGCCCTGCCGGTGCCGACCGCGGTGATCGCGCTCGGCGCAACCGCGGCTTTCGCCTCGATCGTCATGTCCAACACGCTGTGGGAGACCGTGCTCCAGAGCGAGGTGCCGCAAGACGTCCTCTCGCGCGTCTCCTCGTACGACTGGGCGATCTCGCTCGTGTTCATGCCGATCGGATTCGCGCTGTGGGGGCCGATCTCCGACCTCGTCGGCGTGGACACCGCCCTGGTCGGCGCGGCGGTCGTCTCCGCGGCCTCGAAGGTCGGCCCCGTCGCAGTGCGGGAGGTGCGTGACCTTCGACGCGCGGACACAGCACCGCCGCAGGCGCGTCGGGCGACGACCTGAGGCGGCTCAGTCGCGCCCGAAGGCGTTCTCGCCGGTCAGCGCCTGGCCGACGACGAGCGTGTGCACCTCGTGCGTGCCCTCGTAGGTGAGCACCGACTCGAGGTTGTTCATGTGGCGGATCACCGGGTACTCGAGGGTGATCCCGTTGCCGCCGAGGATGGTGCGCGCGGAGCGGCAGACCTCGAGCGCGCCGCGGACGTTCCCCATCTTCCCGAGGCTGACGTGCTCTGGCCGGAGGGTCCCCTGGTCCTTCATCCGGCCGATGTGGAGCGCGGTGAGGAAGCCACGGTTCACCTCGAGCGCCATCTCGGCGAGCTTCTGCTGCGTGATCTGATAACCGGCGATCGGCTTGCCGAAGACGATCCGCTCCTTCGCGTACGCGAGCGCCTCCTCGAAGCACGCGCGCGCGGCGCCGACGGCGCCGAACACGATTCCGAACCGCGCCTCGTTCAGGCACGAGAGCGGGCCACGCAGCGTCGAGGCTGCGGGGAGCATCGCGTCGTCGGGCACGCGCACGTCCTGGAGGACGAGCTCGGACGTGATCGAGGCGCGCAGAGAGATCTTCTTGTGGATCTCGGGGGCCGAGAAGCCCGGGGTGCCCCGTTCGACGAGGAAGCCTCTGATCTCGCCGTCGTCCGTGCGCGCCCAC
>DATBET010000139.1:0-5425 GCA_036558885.1 Gaiella sp.
GAAATCGTCATACGAGGTCGGCGACACGGTGCTCTACCAGGACCGCGAGACCAACGTCCGGGTGCTGCACCGGATCGTCGCGCAGCGCGGCGGGCACTTCGTCACCAAGGGCGACAACAACGACTTCGTCGATCCCGTCCGCCCCCTGCCGGACGAGGTGCTCGGGCGGATGTGGTTCAGCGTCCCGGGGGCGGGCTCCGTCCTCTCCTGGCTCAAGCAGCCCGTGCACCTCGCGATCCTGCTGGGGCTCCTTCTGCTGGTCGGGGTCGGCGGGGGACGCGAGGTCACGCAGCGGCGCGCGCCGGCAAACCGGCCCGTCGTGGCGCTGCCCGACGCGGCGGCGAACGGGCCGGCGGTCTCGGCGACCGTCGGGCGCGCATTCGCCACCGTCGGCGTCGTCGCGCTCGCGCTCTTCGCAACCCTCGCGGTCGTGGCATGGGCGACGAGCGAGAGCTCCACCCGGCCGGTCGCACGGCTCTACGCGCACGCGGGGACCTTCGCCTACTCGGCCGAGACCAAGCGTGACGCCGTCTACCCGTCCGGCACGGTCGAGACGGGCATGCCGGTCTTCACCCGCCTCGTCGACACGCTGCGGGTCTCGTTCTCCTACCGGCTCGACGCGGCCCGCGCGTCCGACCTGCACGGCTCGATCGGGCTGGACGCCGTGGTGCGGGACACGAGCGGCTGGGAGCGGACCCTGCTGCTCGCGCCCGACCGGACGTTCGTGGGGCCGACCGCTTCCGTCGAGGGCCTCTTCGACGTCGATGCGTTCGAAGAGCTCGTCGTCCAGGCGCGCGAGCTGACCGCGGCACCGCTTGCCGCGATCACCGTCGAGCTCCGCCCGCGGGTGGCGGTGTCCGGCACGACCGGGCCGACCAGGGTCGACGACACGTTCGGCCCGCACCTCGACTTCTCGTACGACGGGACGACCCTGCAGCCGCTTCCGCCGGCGGGCGCCTCGCCCGGCACCGCCCCCAGCTTCAGCGCGCGTCGCCTCGAGCCGGGCACCGTGACGCTCCCGCGGACGGTCGGGGTCGGCTCGCACGCCTTCGGGGTGGACGACGCACGTCGCGTCTCGCTGCTCGGCGTCGCGGCGTCGCTCGCCGTCCTCCTCCTCGGCGCGGGCCTCCTCGTCTCGACGGGCGGCGTCTCGCGGTCGGGGCGGATCGAGGCGCGTCACGGCTCACGCATCGTCCCGGCGCGCGCGGTCGTCCCCGAGGAGCGATGGGTCACCGACGTCGACGACATCGAGGACCTCGTGCGGATCGCCGACGCGTACGACAGGGTGATCCTGCGGGTCGCCGAGGACAACGGCGACGTCTACCTCGTCGACGACGGGATCGCCGTCTACCGCTATCGCGCCCGCGCCGAGCAGGGCGGCGCGGCGAGCCCGCTGCCGAGCCCCTCGTGGTGAGCGCGCGCGGCCTGGTCGTCGTCGCGGTCGCCGGGCTCGTCGCGATGACCGGTTTCGCCACGACGGCGAGGAACACCGTCGCGAACAGCTTCATCGGCCGCGGTCAGAGCGCGATCACCGCGAACATGCTCAAGCCGCCCGAGTGCGCCGCGCTCGACCTGACCGAGGTCAAGGGTCAGCAGGGCGGGAAGGGAGGCGCGGCGCTCACCCTGGGCACGCCGGGCGACGACCGGATCGTGGGCGGAGGGAAGTCCGACTGCATCCTCGGGGGCGGAGGCAACGACCGCATCAACGCGAGCGGCGGCTTCGACGTCTGCCTCGGCGGGCCCGGCACCGACACGTTCCAGGGCTGCGAGGTCTCGTTCCAGTAGCCGCACGGCACCGGGCGCGCGAGAGAATGTCCTCCGTGCCCCGTTCGCTCGTCACCGTCGACCTCCCCGCGATCCGCCACAACGCCGAGACTCTCGGGCGCGCCATCGGCCGCTCGGAGCTGTGGGCCGTGGTCAAGGCGGACGGCTACGGCCACGGCGCGACGGACGTCGCACGCGCGGCGCTCGTCGGTGGCGCCGCGGCGCTCTGCGTCGCGACGGTCGGCGAGGCGCTGCCGCTCCGCGAGGCCTTTCCGGACGCGCGGATCCTCGTGCTCGGCCCGACCGCTCCCGAGGCCGTCGCCCGGGCGCGCGACGCACGGCTCGAGCTCACCGTCCAGGACGAGCGGCTTCCCGAGGGCGTCCCGCTCCACGTGAAGCTCGACACGGGGATGGGCCGCTGGGGCCTCGGCGAACTGGACGCCCCGGGCTCCTCCGTCGTCGGGCTGATGACGCACTTCGCGTCCGCCGGCGCCGACGCCGCCTTCACCGCAGAGCAGCTCGACCGGTTCCTCAGCGCGACCGACCCCCACGCAGCGGGCGTCGTGCGCCACGCCGCGAACAGCGCCGCCGCGCTGACCCTCCCGCGCTCTCGTCTCGACGCGGCCCGCTGCGGGATCGCGCTCTACGGGGTCGACCCGCTCGGCGAGGACCCCGGTCGCTTCGGTCTCCGGCCCGCGCTGCGCTGGGAGTCCGAGCTCGCCTACGTCCGCCGACTCGGCCCCGGGGAGAGCACCGGGTACGGGAGGCGCTTCGTCTCAGCCGAGGAGACGTGGATCGGCCTGGTCCCGGTCGGCTACGCCGACGGCTTCCGGCGCGACATGACCGGCACCGAGGTCGTCGTGGGGGGCG
Source organism: Gaiella sp. (assembly GCA_036558885.1). Taxonomy (GTDB): domain Bacteria; phylum Actinomycetota; class Thermoleophilia; order Gaiellales; family Gaiellaceae; genus Gaiella. The sequence goes on from DATBET010000139.1 coordinate 2,635, forward strand.
AGCGCGCAGAGGTCGTGGGGGCCGTCTCCATGGACGCGCTCGCCGTCCGCCTGCCCGGCCCGCGCGAGCGCGGCACGCCGGTCACGCTGGTGGGCGACGGCGTCACGCTGGAGCTGCACGCGAAGGTGGCCGACACGCTCGCGTACGAGCTCGCCTGCGGCATTCGCGTCGCGTCCGGCCGGAGCGAGAGAGTGGTCGTCGATGTCTGATCCGGTCGAGCGGCGCCGGGCGCTCCGGGAGTCGCGGCACGAATCGCTCGAGTCGCTCGTCGTCGAGCTGCTCGCGCCGTTCGCCGGTGACGAGCGTGCGCTCGACGTCGGCTGCGGCACGGGCGCGCTCGCGTACGCCCTGGCCTCCCATGTCGGAGACGTCGTCGGCGTCGACGAGTCGGAGGTCTACGTCGAGGCGGCGCGCAACGGGGCTCCGGCCAACTGCACCTTCCTGGTAGGCGACGCGACCGCGCTGCCGTTCCCCTACGGCGATTTCGGCATCGTCGGGTGCCTGCGCGTCCTCCACCACGTCAGGCGGCCCGAGCTCGTCGTCTCGGAGCTCGCACGCGTCGCTCGGCCGGGCGGCCGCATCCTCGTCGCCGACCAGCTCGGCGACGTCGACCCGATCCGCAGCCTCGAGCTCGACCGCTTCGAGCGGGCGCGCGACCCGTCGCACACGCGCCTGCTGCCGGACGCCGACATCCGCGGCTACCTCGACGCAAACGACCTCACGGTCGTGGCGAACCGGGTCGTGCACGAGCACCGGGACATGGAGGAGTACCTCGGCCTCGTCGGGCTCGAAGGGGAGGAGCGCGCACGCGTTGCCCGGATGGCGCCGGCCTCGTACCACGTCGAGCTCGGCTGGTACGTGGCGGTCAAGCACGGCTAGGAGTTGCGATCCTGACGACCGCTCAGTAGTCAAGCAGGCGAATCTTCGGTAGCCTGCAAGGCGCATGATCGAGGACGTGAACCCGTTCGTGTACTCGCGCCCGGTCGCGCCCGAGGACGTCGTCGACCGCGAGGCCGAGGTGCGCGCGCTGCTCCACGACGCGGTCGGCGGACACTACGTCCGCCTCTACGCGCCGCGCAAGTACGGCAAGACGAGCCTCCTCAAGAAGGCGCTGCACGACGGGGAGCGCGACGAGGGGCTGATCCCGATCCTCGTCGACCTCTACCGCGTCTCCTCGATCGCCGACGTGACCGTGCGGCTCGAGCGCGCATACGCGAAGCAGCTCAAGGGCGAGCTCCGCTCGCGGATCGAGGCGTTCCTCCAGCGGACGGGCGTCGGCCTCTCGCTCGGGGCGCTCGGGATCAGCGCCCGGCTCCAGCTCGAGCCCGCCTCCGACCCGCTCCCCGCGCTGCACGCCCTGCTCGACCTGCCGCTTCGGCTCGAGTCGTCCGGGGGCTACCGGGCGCTGATCGCCTTCGACGAGTTCCAGGACATCGGCCGGATCGACGGGCTCGACGGGCTGGTCCGTTCCCACATCCAGCACCACGGAGAAGTCGCCTCCTACGTCTTCGCGGGCTCCGAGCCGGCGCTCATGCGGCTCCTCTTCGAGACGAAGGACAGACCGCTCTACGGCTCGGCCGTGCCCATGCGCCTCGGCCGCCTCGCCGACACCGACCTCGCGGCGTACGTCTCGCAACGCTTCGAGCTGACGGGACGGCGTGCGGGAGAGGCCCTGGGGCCGATGCTCCTGGCCGCCCGCGGCCACCCGCAACGGGCGATGCTGCTCGCGCACCGGCTGTGGGAGGAGGTCCGCCCCGGTGCGGAGGGCACGCTCGACGACTGGGACGCCGCGCACGCCGCCGCGCTGCGCGAGCTCGAGGCGGAGTTCGACGCGCAGTGGCGCGGCCTCGACGTCTCGCAGCAGAAGACGCTGCGCGCGCTGCTCCTCGGCGACGGATCGCCGTACCGCACGGGCCCGCTTCGCCGGCTCGAGCTGACGAAGGACGTCGTCCGCCGCGCGCTCCCCCGCCTCGCCGCGACGGCGGAGATCGAGGAGCGCGACGGGGGCGGCTACTCGCTCGTCGACCCGCTTTTCGCGGAGTGGGTCGGCCGGCTCAACGACCGCGCGCTGTCCTCCGGCTCGGGCTCCGAGGACATCGGCACCGAGCCCGGCCTGTAATCAGACATCCCGGCGAAGCGCCCGACCACGCGGGGCATCAGGGCCTGGGCGATCGCGATCGGCCGGTACGGGAACCACGGCACGGTCACCTCGGCCTTGCCCTTCTCGACCGCGTCGACGACCGCCTTGGCGACCCGCGGCGGCTGGATCACGAACATCCCGAGCAGCGGGCTCTTGAGCACTCCCTTCTGCGGAAAGCTCTCGGTCTCGACGAAGCCGGGGAGCACCGTGTGGACTCGGATGCCGCTGCCACGCAGCGCGGCCGCGAGCGAGCGGGAGAACGCCAGCTGAGCGTGCTTCGCCGCCGCGTAGGCGCCCGCCGGCGCGAACGCCGCGGTGCCCGCCACGGAGACGAGGTTGACGACGTGGGCGCCGCCTTGCCCGGCGGCCAACTGCAGCCCCGGCATCAGCGCGCGCGTGCACCAGACGCCGCCGAGGTAGTTCACGTCCATCACGCGGCGGATGCGATCGAGGTCGACCGTCAGGAAGTTCCCCCGGGCCGGGATTCCCGCGTTGTTGACGAGGAGGTGGACGGCCGGATGGCGCTCGAGGATCCGTGCCGCGAGCGCCTCGACCGCGTCGCGGTCGGCGACGTCGCAGAGCTCGACCTCGCCGCCGATCTCCTCGGCGAGGGCGCGGAGACGGTCCTCGCGGCGGGCGACGAGCACGCAC
>DATBET010000140.1:0-6119 GCA_036558885.1 Gaiella sp.
AGCGCGACGACGCCGTCGCGCGGCTCACGACGACCACCGAGCTGGCCATGCTCGAGGACTGCGACCTGATCGTCGAGGCGATCGTGGAGGAGCTCGACCCGAAGCGCGCGCTCTTCGCCGACCTGGAGCGGATCTGCCGGCCCGACGCGGTGCTCGCGACGAACACCTCCGCGCTGTCGGTGACGGAGATCGCCGCGGCGACCTCGTCGCCGGAGCGCGTGGTCGGGATGCACTTCTTCAACCCGGCGCCGCTGATGCCGCTCGTCGAGGTCGTGCGTGCCGAGCTCTCCTCGGACGATGCGGTGGAGACGGCGCTCTCGGTGGTGGAGGCGCTCGGCAAGGTGGCCGTGCCTTGCCACGACACGCCGGGCTTCGTCGTGAACCGCGTCCTGATCCCGCTGCTCAACGACTGCGTGCGCGTCCTCGACGAGGCGCGGGTCACCCCGGAGGCGCTCGACGCGGCGATGACGAACGGGGCGGGCTGGCCGATGGGCCCCTGCACGCTCGTCGACCTCGTCGGGATCGACGTCCACGTGCACGCCTCGGAGGCGTTGTACGAGAAGCTCCGCGAGCCTCGGATGGCGCCGCCGCCCCGGCTCGTGGCGATGCGGAACGCCGGTCTCTTCGGCCGGAAGTCCGGCCGCGGCTTCTACACCTACTGAGCGGCCGGCGCCGGGGGCGGCGGTGCCTCCTCGAGCGGCACGCGCAGTCGCTGCGCAACCGTCGGCACCAGCGAGCCCTGAACGACGACTGAGAAGAGCACGACGACGAACACGATCCCGTAGATCTTGTCCGCGTACTCGGTCTGCGCGACCACCGCGAGCGAGGCGAGGAGGATCGGGACGGCGCCCTTGAGACCGCTCCAGGCGATGAAGCCGCGCTCGCCCCAGGACAGGTCGATCGCCGAGAGCAGCGGCCCGGCGGCCAGCGGCCGGACGACGAACCCGAGGAGCACGGCGATGACGAGCCCGCGCCACCAGAGGCCCTCGTCGCCGATGAAGGCGAGGTCGACGGTCAGGCCGAGGGCGACGAACGCGGCCAGCTCGCCGAGCTCCCCGAGCGCCGCGTTGAACGCGCGGACGGCCCGTCTCGCCTCGAACCGGATGTCGCCGACGAGGATCCCGGCGACGAACACCGCCAGGAAGCCGGAGCCACGCGCAACGGTCGCCGCGCCGTAGATCGCGCCCACCATGAGGATCACCGCGATCGGGTAGAGCGTGCGGTCCGGGAACGGCGCCCGGCGGATCACCGCCGTGATCGCGGCCGCGCCGAGGACCCCGATCGCGAGCCCGACGCTCATCTCGCGGAGGAACTCCCAGAAGACGGTGACCACCGACGCGTCGCTGTGGGTGGCGAGCTCGACCATGCCGATCATCAGCGCGATCCCGACGGGGTCGTTGAAGCCCGACTCACCCTCGAGGATCGTGCCGGAGCGGCCCTCGACTTCCTTCCCGGCCAGCACCGAGAACGTCACCGCCGGGTCCGTCGGGGCGAGCGCCGCTCCGATCAGGCTCGATGCGGTCCAGGACAGGTCGAGGAGGTAGTGGACCGCGACCATCAGCAGCGCGGCGGTCGCGAACGTGCCGACGATGCCGAGCGCGAGGATCGGGACGGCCGCCTTGCGGAACCGGCGTAGGCCGATCTTCGAGCCGCCCTCGAAGAGGATCACGACGAGCGCGAGTGTCGCGATCCGCTGCACGTCCTCGAAGCTGAGCACCGCGGAGAGCCGTTCTACGAGGTCGGAGACGGCCGCGGCGACCACGAGCAGGAGCCCGGCCGTCGGGATGCCGAGCCGGCCGGCGAGAAGCCGCACGCCGATCGCGAGCACGAGCCCGGCCGACACCACGAGCACCACTGTCCCGAAGTCGAGGAGGTCTTCCACGTGGCGGGGATCTTGCACCGCCGCGGCCCCGCTCGGGCCGTTTACACTTTCCTTACGGACGTCTCACCGTGCACCCACGCGCCGTGCCGATACTTCGGTCACGTATGCGCCTCGCGCTCGTCATCGTTGTCGTGCTCGCGGTCATGCCGCTCGCCGGCGGGGCTGCGGCGACGCCTGCCGCGGAGACCCTTTCGATCGAGGATGCCCGCGGCGTGGTGACCATCCGTGGCAACGGGATCGTGATCGGCCGGCTCGAGAAGGGCGAGATCCAGGTGATCGACGTGACCCCGCTCGACCAGTGGAGCCCGCGGGTCAACGGCGTGCCCCGCGGCAAGACGGCGTGGATGCGCGGCAAGGACGTGAACTTCTACGTCCCCGGGGGCAGCTACCGGATCACCGTGCGCGGCGAGGGCTTCTCGATCTCCGCCCGGGGTCAGGGGTGGGCGGTCCTGGACGGCAACCCGGACGTGACCGGCGCGACAGGCACCTATGCCGTCGGCGACCTCGAGCCGACCCCGGTGCCCGGCGAGGCCGAGCGGGTCGTCTTCGGCTCGCCGCTCCTGAAGGCGACGAAGGTCGTGCCGTGACCGGCCAGACCCAGACCGTGCTGGTCGTGGAGGACGAGCAGTCGATCGCGTCGTTCGTGTCCCTCTACCTCAAGAACGCGGGGTACGGCGTGCGGGCGGTCGGCACCGGCACGGGTGCCCTGAACGCGGTCGCCGCCGAGATGCCGTCGCTGATCGTGCTCGACCTGAACCTGCCCGACATGGACGGGATCGAGATCTGCCGCCGGATCCGCAAGAGCTCTGACGTGCCGATCCTGATGCTGACCGCGCGGGACGAGGACGTCGACAAGATCATCGGTCTCGAGGTCGGCGCCGACGACTACCTCACGAAGCCGTTCAACCCACGGGAGCTGGTGGCCCGTGTGAAGAGCGTGCTCCGCCGGGCGACCTCCGATCGCCGGATCGACGAGGGCGACGAGCTCCGCCACGGCGACCTCGTGATCAACTCCGGCCGACGCGAGGTGCTCGTCGGCGACGACGAGATCCAGCTCGCGCCCAAGGAGTTCGACCTGCTCTGGGAGCTGCTCGACCACCGCGGGATCGTGCTGACGCGCGACCAGCTGCTCGAGCGGGTGTGGGGCTACACGTTCGCCGGCGACACCCGGACGGTCGACGTGCACGTGCGGCAGATCCGCCGCAAGCTCGGGGACGCCTCGCCGATCGTCACCGTGTGGGGCGTCGGCTACAAGGTCGCGACCGAGCGCACGACCGCGCCGACCGCCTGAGGCCGACGATGCGCCGGCGGACCCGCGGGGTCGCGCGCCTCGTCGCCGTTCCTCCCCCGCGCCGGCTCGCAGGGCCGAGGCTCGGCGTACGCTTCCCGGTGATGCCCGGCTCGCTGCGCTTTCGGCTGCCGGCGCTGTTCCTGCTCGGGATCGTGACCGCCGGCGTCCTGTCCTCGGTGATCGCCCTGCGGCTGTTCCAGGGCTACTCGCGCGACAGCTCGTACGAGGAGCTCGGTCGCGAGGCGAGCGGCATCGCCCAGCTGTACGGGGACGCTGCGCTGCGCGCCGCCGAGGAGGGGACGCCAGCGCCCGACTTCGCGCCCCAGGCGCTCGAGCTCGCGACCGGCGACCAGCTCTTCTACGTCGGCGCGCCCGCGTTCCCCGGCCAGAACTCCGGCCTTCAGCGGCTCCCCGAATCGGCAGTCCCACGGCAGGTGTTCACCAAGGAGGGCCAGCTCGAGTTCGAGTTCCGCCCGCCCGGAGAGACCCGGACGTTCCTCGCGATCTCCCAGCCGCTCCGCCTGGAGCCCCAGGGGCCCGCGCTCGGCGCGATCGTCGTCGCGAAGCCGGGCGACGTCGTCCGCGACCAGTGGGTGCCGCTCATCGGCCGGCTAGCGGCCGCGATCGCGATCGGTGCGCTGCTCGCCTGGCTGCTCGGCCTCTGGCTCTCGCGCCGGATCAGCCGCCCGATCCAGGCCCTCGCGGCGGCCTCGGACGAGATCGCGTCCGGGAACTACACGGTGCACGTGCCGGTCGGACGCGGCGGGCGCGAGGTCTCGCACCTTTCGGAGCGGTTCAACCAGATGGCCGACCGCCTGGCGGCGACCGAGGAGCGCGAGCGGCAGTTCCTGATGTCCGTGTCGCACGAGCTGCGGACGCCGCTGACGGCGATCAAGGGGCACGTCGACGCGCTGCGGGACGGGCTGATCGAGGAGCCCGAGCTCGTGGCGGCGTCGCTCGACGTCGTCGCGAACGAGGCGACCCGTCTCGAACGGCTCGTCGGCGACGTGCTCGACCTCGCGAAGCTTCGTGCGCACCGGTTCACCGTCCACACCGAGGAGGTCGACATGGGCCGCCTCGTCGAGCACGCGTACGGGTCGTTCGGCGACGAGGCCCGCCGCCGCGACATCGCCTTCACGGTCGCGGGCGCGGAGGGCGCGCCCATTCTGATCACTGACGGCGACCGGGTGCTCCAGGTGATCACGAACCTGCTCAACAACGCGTTTCGCTGGACACCCGACGGCGGGGCGGTCGGGCTCGCGCTCGAGTCGCGGAACGGCACGGTCCGGGTCGAGGTCTCGGACAGCGGCCCCGGGATCTCGCCCGCCGACGCCGACCGCATCTTCAGCCCGTTCGTCTCCACGGACACGCAGGGGACGGGGCTCGGGCTGCCGATAGCGCGCGAGCTCGCCGGGGCCCTCGGCGGGCGGATCGAGCTCGAGACCGCGCCGGGACACGGCAGCCGCTTCCGGCTCGTGCTGCCCGCCCGGTCACCCTCGGCGTAGCGGCGCGTGCGCGCGACGCCGGACGCCGGCGATGCCGGCAGTCCACTTCAGGGATGTGCCCGTGCGGCCGGCGGAGCCGGCCGCAACGGAGCTTGCGGCGTCCGTTCCGCCCCTGCGGAACGGACGCTCGCAGGTGATTAGAGTCACGGCGTGGCGGAACCATTGACTGCGCCGGTCCCGCTCACCGGCTCCCGGACGGGGCCGGGGGCGCTGGTCGCGGCGCTCCGCCCGCGCCAGTGGACGAAGAACCTCCTGCTGTTCGCGGGGATCCTGTTCGCCGCCGAGCTCGGCGACGCCGGGCGCTGGGTCGCCGCCGTCACGGCGTTCGTCGCGTACTGCGCCGCCTCGAGCGCTGCCTATCTCGTCAACGACGTCCGTGATGCCGCCTCCGATCGGTTGCACCCCGTCAAGGCATCGCGCCCGGTCGCCTCGGGACGCGTCTCCCCGGCCGTCGCGCTCGGCGCGGCGGCCGCGCTCTCGCTGATCGCCCTGGCCCTTACCGCTGCGCTCGGGCCCGCCTCCCTCGCGTGCATCCTCGCGTTCCTCGCGCTCCAGAGCGCCTACTCCCTCGGTCTCAAGGCGGTCGAGCACGTCGACGTCCTCGTGATCGCCGCGCTGTTCGTGCTGCGCGCCGCGGCCGGGGCGATCGCCGTCGACGTGCGCATCTCCCCGTGGCTCCTCGTCTGCACGTTCCTCCTCGCGCTGTTCCTCGCCCTCGCGAAGCGGCGCGCCGAGCTGCGCCTCGGCGGGGCGCGCGCGCGCCCTGCGCTCGCCGGCTACTCGGCGGCCGCGCTCGACCGGCTGCTCGGCGTCGTGGCCGTCACCACGGTCGGGGTGTACGCGGCGTACACCGTGTCGGCCTACGACTCGCTCTTGCTCGTGGCGACCGTGCCGCTCGTCGCGTTCGGGCTCGGCCGGTACCGACGCCTGCTGCGGACGCGCGGCGTCGGGGAGGAGCCGGAGGCCGTGCTCGTCACCGACCTGCCGATCCTCCTCACCGTCGCCGCGTGGGCGGCGACCTGCGCGGTCGCCGTCGCGCTCGGCTGAACGCCGGCGCTAGGCGACCGCTGCGTTGTCGCCCGGGTGCTCGACCTCGTCCCGCTCCGTCGGGAGCGGCACGACGACGCCCTCCATCCCGGATTCGAGCCGCTTGAGCCGCGCGTCGACGCCGCTCCAGCCGGATGTGACGAGGTCGACGAGGATGCCCAGGTCGTCGATCCTCGCATTCCGCTCCGCGATCAGCTCTTCCTCGAGCCGCTCGAGCCGCCGCAGCGCCTGGTTCACGCCGCCGCGGATCTCCGCCAGGCTCCGGCTGACCGGGACGACCTCGCGGGCGATCCCGTCGCGCACGGCGATCGAGACCTGCTTGGGCAGCGAAGCCTCGAGCTCGTCCGCCACGCGCGTGAGCCGCATGATCTCCGCGCGCGCCCGCTCCAGGGCC